>JBKHWK010000031.1:0-17327 GCA_046566625.1 Gammaproteobacteria bacterium
GCCGCAATCGGGAATCTGGTGCCCCAGCTCCATTTGCATGTGGTCGGACGCCACGCGGGCGACGCCTGCTGGCCACTGCCGGTGTGGGGACACCTGAAGACCACCGCCGCTTACAGTGAGGCAGAAGTCACCATGATCCGGGAGGAGATCAAGGCCGTGCTGGGGATCGGGTAACCGAAGTGGTGTCGGGATCGGCATTGACGGTTCAACGGCAACCCGGACCACAGCGATGGCGGAGGGATGCAATCAGGAAGTCAAAAAATGGGGTGGCTGACGGGGCTCGAACCCGCGACCACAGGAATCACAATCCTGTGCTCTACCAACTGAGCTACAGCCACCATCGATCTTCAGGGGGTGCCCCCCGTATGCACTGACGTCGCGCGGCGCGGACCAGCCCGGCGACTGCGCTGGTCGCCCCGCCTGGGTTGGCGCGCCCGGCAGGACTCGAACCTGCGACCCACGGCTTAGAAGGCCGTTGCTCTATCCAGCTGAGCTACGGGCGCATAAGGTTACTGCGCTGTCCACCGGCAGTATCCCGATGCCAGGCTGGACATCGAAACTGGTCGGGGAAGAGGGATTCGAACCCCCGACATCCTGCTCCCAAAGCAGGCGCGCTACCAGACTGCGCTATTCCCCGAATAAGCCTCGCCGGAGCGAGGCGGCATCATACGCGCGCCCCCGAAAGCGGTCAATTTGTACGTCCGCCACCTGCTGGCGCAGGACCGCAAACCCGGCGTGGTTGTCGCCGGTGTAAAATAGCATGGCGAAGTATGCCTGAGGCAAGACAGATGTCGGCAAGAATACTGGACGGTAAGGCGCTGGCGGCGCGCTCCGAAACTGAAATCGCCGGCCGCGTAGCCCAGTTGATCGCGTTGAACGGTGGTCATCGCCCGATTCTCGCCACCATTCTGGTTGGCGATGATCCCGCTTCCGCCACTTATGTACGGATGAAACAGAATGCCTGCGCGCGCGTGGGCATGACCTCCCGGGCCATCGAGCTGCCCAGTGCGACGACCACGGAGCAGCTGCTCGCCAGCATCGAGGAGCTCAACGCCAACCCCGACTGCCACGGGATTCTGCTGCAACACCCGGTGCCAGCGCAGATCGATGAACGCAGCTGTTTTGACGCCATCGCGGCGCGCAAGGATGTGGACGGCGTCACCTGTCTGGGATTCGGCCGCATGGCCATGGGCGCCCCCGCCTACGGCTCGGCGACGCCAAGAGGCATCATGCGTCTGCTTGCCGCTTACGAAATTCCGCTCGCCGGCAAGCACGCGGTGGTGGTCGGGCGCAGCGCCATTCTGGGCAAACCCATGGCGATGATGCTGCTGAACGCCAACGCCACCGTGACGATTTGCCACTCCCACACGCGCGACCTGCCCGCGATAATCCGCAACGCCGACATCCTGGTGGGCGCGGTGGGCAAGCCGGAATTTATCCGCGGGGACTGGGTTCGTGACAATGCCGTAGTGGTCGATGCGGGCTATCATCCCGGTGGAGTCGGCGATATCGAATTGAGTGCGCTCACAGCGCGCGCGAGCGCCTACACGCCGGTCCCCGGCGGCGTCGGTCCGATGACCATCAACACACTGATTCTGCAAACCCTGGAAGCTGCGGAAACTGCCGCGTCCGGCGCGCGATAACACAGACACCTCCGGACGCAGCTCCAACCGAACGCGACTTGAACCGACCCTGCTTCTCTTTCTCAGGATTCCAATGTGTTCAGCTATGTAGATCCCAGCATTCGTGAACAGTTGATCGCCAAGCATCAGTTGATCGATCTCGACGCCGACGGTCGCATCATCGACAAGGACGGCCAGCCCTTTATCTCGGTGCTCGGTCCGGTGACCATCCCCCGGCTGATCCACGGTCAGGAAGTCCCGCTCGAATGGTATCCCTTCGTGCGCCGGGTCGAACTTGCGCATGTGCTGGATGCCGCAGGTCAGGTAACCGACGGCGCGAGCGCCGCGTTTCGCGAACTGCTCCAAGCCAACATGTCGGTGAATTCGGTGTTTGCCCTGCCCGGCTTCACCCACGCCAAAAATCCCCTGGTCCGTGTTCATTCCTGCTGCCTGACCGGCGATATTTTTGGCTCCATGCGCTGCGACTGCGGCCCGCAACTCGCCGCGGCGTTCGAGCAGATGCTGGCGGCCGGCGCTGGCGCCGTGGTGTATATGTCCGGTCACGAAGGACGCGGGATCGGTCTCTGGGCCAAGGCCATCACCTATCTGCTCCAGGATGCCGGCCAGGATACCTTTCAGGCCAATGTGAGCCTCGGCCTGCCGGAGGACTCGCGGGACTTCACCGACGCCGCCGTCGTATTGCGACACCTGTTGTCGGATCGACCCGTGCGTCTGCTGTCCAACAATCCCCACAAGCGCGCGGATCTGGAGCGTGGAGGGCAGAAAGTGTCGGAGGTCGTGCCCCTGGTGTCGGGCATCACCAAACACAATCTGCGCTATATCCGCTCCAAACGCACCAAAGGGCATTTGCTGCCGGACCAACTTTCACCAGACTGACACGGTTGTGCGTATATGATCGGCAGTCGTCATCCAGAACCGCTATGAGCGGTCTGTCTTAGCCAGGAGTGGATCATGCGAATTGCCATCAATGGTTACGGCCGTATCGGCCGCTGTGTTCTGCGTGCGATCAGCGAGCGCGGCCTGGAAAAGCAGCTGGAAATTGTCGCCATCAACGACCTTACCGACCTCGCGATGATGGCGCACCTGACACGGGTGGATTCGACCCATGGCCCCTTTCACGGCAGCGTAGAGAGCACCGACAGTACGCTGGTCGTCAACGGCCGCGCGATCCCGGTGTCTGCCCACAAAAACCCCGCTGATCTGCCCTGGCGCGCACTTGGCGTCGACCTGGTGCTGGAATGCGCCGGCAAGTTCAAACGACGCGCCGAGCTCGCCGGCCATCTGGATGCGGGCGCGCCCCGGGTGCTGGCGAGCCATCCGGTCGCCGATGCGGACCGGACGGTGGTCTACGGAGTAAATCACCAGACGCTTACCGCCGCCGACTCCATCGTCTCGAATGCCTCCTGCACCACCAACTGCCTGGCGCCCGTCGCCAAGATCCTGCACGAGGCCGTCGGTATCGAACAGGGTGCGATGACCACCATTCATGCCGTCACCAACGACCAGCAACTGCTGGACAAGGCGCATGGCGATCTCTACCGCGCCCGCGGCGCGTTGCAATCCATCATTCCGACCCATACCGGCGCCGCGGCCGCCGTCGGTCTGGTCCTGCCGGAACTCGCCGGTAAGCTCACCGGCATGGCGCTGCGCGTGCCGGTGGCCAACGTCTCGCTGGTGGACCTGCACTTCACCGCGCAACGCGACACCTCCGCGGACGAAATCAACCAGCTCATGCGCGCAGCCGCCGCCGGCGCCTGGGCTGGTGTCCTCGCCTGCAACGAGCTGCCACTGGTCTCCATCGATTTCAACCACAATCCCGCGTCCAGTATTTTCGATGTCAACCACACCAGCGTCAGCGGACGTCAGGCCAAGGTGATGAGCTGGTACGACAACGAATGGGGCTTCACCAACCGGATGCTGGATGTCGCGCTGCACATGGGCAGCCTCAGTTAAGCAGCCGGCACAGGCCAGCAGGCGCGGGAGATTTTTCGGGATGTTGCAGGATCGCTTGGTCGCCCATCGCGGCTATCAACGGCACTACCCTGAAAACACCTTGCTGGCCTATCGCGAAGCCATTGCCGCGGGCGCCCGGGCCATCGAAACCGATGTGCAACTGAGCGCCGATCGACAACCCGTGCTCTACCACGATGCGACGCTGTCGCGGGTGAGCGGTCGACGGGGGCGCGTCGACCAGCTGACCCTGGCGCAGTTGCTGGCGCTGCCCGCCCACGAGCCCAAACGCTTTGCCGCCACCTTCTTCGCCAACCGCATCACGCCGCTGACGGCGCTGGTCGAGCTGCTGGCGGCCCATCCCGGCGTCACCGCCTACATCGAAATCAAGCACGAGGCCCTGGCTTTCGCCGGCATCGAACAGTGCTACCGGATCATTGCGGATTGCCTGGCTCCGGTCGCGTCTCAGTGCGTGCTCATCAGCTTCGCCTTTGAGGTTATCGCCCACGCCCGGGCGCAGGGCTGGCAGCGCAACGGGCTGGTGCTTGAACGCTGGTCGGATAGCCGCAGCCAGACAGTCGCAGCGATTGGACCTGAGGTGCTGTTCTGCAACTATCGCAAGGTGCCGGCACGCGCCGACCTCAACCAGATCGTACCCGAGGTCGTGCTGTATGAGATCGACTGCCCCCAAACCGCGATCGACTGGTTCCGGCGCGGCGCCGACAAGGTCGAAACCTTCGATATCGGCAGCATGATTCAGGCCCTCGCCCGGCACGCGCTTTGAGCCCACAGTTGACGGACCGCACCAACCAATACGACATCGTGGTGATCGGCGGCGGCATCCAGGGCGCTGGCGTCGCTCAGGCCGCGGCCGCAGCAGGTCATTCCGTGCTGTTGATCGAGCGCGACGCCTGGGGCGCGGGCACTTCGAGCAAATCCAGCAAGCTGATCCACGGCGGTCTGCGCTACCTGCAAAGCGGCG
Organism: Gammaproteobacteria bacterium; assembly: GCA_046566625.1. Taxonomy (GTDB): domain Bacteria; phylum Pseudomonadota; class Gammaproteobacteria; order Pseudomonadales; family Porticoccaceae; genus JAGPUQ01. The sequence continues at coordinate 4,576 of JBKHWK010000031.1, forward strand.
CGCTAGGCCTGGTGCGGGAAAGTCTCCGGGAGCGTGCAACGCTGCTGCGTATCGCGCCGCACCTGGTCCACAGCGCCGAGTTTCACATTCCCGTCTATCGGGAATCGCGCTACCGATCCTGGCAGTTGTATCTCGGGCTGACGCTGTACTGGGCGCTCGCCGGCTTTGGTCGCCGATGCGCCTTCGCAACCCTGCCCGTTCCGCAGGGCACCGACTTTCCCGGGCTGCGCCGCAACGGGCTGCAAGCCCTGTTCCGCTATTGCGACGCACGCACCGATGATCGCCGTCTCACCGAAGCGGTCGTGGCTTCCGCGGCCGATCTGGGCGCCACTCTTGCCTGCCCGGCCAAAATGCAGCGCGCCGAGCGCGTCAACGCCGGCTGGGAACTGGAGATCGTCAAGGGGCGCGAGCGGCTTCTGGTTCACGCGGGCATCCTGGTCAACTGCGCCGGCCCCTGGGTGGACAGCGTCGCCGCCACCGTTCATCCAACGCCGCCGCGGCCGGCTTTTGATCTGGTTCAGGGGGCACACTTGGTGCTTTCCAGTCCGGTGGCAGATCGCTGTTACTACCTGGAATCGCCCAGTGACGGCCGCGCAGTCTTCTTCCTCCCCTGGCAGGGCAAATCTCTGCTCGGCACCACGGAGACGCTGTTCCATGGCAATCCGGATGAAGCGCAGGCGACACCGGCCGAAGAGGCTTACCTGCTCGGGGTGTTGGGCCATTACTTTCCCGTCGCGGAGCCTGTGGTGACCGAACGGATGGCCGGCCTGCGTGTTCTGCCGCAGGGCTCGACGACCGTCTTCAAGCGCAGTCGCGAAGTGGTTCTGGTCGCTGATTCCTCACGTCGGCCCCGCTACATAGCCGTCTATGGCGGCAAGCTCACCGGCTACCGGGCGACTGCGGCGAAAGTGTTGCGCCTGGCCGCCCCCGCCCTGCCCCGGCGCCGGATGCGCGCCGATACCGCCCGCCTGGTATTGCCGGAGCCGGGTTGACTGCGCCACGCGTTGATTTCCGTCAATGCGGCCCTTCCCTCCCTCGCCCTATCCTGTGCCTGCCCAATCAAGCAGGATCGACACCATGGACAGTCTTAGCGACAAACAAACCACCAAAGGCCTGGCTCTTACCATAGGCATCCTCGTGCTGGTGATGCTGGCGCTTATTCTGGTCTCCAATATTCTTTAACAGCTTGTTGAAAAACTGCTGCGGCAGCCATCTGCTTCGTTGCGCGGTGCTCGCTCCCTCGCCTATCTATCTGATATGTCTCGGTCGCTGCGCGCCGTGCGCCTCGCAGCTGGCCACCTCGCGACGTTTTTCAACAAGCTGCTATAGTCGGCCGATACGAACATCGGCAACGCCGGGAGCCTGCTATGAACAACTCCGCCTACACTGTCATAAGACCACAACAAAACCGCGGCAAACCCGAAACTTTCGAATCGCCACAGGCAGAGCGCCTGCATCGCAAGCAACGTCTGGCGGCCGCATTTCGGCTGTTCGGAAAACTCGGTTTTGACGAAGGGGCCGCCGGCCATATCACGGTCCGCGATCCCGAGCGCCCCGATCACTTCTGGGTGAACCCCTTCGGTACTTCGTTCAAGCAGATGAAAGTATCTGATCTGTTGCTCGTGAATCACGCCGGGGAGGTGGTCGAGGGTCACGGACTGCTCAATGCCGCGGCGTTTGCGATTCACGGCAGCATCCACGCCGCGCGTCCCGATGTGGTGGCTGCGGCCCATGCCCATTCGGTGTATGGCAAGAGCTGGTCATCCCTCGGACGCCCGCTCGATCCGCTCACCCAGGACGCTTGCGCCTTTTACGAGGACCATGTGGTTTTCGACGATTTCACGGGAGTGGTACTCGATCCCGCCGAGGGCCAGCGCATTGCGCGCTGCCTCGGGCAGCGCAAGGCCTGCATCCTGCAAAATCACGGCCTGCTCACCGTGGGCGGGAGCGTCGAATCCGCCGTCTGGTGGTTCATCACCATGGAGCGTTCGTGTCAGGCGCAATTGTTGGCAGAAGCGGCCGGCACGCCGAAATTGATTCGCCCGGAAATTGCGCAGCTCACGCAGGACACCATAGGTACCGAGCAATCCGGCTGGTTCAGCTTCCAGCCGCTCTATCAGACCATCGTGGCCGAGCAGCCCGACCTGTTTGGCTGATCCATCGCGCTACCAGTTATTGCGCAGTTCCCGCAGCTTGACGAATACGGTTTGCGGATCGGGATGTTCGTCAAGATCGGGAAAAGCTTCGCGCAGGCGCGCGATCACGCCCGGGTTTTGCAGGCGAAAGAAGGTATTGATCTCCTTCTCCTGCGCCAGTGTGGAAACCAGTGCCTGCGCCGGATCCTGTGATTCGGTCCGGGTCAACAGGTCTCTGGCTGCCGCGTTATCCGGCTCCCGGTCGAGGGTGAACTTCAGATTATTGTTGATGTAATCGTGGCCCGGATACACCAGGGTGCGGTCGTCAAGCCTGGCCAACTGCTCCGCAAAGGTGTGATAGAGCTGCACGGGATGACCGCCGTGGTGGCAGTTTCCCGCGCCAGCATTGAACAGCGTATCGCCGCAGAACAGCGCGGGCTGATCTGTCTTTGCGAGCAAACAAATGTGGCACAGCGTGTGCCCGGGCGTGTCCAGCGCCACCAGCTCGACGCTGCGACCTACCTTGATGACGTCACCCGCCGCGAGGCCGCGATCCATATTCGGGATACTGTTGTGCGCGTTCGCGTGCGCCAGAATTTTCGCACCGGTCGCGGCAACCAGAGGCGCATTGCCGCCGGTGTGATCGAAGTGCTCGTGAGTGTTGAGGATCTGGGTGATCTGCCAGCCCCGGTCTTTCGCCACCGCCAGGCACAGCTCATGGGCCAGCGGGTCCACCGCCAGCGCCTCCCCGGTTTCCGGGCAGGCGATCAGATAATTGAAATTGCGATAATCGTTGCCGGTCCAGATCTGCTCGACAAGCATGGGAGTGTCTCCTGTGTGACGCGGTGTTGCTCCGGCGCAACCTCAGCCGGCCAGCTGTCGGATCAACGCAGGCCGCGATTGGGCCGGCGCAAAACTGAAATCCAGAGTGACGCGATCCACCAGGCCCGCGAAGCGTTCGCTGATCATGGGGACGATCCGATCCGGTGCGCCGACCACGGCGAAAGTGTCGAGCATCTCCTCCGAGATCAGCTCGCCCATCTCGACCCAGCGGCCCTGCTTGGACAGCTTATTGAGTTCCGGTTGCAGATCACCCCAGCCATGGCTTTCCAGCACGGTCCGGTAAGCGGGTGTCGAGGAATAAAACGCGATGCGCTCCCGCACTGCCCGCCGGCTGTCGCGAAAAGCCTCCTCGGTCGCACCCGAGACCACGAACATTCCGTGGGACAGTTCGAAATCGCGGCGCGACAAGCCGCGCCGCTTCAGGCCGGCCTCGATGATGGGCAACGTGTGATCGCGCAGATAGCTGACCGAGGTGAGCGGATGTACCAGCATGCCCTCGCACAGATCGGCCGCCACCTGGGTCATCAGCGGCCCCACCGCCGCCAGAAACACGCGCGGCGGACCGGCGTCGCTCGGCTTGGGGGTGAACACCGGGGTCATCAAGGTGTGCTGATAGAACTCGCCACGAAAATTCAGTGGCTCACCCTGATACCAGTTGGCCCAGATCGCCTGCATCGCCGCGATGAATTCGCGCATCCGCGCCGCGGGCTGTGACCAGGGCATCGAGAAGCGCCGCTCGATATGCGCGCGGATCTGGGAGCCCAGGCCGAGAATGAAGCGTCCACCGGAATAGCCATTGAGGTCATTGCCGGTGGCGGCCAGATTCATCGGGTTGCGCGCAAACGCCACCGCAATGGCCGTGGTCAGATCAAGCCCCTTGCTGTGTTCTGCGGCCAGCAGCAACGGGAAAAACGGATCGTGACCGGTCTCGACGGTCTGGACCCCGGCGAAGCCGGCAGCTTCCAGCGCGGCGACCTGCGCCGGCACCGCGGCCAGATTGTGGTGTAACAGGGCATCGACTTTCATGGCGCACCTCCGCTCGGTTCTGGTTATTGGATGCGCGCAACCCGTGCCGCGCCAAGCTTAAGGATAGCTCATACCAGCATGGGTTCCAGTATCCGACAGCAAGTGCATGGTGGCACCGTGCCAAGCGACGGCTACGCCTTCGGCAGCGGCTCCAGCCGCATCACATCGAAAGCCGGTTCCTCGTAGGGATGCGCCGCTCTTAGCGCGGCGATGACGGCGACGATACAGTCGTCCGCGCAGACCATCTCGACCCGGTATTCAGGGACAATCTCAACCTGGCCGTGCACGCCAAGATGGGGATTACTGCCGACCAGCGGCCGGAACTGACCTTCGCCCAGCACCTGCCAACAACAGTTGGCGTAGGCGCCGATGCGGCCGGCGCCGGCCGCGAATACCGCCTGTTTCACGCTCTCCAGATGGCTCGCGGGAACATAAAAACAGAGCTTGTACGCCGGCTCCACCCCACAGGCCACGACGCGCGCCGGTGCGCTAATACAGCAGATTGAAGAACTGGCGCTGGAACCGCGCCGCCATCGGATCACCTTTGCCCAGCGCGGCCAGCGTATCCAGAAAGGCTTTCTTGGCGGCGCCTTCGCCGAATTCGCGATCGCGTTTCAGTAAGCCCAGAAGAAGTTCGAGCGCCGCTTCAAAATGGCGTTCGGTGCGGTACTGCCCCGCCAGTTCCAGTACGAGATCGCCGTTATCCGGCTGCTCGCGCAGGCGCTGCTCGAGGGCTTCGACCTCCGGCGACTTGGCGGCTTGGCGTCGGGCTTGCAGCAACGCCTCGACATTGTCGTAATCCGGCCCCTTCCCCGCTGCACTGATACCCTTGAGGACGGTTTCGGCTTCGTCGCAGCGATTCAGTTGAATCAGATCCTGGGCCAGAGCGAGGCCGATGTAATCGATGCGCCCGGATTCCTCATAGGCGGTGCGCAATTGCGGCAGCGCGCCGTCAAAATCGCCCGCCTGCATTTTGGCAATGGCTTCGTCGAGCGCCGCTTCCCAGGCCGGCGGCAGATGTTTTTCCAGAATCTGGCGCACCTGGGTTTCGGGCTGCGCGCCCTGAAAGGCATCCACCGGCTGGCCGTCGCGCATCAGGATCACAGTGGGCAGGCTGCGTACCCCGAACTGACCGGCGATATCCGGCTCGCGGTCGGCGTTCACCTTGGCGAGCAGAAACTGGCCTTTGTACTCGGTGGCCAGCTTTTCCAGGATCGGCATCAAGGCCTTGCAAGGCGCGCACCAGTCGGCCCAGAAATCGACCACCACCAGCCGGTGCCGGGATTCATCGATCAGAACCTGGCGGGCATTCTCAAGTGTGACTTCGACGATATCTTGATTCATTGCACAAACACCCTTGCGTTGCGAAACAGGCGCAGCCAGGCGCCGTCCTCTCCCCATCCATCCGGCCGCCAGGAATTGGTGACGGTGCGAAACACGCGTTCCGGATGGGGCATCATGATGGTAACTCGACCATCGGTGGAAGTGAGCCCGGCAATTCCCGCCGGCGAGCCGTTGGGGTTGGCCGGGTAGCGTTCGGTGAGTTGGCCTTGATGGTCCGCATAGCGCAGCGCCACGGTACCCAACTGCTCCGCCCGTGCCAGCTGTCCCGGGGCGAAGGTCGCCCGACCTTCGCCATGAGCGACCGCAATGGGCAACACCGAACCCGCCATTCCCGCGAGCAATACCGAGGGCGATGGCTCGATCTTCAACAGCAGCGTGCGCGCCTCGAACTGCTCGGACTGGTTGCGGGCAAACAGCGGCCAGTGGTCGGCACCCGGGATCAGCTCCCGCAATTGGGACAGCATCTGGCAACCGTTGCAGACGCCCAGCGCAAAGGTCTCGCTGCGCGCAAAGTAGCCGGCGAAGGCGTCCCGCGCCCGGGCGTTGAACAGCACACTGCGGGCCCAGCCGACGCCGGCGCCCAGGACATCGCCGTAGGAAAAGCCGCCGCAGGCGACCAGGCCGCGAAACGATGCGAGTTCGATGCGTCCGGCGAGGATGTCGCTCATGTGGACGTCGATGGCGGAAAAACCCGCGCGGTCGAAAGCTGCCGCCATTTCGAGCTGACCATTGACGCCCTGCTCGCGCAGAATCGCCACCCGTGGCCGCACGCCGGTCGCGATATAGGGCGCCGCCACGTCGTCCGACACCGCAAAGGCGGGCCGTGCCACCAGTTGATTCTCGGCACTGTCGATGCCGGCGAATTCCTGCAACGCGCAATCCGGATTGTCGCGCAGCGCTTGCATTCGGTAACTGGTCTCGACCCACAGTCGTTGCAGCTCGACGCGTGTCGCGCGGTAAATTTCCTGCCCGCCAGCGGCGATGACGATATCCTCCGTCGCCGTCACCCGACCCAAGCGCTGCACACAGCCGGCAAGACCGGCCGCCTCGAAGCGTGCGCTGACCGCCGCCGCGTTGGCCGGGGCAACTTCAAGCACCACACCAAGTTCTTCGGAAAACAACGCGGCAAGCGAATCGCGATCCGCCGGCAAGACGATGTGCACCCCGCGCCGACCGGCAAAACACATCTCCGCCAACGTGGTGAACAGACCGCCGTCGGAACGATCGTGATAGGCCAGGACATCGCCGGCGGTGAGACTCTCCTGCATGGCGCTCACCAAGCCGGCAAGCCGTCTGGGGTCATCGACATCCGGAACCCGGTCGCCTAATTCGCCGAACACCTGCGCCAGAATGGAGCCGCCCAGACGATCCGCGCCGGCGCCCAGGTCAATCAACAGCAGTTCGCTGTCTGCACCCTGTAACTGGGGCGTCAGTGCGATGCGCACGTCACTGACCGGCGCGAACGCCGAGACGATCAGCGACACCGGCGCGGCGACCGACTTGTCGACAGCGCCGTCGCGCCACACCGTGCGCATCGACAGCGAATCCTTGCCCACCGGGATGGCGATACCCAGCGCCGGGCACAGCTCCAGGCCCACCGCGGCGACCGCGCGATAAAGATTGGCATCCTCGCCGGGCAACCCGGCGGCGCACATCCAGTTCGCGGACAGCTTGATATTGCCGATGACGCCGACCGGCGTTGCGGCGATATTGGTCAGCGCCTCGCCCACGGCCATGCGCGCCGCCGCCGCGGCATCCAGCAGTGCCAGCGGCGTGCGCTCGCCCATCGCCATGGCCTCGCCCGCATAGGTATCAAATGCCGCCGTGGTCATCGCGTAATCGGCGACCGGCACCTGCCAGGGCCCAACCATCTGATCCCGCACCACCATGCCGGTGATGGAGCGATCGCCGATGGTGATCAGAAAGGCCTTGCTGGCCACCGTGGGATGGCGCAACACCCGGGTCACGGCTTCGGCAAGAGCGATGCGGCGGGTGTCGAACGGCTTGCCCGGGCGCACGACGGATGTCACATCGCGGTGCATTCGCGGTGGCTTGCCGAACAGCACCGACAGAGGCAGATCCACCGGACGATCCTCGTGCAGGGGATCCGCCAGCGCCAGATGGTGCGCGGCGGTGGACTCGCCGACTACCGCGTAAGGACAGCGCTCGCGGGCGCAGATGGCGGCGAATTCCGCGAGATGCTCCGGCGCGACGGCCAGCACATAGCGTTCCTGGGCTTCGTTGCACCAGATTTCCAGGGGCGACATGCCGGGTTCGGCATTGGGGATCGCGCGCAGGTCGAAGTTGCCGCCGCAGCCGCCGTCCTTGACCAGCTCGGGAAACGCATTGGACAGGCCCCCTGCCCCCACATCGTGGATAAAGGCGATGGGATTGGCCTCGCCCCGCGCCCAGCAGCGGTCGATCACTTCCTGGCAGCGCCGCTCCATCTCGGGATTCTGGCGCTGCACCGACGCGAAATCGAGATGCTCGGCGCTGTCGCCCGAGGTCATCGACGAAGCGGCCCCGCCGCCGAGCCCGATCAGCAGTGCCGGTCCGCCCAGCGCGATCAGCTGATAACCAGGCGCAATGCCGCGCTTGATGACGTGCTCCGGGCGCACATTGCCGTAACCGCCCGCGATCATGATGGGTTTGTGGTAGCCCCAGCGACTGCCCTCGTGATCGGCCTCGAAAGCGCGGAAATAGCCGCACAGATTGGGACGTCCGAACTCGTTGTTGAAAGCGGCAGCGCCGATCGGTCCGTCACGCATGATGGTGAAGGCGGAGACGATCCGGTCGGGACGGCCGTAATCGCTCTCCCAGGGCTGTTCGAAGCCGGGAATACGTAGGTGGGAGACGCTGAAACCCGCCAGTCCCGCCTTGGGGCGCGCGCCACGGCCGGTGGCGCCTTCGTCGCGGATCTCGCCGCCGGCACCGGTGCCAGCACCGGGAAACGGCGCGATGGCGGTTGGGTGATTGTGGGTCTCGACCTTCACCAGGATGTGAATCGACTCGGCATGGGCGCCGTATTCGCCGCTCCGGGGATCCGGAAAAAACCGCCCTCCCCGTGAACCCTCGATTACCGCCGCGTTGTCCGAATAGGCCGACAGCACGCCGTCATTCGAACAGGCATGGGTGTTCTTGATCATCCCGAACAGGGTCTGCGCCTGCGGGCTGCCGTCGATGGTCCAGTTCGCATTGAAAATCTTGTGCCGGCAATGCTCCGAGTTGGCCTGGGCGAACATCATCAGCTCGACGTCGGTGGGATCGCGCTCGAGGCTGAGAAAATTCTCCAGCAGATAATCGATTTCATCGGCGGCCAGCGCGAGACCGAGATCGGTATTGGCGCGCTCCAGCGCCACCCTGCCCTGCGCCAGCACCGGCACCCGCACGAGGCGGCGTGCGTCGTGTTCCGCAAACAGGGCAGCGGCGGCATCGAGGGAATCGAATACCGCCTCGACCATGCGATCGTGGAGCAGCGCCGCCAGCGCCTGATATTCCGCAGCAGTAGGGACGGTCGTCGACCGCACGCGGTAGGCAATCCCGCGTTCGATACGGCGCACGCTGGTCAGACCGGCGTTGCGGGCAATATCGGTCGCCTTACTCGACCAGGGCGACAGCGTCCCAGGGCGCGGGATCACCAGCAGCGTGGTGCCATCGTCGAACTCGGGCGCGAAGCCCTTTGCGCCGGTGAGCAGGTCGCCGAGCAGATCGGCAAGCAAGTCGTTGAGGCGACTGTGATCGAGCGGCGAGAAATCGGCCGCGGTGTCGATGAAATGTACATGCTGCGCGGAGAGGTCCTGCACGGTCGGGACGGCCCGGGTCAGCGCTGCAAACAGACGTTCCTTGCGAAACGCGGAAAGTGCCGATGATCCGGGCAAAATCAGCATCGGATAAGCTCGCGGACGGGGCAGATTAGAGTCGCGGCATTGTACTGAAAAAGGCCCGTTGCGGGCGTTCAAAGTGCTCGCTCAGCCCCGTCGGGAGCGGAAAAAATCGACCAGCAGCGCGCCACATTGCCGCGCCAACACGCCCTCGTGCCAGCCCACACGGTGGTTGAAACCATCGGCTTCAAGCAGCCGAAACCGGCTGACCACCGCCCCGGCGCGCGGCTCCCGAGCGCCGAACACAAGCCGCGCCACGCGCGCGTGAATCAAGGCGCCCACGCACATGGCACAGGGCTCCAACGTAACGTAGAGCGTGGTATCGACCAGGCGGTAATTGCCGCGTTGACGCGCCGCAGCGCGCAGCGCGTTTATTTCGGCATGCGCCGTGGGGTCGCAGGAACCAATGGGGCAATTCCAGCCCTCGCCCACCATCTGCCCGTCGGCAACCAGGATGGCCGCAACCGGGACTTCCCCGGCCGCCGCCGCGCGCGCGGCAAGCTCCAGCGCGCGGCGCATCCAGTGTTCATCGGTACGGGGATCGGCGGTTTCCACGTCAGCGGCTTGTGAGTGGGCGGTGGGTAGACTGAGACTGGGTGCGGCGGTGCCGCCCGGGAGTTGTGCGAGGCGAGGCGCGACGGCGCGCGCCAATCAGTCGTCGCGCGTCATGTGTGCAATGATGTAATCGAGGCTTCTGACGCCGTCTTCCTGCTCCTGCTCTGACAGCTCGGCAAGGCTTTCGCGGTAAAACTCCAGTAACCGCGGTCGCATCTTGGCAAACACCTCGCGTCCCAGCGGGCTCAGCACCACACGGCGCGAGCGCTGGTCGTCGGGATTGACCAACCGGCGCACATAGCCGGCCTCTTCCATGCGGTTGAGTACACCGTTCAGGCTCTGGCGGCTTACCAGCAGGTAATCGACCATTTCGCTGACTGTCATTCCGCCCTGGAAACCGGGACGGGACAGCGACCCCAGGATCGATAGCTGCTGGGCGCTCATATTGAATTCGTCGAGGATCTTGGCGACCCGCCGCAGGGAGATATTCGACGCCTGATAGAGGCGAAAAAACAGCTTCTCCGGTGTGTGCTGAATACTGATCGCTGCTTTGGTCATGGCCGCCAGAGACATTGGGTTATACTTTTCGGTGGCAGTATAAGAAGAATTTCTCCGGCATGGCAATGACGTATGCGCAGGCAAGGGCGTTGGCGCCGTCAGCGCGCAACCCGCACCAAAAACGGCACAGGAAATCCCGATGGACTTCGCGTTAGACGAATTTCAGACCAGTCTGCTGACCACCGCGGAACGCTTTGCCGCCGACCGTCTGGCGCCAGCGTACCGCACCCGTGAAAGCAGCGGCGTGATCGAACCGGAGTTGATCCGCGCGATGGGCCAGCTCGGCCTGATCGCCCCCGAGGTTCCGGAAATCCACGGCGGCAGCGGACTCGACGAACTCACCTCGGGCCTGGTTACCGAAGCCATCGCCGCTGGCGACATGAACGTCGCCTATGTGCAGATCATGGCTTCGTTGCTGTCGAGCTGCATTCTGAGTTACGCCACGCCGGAAGCCATCGCCGCTACCGTGCCCGGTCTGTGCAACGGCACGCTGCTGGGCTCCATCGGCGTCACCGAACCCCGGGGCGGCTCCGACGCGGCGAGCCTGATGCTGCGCGCCGAACGCGACGGCGATCACTATGTCCTGAATGGTGAGAAATCCTCGATCTCGCTCGCGGATCAGGCTGATTTCAATCTCGCCTTTGCGCGCACGGGAACACCCGAGCAAAAAGCCCACGGGGTATCGGCTTTTATCGTGGATCTGAAGGCGCCGGGCATCAGCCGCTCCCGCTTCGACGATATCGGCGAGAAGGCCGTGGGGCGCGGCTCGATCTTCTTCGATAATGTGAGGGTATCCGCGGCGTTTCGGGTCGGTGACGAGGGCAAGGGTTTTGTTCAAGTCATGCAGGGTTTCGACTTCAGCCGCGCCCTGATCGGCCTCCAGTGCATCGCGGTGGCGCGCACCTGTCTCGACGAGACCTGGCAGTTCATTCAGGAACGTCAGGCGTTCGGCAAGCCTCTGGCCGCCAACCAGGGCATCACCTTCCCCCTCGCCGAACTCGAAACCCAGCTGGAAGGTGCACGTCTCGTCTGCCTGAAAGCGCTCTGGCTCAAGTCGCAAAAACTGAGGCACACCCGCGAAGCCGCGATGGCCAAATGGTGGGCGCCCAAACTCGCCTTCGAAATCGTGCAGCAATGCCTGCTGATCCACGGTCACGGCGGCTACAGTACTGACTTGCCGTTCGAGCAGCGTATGCGCGATGTATTCGGCATGCAGATCGGCGATGGTACCGCTCACATCATGAAAATGATCATCGCGCGTGAACACGTCGGCCGCATCGGCTGAAACAGGAGGAGCTTTGTGGAACAGTTCATTCGTCATGAAATTCGTGAATGCATCGGCGTCATCACCCTGGATCGCGCGCGCCAGTTCAACAGTCTGTCGCTGGCGATGCATCACCAGTTGACCGACGCCATCCGGACGCTGGAGCAGAATCCAGCGGTCCACTGCCTGATGATCCAGGCCGAAGGTACCCATTTCTGCACCGGCGCCGACCTCCATGAAGTGACCGGACTGCGCCACTCGGCGGAGCAACTGAAAATTTTCCTGCAGACCGGACTCGAGACCTTCTGCCGTCTTGAGCAAAGCCCCATGCCCGTAGTGATCGCGGTGCAGGGGCTGGCGCTTGCCGGCGGGCTGGAGCTGGTGCTCGCGGGCGACGTGGTCTTCGCCGCCGAATCCGCACGCCTGGGCGACCAGCACGCCCAGTTCGGCTTGGTGCCCGGCTGGGGCGGCAGCCAGCGGTTGCCGCGTCTGATCGGTCGCCGACGCGCCCTGGAATTGATGCTGAGCGCGCGCTGGCTCGATGCCCCCGAGGCGCTGGCCATGGGCCTGGTCAACTATGTGGTGCCGGATGCCGAACTGCGCGAGCGGACCTTCGCGTATTGTCGGAACCTGGCCGGCAAGAGCCGCGCCGGACTCAACCTGATGAAGCAACTTACCGATCGTGGCCTCGACCTGTCCCTGGACGAAGGTCTGGCCCTGGAGTTGGCGCTCGCCGCGCCAGCCCTGCAGAGCGACGATGTCTCCGAGGGACTCGCCGCCTTTACCGAGAAGCGCACACCGCGTTTTTCCAGCTAACCCCCAACCAGAGGACAATCCGCGGATGAAATACCAGGACATCATCTACGAAGTCAAAGATCGCGCCGCCTACATCACCATCAACCGGCCCGAGAAATACAACGCGTTTCGTGGCATCACCTGCGATGAGCTGATCCACGCCTTTCAGCGCGCTGGCTGGGACAAGGAGATCGGCGTGATCGTATTCTCCGGCGCCGGCAACAAGGCGTTCTGCACCGGTGGCGACCAGTCGGCCCACGACGGCCAGTACGACGGACGCGGCACCATCGGCTTGCCGGTGGAAGAACTCCATACCGTCATCCGCGATGTACCCAAGCCGGTGATCGCGCG
>JBKHWK010000032.1:0-17306 GCA_046566625.1 Gammaproteobacteria bacterium
TGGTGCGGGCAGGGGGTTGACGGGCGTGCGGCGTGCGCCAAGCTGCGCTGCTATCCAGTCGGTGATGCGGCCATGCCTTGCAGGAGTGGTGTCGTCATGAGGTGCCGGAACGCTGCAGTAAGTAAACAGCGGCCTATGCACCACGGCAGATACGATGGCACGTGACGTCTTGCAGACAGATCAGGTTCAGCCTGTTCGGAGAATTGTGATGGGTGCCAAGCACAGCGCGGCGGGGATGTTCAACGTTATAGACCCGTTTCTGCCGTTGGTGTCAGCGAATCCAATGACTGTTCTGTGACTCCGAGCAGACGGATACTGTGATCGATTGAGGGACGGTTGTTCGGCCTTATGCAAAGCTTTACATAAGGCCGATTATGCAAAGTCGTTAATTATGGAAAGTGGCTTTTTGGAACACGCGCCGGGAGCTGTCAGGCAGTACCCAGCGCGAATTTGGAGCTTTGCATAATCACAGGCTCTTCAGGAAGTTGAGCAACGCGTCAGGTGCCCGATAGCGCTGAATCTTTCCATCGGGTTCGTGAAGCCTTGCAAGTGCCCGCTCCTTCATTGTCAGATCAGCTTCGACATAGAGATGCGTGGTGACTGGGCTTTCATGGCCAAGCCAGAGAGCGATCACGCTGATGTCGACGCCAGCCTGTAACAGATGCATTGCCGTCGTGTGGCGGATGGTGTGCGGCGACACGCGGCGCTTCGCCAAGGCCGGACAGGTGCCCGTCGCATGCTTGACTGCCAATCCCAATCTGAGCGCAACATTGGTTCTGGTCATTACGCACCCATTCCGATTCGGCAGCAGAGGCATTTCTGTCCCGAATTGCGGATTTGCTCGGATCCATGCTCGCACTGCCTTCACGGTCGAACGCCACAGCGGTACGCTGCGCTGCTTACGGCCCTTGCCGTGGAGATGGATGCAGGCGGCACGGTCGTCGAGCACCACATCACCGATCTTGACCCCGATGATTTCCGACACGCGTGCCCCGGTGTTGTACAACAGCAGGAACAGCACGTGATCCCGTTGACCAATCCACGTTCCATCCGGCGTACCAATTACTGCCAGCATCTCCTCGCGGGACAGGTAGCCGAACATGGGGCGCTCAAACCGTTTCACCGGAACGCCCAATGCGCGTTCAATCACCTGCAACGAAGACACATCCCGATGGGCGGCGAACTTCAGAAACGACCGCAGCGCCGCCAGGCGCGCATTGCGGCTGCTCACGGAATTGTGTCGCTGCCGTTCCAGATGATCGAGGAAGGCCATGATCAATTCCGGCGTAATGTCTGCCAGCGCCAACGCGGCCGGTGATTTGCTCAGCCGTGTTTCGGCAAAGTTGAGGAAGAGCACGAAACCATCCCGATAGGCGGCAATGGTCTGCGCGCTCAGCGCTCGCTGCTGGGTCAGGTACTCGGCGAAGTAGGCCTGGACGAGCGCGGCAAACGAAGGGGGCAACTCGGCATGCTTACTCATCGCACTCTCCCGCAAGATCGGCGAAACGCTCGAACTTGCCGCCGGCGAGTGCCATCAACTCTGGCACGGCCGTCAGATACCAGTAGGTATAGAAGATCTCGGCATGGCCCATGTAGGTTGATAGCGCCAGCATCATCTGGTCAATGTCGGTGCCATCGGCATGCCAGAGCATCATGCGCCGGACAGCGAAGGTGTGGCGCAGGTCATGAAGCCGCGGGACTTCATGCGCACCGCGATTGACCCAGCCCAAGCTGTCGCGTAAGCCGTCGAAGACGCGATGTGTCTGCCGTTCGCTGAGCGGCTGTCCCAGTCGCTGGCCACGGCTGCTGATGAGGAAAGTGGTCTCGGCCGTGGTGGGAACATGCCGCGCACGCTGCCGACGGTAGTGCACCAATGCGGCGACGGTACTTGGGTGTATGGGCAGTTGGCGCGACTTGGCGAACTTGGTTTGCCGGATGATCAGCATCCCCTGCTTGAGATCAACATCGGCATCACGCAGGTGAATGGCTTCAGAGACGCGCAGGCCGGTCGAGGCCATCAGGCCGAACAGGGTTTCATACGTTGCCGGACGGATGCTCCCCTGTGGTCCAAGCTGGCGGGCCGCTGCCAGCAGCTCGACGATTTCGTCCTCATGGAAGATGTGCGGGGCGACACGTCCCGGTTCCGGTCCAAAGACCCGTTCCTCTGGCACTTCGGTATCCGGCTCAAACTGCTTCAGGTAACGGGCGAAATGGCGCAGCTTCGCCAAACGGGCTGCCCAGGTAGAGGGCGTTTCACGGTGCCATTTGTCCTGACGTGCCCACTCCACCATGAGATCGGCTGTCAGTGGCCCACGGTGACGTCGGTCGGCAACATAATGGGCGAATCCGGCCAGGAGCGTATCGCGGGAGCGCAACGTAAAACCGAGGCGTCGTCGTTCGGCCAGGTAGTCGTCGATTCGCTGTTGCAAACTGACACGGGCGCTCATGACCCGCTCCCAGGCCACGGTAGTGGGACGGTCGACAGCCTGGGTGTGTCGAGCTTGGCGTAGATCAAGGTGGTATTAAGCGAACGGTGGCGCAGCACATCGGCCACCTCCTTGAGCGAGCTGCCATGCTCGACCAGACGGCAGGCCACCGTGTGCCGAAGTGCATGGGCACTGGCAGTGGGCAAACCAATACGACGGCAGGCGCGTTTGATCACCTTCTGTATCGCGCAGGAGGTGATGGGATGATCTTCCCCGGCTATGCACCGAACAAAGAGCGCAGTGTGAGGGGTGACTGGCCGCTCGTGCTGGAGATACTGGGCCAGCGCCTGTCCAGTTGCCACCGGTAATGGCAGCACATCCTGCCGCAGAGACTTCGTGCCTTTCAATGTCACCGTACCAGCGCGCCAGTCGATGTCGCTCATTGCAAGACGCGCGATTTCGCCTGCGCGCAGCCCCAAGTCCAGCGCACAGCGAACAATGGCATAAGCGCGCATTGGCAGACGACGCCCAGTTGGAGCCGTGCTCAAGAGCCGATCGACCTCTTCAGGTTTCAGTGCCCGTGGCAGCGTCGCAAGTTTCCAGTGGACCGGGTTCGAAATGACCGCAGTCAGCTTGCTGACAGGGTCACCGCAGGTGGCCCGATAACGGAAATAGCTCCGTAATGACGCTGCATGATGGGATGCGTTGGATGCTGTTCTGTGTGCTTCCAACTGGCGGGCAAGGAATTGGCGAATGTCATCTGGTCGAAGCCGTGACATTTCGATCGAACGACCCTTGAACTTCTGTTGCAGCAACAAGCCAACAACGCGAAGAAATCCCTTGCGTGTACCGGATGCCAGGCCGCGAACATCCCGCAGGTGATCATCGTAGCGGCGCAGTTCTTCAGTAATGGATGCCGAGAATGTTGCGGATGCGCGGGACTTCGGCGTGGCCCGGTGTGTTGAAGTGGATTTCATAACGGTCTCCTGAAGTGGAGCCGTTACTTCAGATCACCGCTGAAATTATGTCGAGTTTGCTACAGCACCATCTGCTGCTAACCCCATTGCTGCCTCGTTCTCGTGGCCAATCATCCAAGCCACTTTCCATAATCAACAACTTTGCATAATCGGCCAAATCTGCCGGTGGCATCCTGAGTTAATCAAGTCTGCTATGTGCTGCACACCGGTCGTTGATTAGAAATGCAAGCTGAATGGGTCAATTTTCCAAAATGGCGATTTCACACTCCCGACCCGAAACTGCCGCTCATGGCTTGATCGCCAAGCGTCCATCTCACAGCGAAACAACCGTTTTTACTCGTCTGCTCAGCAGTTCCATTCCATCACGCAGGCTATGTATTTGTGAAAATGCGCACGGGGTATTAACGAACCCTTGGTGGATACGATCAATTCTGTAGAATGCACCTCATGCGTCGCTTCATCGCCCTGATCATCATGCTCATCGTTCCGCTCCAGTTCGCCTGGGCCGCGGCGGCGGGCTTGCATGGACACGTGGGAAAAGATGTGGCCACTGCGGGTTTTCATACGCATGATCATGACCATAATGAAAGCGCTCATCCAGACCACGACGCTTCTGGCGGCACGAATAATCAGAAGCACAACGAGGACGGACATCATGGCCACACCCATCCTGTCTTCTCGTCCATCCTGACGGAATCCGGTCTCACGCTGGATATGGCCTTGAACGGCGGGCCGATCCTGCATCCGCCTGCGGCCTTTTTCTCTCGCATCCCTCCACTTCTCGATCGTCCCCCTCTAGCGCGCGCCTGAACCGGCGAGCGCTTGCCTGACGCGGCTTCAGCCGCGTATTCCTGTCGCACGTCGGTATTCTTCGTTCCCTGTTTTGATCTCGAGGAAGACCATGCGATTCACGCTATCCGTATTCTTGCTCGCGCTGCCGTTGGCAGTGTGGGCACAAACCCCGCTTACCGAGGCCGAGGCGGTGCGCCTGGGCCTGGCGCGCGCCGATTTCGCCGATCTGGAGCGCGGTGCCGTCCAGGCTGCCGAGGCCGATGCCCTGGCTGCCAGCCTGTTTTCCAATCCCACGCTGAGTTACAGCCGCGATCGCGTCGGCGGCTCGCCGACCACGGTCGAACAAACCTGGATGCTCGGACAAACCTTCGATGTTTCGGGCCGCCGCGGATTGCATCGTGAAGCGGCCAGTCGACGGGTGGCAGCCGTCACTGCCGGCAACGCCAGCCGGCAACTCGGCATGGCGGCCGAGATCCGACGCAGCTTCCACGACGTCTTGTTCCGTCAGGAAACCATCCGCGCGACCTCGGCCTGGGCGCAGCGCTTCGCCAAAATCGAAGGCGTGGTCGCCAAGCTCGCCCGTGCGGGCGAAGCATCCGGTTATGACCGCCGCCGCCTTGCCCGCGAACGCCAGACTGCGGATGCCCGGCTGGCGGCAGAACGTGCTGAACTGGATCGCGCCTCGGCACGTCTGATGGCGCTCATCGGCACGTCCGAAGCGCCCGTCCTGAAAGGCGAGTTGTTGCCGCCGTCTCCGCATCCCGTTGAAGCGGCCCTATCCCGCCTCGATCAGCGCCCGGATCTGCAGGCACTGTCCCGCCGCGCCGAGGCAGCCGATCTGGAAGGCCGGGCCGCTAAGCGTGGGGGGATTCCAGACGTGACCGTGGGCATAGGCCCCAAGTTTGTAGATAACGGCAGCACCCGCGAAAACGGAGTGGCGCTTTCGCTTTCCGTTCCACTGCCAGTGTTCGACCGCCAACAGGCCGGTCAGCAACGTGCGGCAGCTGAAGCCTTGCAGGCGCGTGCCGAGTACCGACTGGCGCGTAGCCGTGCCGAAGGCGAACTGCGTGGTTTATATCGTCAGGCCGAGGGCTTGCGCGCAACGGCGGCCGACTATCGCAGCCGCGCGGTGGCGGCGTCCCCCGAACTGCTGCGCATTGCCGAAGCCGCCTACCAGGGGGGCGAATCGAGCCTGCTGGAATTGCTCGACGCCTATCGCGGCGCGCTGGAAGCGGAAACCACCGCGCTCGAATTTGAACAGCGGGCACGCGATGCCCGCATTGAATATGACCTGTTGACCGGGAGTGTCGACCAATGAACAAGACCCTTATTGCATCCCTTTGTGCAGCCCTTTTCCTGATTGGTTGCAGCGAGGGGGACCACGAGCATGCCGCAGACGGCAGCCATCCCCCCGCACCTGAAGCCGAGGCCGGACATGCAGACCATGGTTCCGGCGGCGAAAAACTCACCCACTTTTCCGACCGGACCGAACTGTTTGTCGAGTTTCCCCGCCTGGTTGTGGGCGAGAAATCCGCTTTTGCCGCCCATTTGAGTCGTCTTTCCGACTTCAAGGCGGTGACCGCCGGGAAAGTCACCGTGCGACTCAGCGGCGACGGTCAGGCCGACGAGGTGTTCACGGTCGACGGCCCCAGCCAGCCCGGCATCTTCCGCCCCGAGGCTAGCCCGAAGCATGCGGGCGAGCGGGAACTCTCCATCGAGGTGAGCACAGCCGAATTCAGCGTGACGCATCAGTTGGGGCCGGTGACCGTGTATCCCGACCGCAAGGCCGCCGATGCGGCGCCCGCTGCACACGACGACGAGGGCATCGGGTTCACCAAGGAACAGCAGTGGAAGGTCGACTTCGCCACCGCCGAGGTGGTGACACGCTCCATTCGTCCATCGATTCATGCAACCGGTGTTCTGCGCGCCCGTCCGGACGGCGAGGCTCAAATCACCGCCCCGGCAGCGGGACAGGTTCAGTCCGCGGGCGCTTTTCCGCGCCTGGGCCAGGCGGTGAAAAAAAGCGAGCTGCTTGCCTATCTGGTGCCTCGCATGGGGGGGGAAACCGATCTCGCCACCCTGCGGGCCGCGGCGAACAAGGCTCAAGTCGAGCGCGATCTGGCCAGCCAGGAGTTGACGCGACTGGAAGGGCTGTATCGTGAGGAAGCCGTGCCCGAGAAAAGGGTGCTTGCGGCACGCGCAACCGCAGCCTTGGCTCGAGCCGAACTTGCTGCTGCCCAGCAGCGTCTGGGGCAGTACAGCGGTGCCGGGGGCGGCATCCCCGTCCGCGCGCCGGTGGCCGGGACCCTTGCCGATGTGCGCGTGTCGCCCGGGGCGTTTGCTCCGGAGGGCGCGTTGCTGTTCCACATTGCCGATCGTCGCAGCCTGTGGCTGGAACTGCGCGTGCCCGAATCCGAGGCGATGCGGCTGGCCAACCCGAGCGGCGCCGCCTTCCGGGTGGCCGGCGATGAACGCAGTGTCGAGATCGTCCCTGGCAAGAACGGGCGGCTCATCGCCGTCGGTGGTGTCGTGGATGCCACCACCCGTACCGTACCGGTGGTGTTCGAGTTCACCGCAACCGACCGCAATCTTCCCATTGGCATGGCGGTGCAGGCCCAGGTGTTTGGCGGGAGCGCGCGCGATGCCGTCGCGATCCCAGCGTCGAGCGTGCTCGACGAAAGCGGCATGACCGTGGTGTTCGTGCAGGCGGGCGGCGAATCCTTCGAGCGGCGCACTGTTCGTCTGGGCGCACGCGAAGGCGACTGGGTGGAAGTGCTGGACGGCCTGACCCCGGGGAGCCGCGTGGTCTCGCGCGGTGCCTATCTGGTCAAACTGGCGTCCACTGGCACGGCGCAAATTGGCCACGGCCATGCGCACTGATCGGGGACGCACATCATGATCGGACACATCATCGCGTGGTCGCTACGCAATAAACTCTTCGTCGTCCTCGCCGGCGTCCTGCTGCTTGCCTGGGGCGGGTGGCAGGCTACCCAAACGCCGGTGGACGTTTTCCCCGACCTTACCGCGCCAAGCGTGACCGTGGTCACCGAAGCTCATGGCATGGCGCCGACCGACGTCGAGAACCTCGTTACCTTTCCCATCGAGACGGCGCTGAACGGCGCGCCGGACGTGCGCCGGGTGCGATCCAGCAGCAAGATCGGACTGTCAGTGGTCACGGTGGAATTCGAGTGGGGCACCGACCTCTACCTGGCCCGCCAGGTGGTGGCCGAGCGCCTGCAGCTTGCCCGGGCGTCACTGCCCCCGGACATGCCGGCGCCTGCCATGGCGCCGGCAGCGTCGATCATGGGCGAGATCCTGTTCATCGCGCTGGCCTCCGACAAGCACGACGGCATGACGCTGAAAAACACCGCCGAACAGGTGATCAAGCGGCGCGTGCTTGCGGTGCCTGGCGTGGCCGAAGTGCTGCCCATCGGCGGCGACACCCAGCAGTTCCAGGTGACGCTCAATCCGGAACGCCTAGCGGCCTACGGCCTAACCGTGGACGAAGTGGCACGGGCACTGACTGATGCCAACCAGAACACCTCGGCCGGCTTCATGGTGGAAGGTGGCCAGGAGTACCTGATCCAGGGTCTGGGGCGCATCGAAGTACTGGATGACATCGCCAACACCCTGGTGGCTCGGCGCAACGGCCAGCCGGTGCTGGTGCGGCACGTGGCGGAAGTGGACATCGGCCCCGCGCCCACGCGCGGTGTCGGTTCGCATAACGGCAAGCCGGCGGTGGTACTGGGCATCCAGAAGCAGCCGGGGGCCAACACCCTGGACCTGACCGATCGCCTTGACGCCACGCTCGAAGAGATCCAGGGCGGACTGCCCCAGGGCATGAAAATCGAGCGCCACATCTTCCGCCAGGCCGATTTCATCCGCGTTTCCATCGACAACCTCAACAAGGCCTTGATCGAGGGCGCGATTCTGGTGGTGATCATCGTCTTTGCTTTCCTGCTGTCGGCGCGCGCCACTGCGATCAGCCTGGGGCCATTCCGCTGTCGCTGGTGGCTGCGGTGCTCTCCATGAAAGCACTGGGTGCAACGATCAATACCATGACGATGGGCGGCATGGCCATCGCGCTGGGTGCGCTGGTAGACGACGCCATCATCGTGGTCGAGAACATCGTGCGCCGCCTGCGCGAGAACCGCACCAAGCCGGTGGCGCAGCAGACCAACATGCTGCACCTGGTGTATGAAGCGACGCGCGAAATCCAGGGTTCCATCGTGTTTGCCACGCTCATCATCATGCTGGTGTTCCTGCCGCTGTTCTTCCTCTCCGGGGTCGAGGGTCGGCTGATGGCGCCGCTGGGCCTGGCCTACGTGGTGTCGCTGGCCGCCTCGCTGGTGGTGGCTATCACCGTGACGCCGGTGCTGGCCGCGCTGCTGCTGCCAAACTCGAAGACCGTGCGCGAAAGCATCGAGCCGCGTTTCATCCACCGCCTCAAGGCCGGCTACCGCTGCGTGCTGGACGCGACGATGACACGCTGGAAAACCGTGGCCGGCGTCAGCGTGGTGACGCTGGCCGCTGCGCTGGTCACGCTGGGCTTCGCCGGGCGGGCGTTCCTGCCGGACTTCAACGAAGGCACACTCACCGTGGGCATGGCCACGCTGCCCGGCACCTCGCTGGAAGAGTCCGACCGCTTGGGCAGAATGGTGGAGAACATTCTGCTGTCGCATCCCGAGGTGGTGGACACGGCACGCCGCACTGGCCGCGCCGAGGGCGATCCTCACGCCATGGACGTGTCGGCCTCGGAAATGGAGGTGACACTGAAGATGGGCGAACGCAGCAAGGAAGACTTCCTCGCCGCGCTACGCGCAGATTTCACCAGCGTGCCCGGCACCCAGATCGTCGTCGGCCAGCCCATCTCGCACCGCATCGACCACATGCTGTCGGGCAGCCGCTCGAATATCGCGGTGAAAATATTTGGGCCGGACCTGAATGAGTTGCGCCGGCTGACCGAAAGTGTCAAATCCGTCGTGCAGGAAATTCCTGGGGCGGTGGACGTCACCGACGAGCAGCAGACCGAAATTCCCTTCCTCACCGTACGCTTCCGCCGCGAGGCCCTGGCGCAGCATGGTCTCTCCATGCGCGAGGTATCGGAGGCGATCACGACCGCGTTCTCGGGCATGCCGGTGGATCGTGTGCAGCAGGGCCAGGCGAGCTTCGATCTGGTATTGCGCTTTGACCCGTCGACGCGGGCGAACCTCGACGCGGTGCGCGGCACGCTCATCACCACTACCGACGGCGCGCGCCTGCCTTTGTCGGCACTGGCCGACATCCGCAACGATCGCGCGCCGTATTCCATCAGCCGCGAGAACGTGCAGCGCAAGATGGTGGTGATGGCCAACGTGGCCGGGCGCGATCTGGCGAGCGTGGTCGCTGACATTCGCAAGGCGGTGGCGGCAGGGATCACGGTGCCCGCCGGCTACCACATCGAATACGGCGGTCAGTTCGAAAGCGCGGAAGCGGCCTCACGCACGCTGCTGATGCTGGGGGTGGCTGTGACGGTTGGCATCTTCCTGCTGCTGTTCATCGCCTTCCGTACCGCGCGCGATGCGCTCCTGGTCATGCTTAACCTGCCCCTCGCCATGATCGGCGGAGTGATCGGCGTATTCGCCGCCGGCGGTGTACTGTCGGTGGCGTCGATCATCGGCTTCATCACCCTGTTCGGTATCGCCACCCGCAACGGCGTGATGATGATTTCGCACATCCACCATCTGGTGGAGCACGAAGGGGTGCGCGACGCGGTGGAAGCGGTCAAGCGCGGTGCCGAGGAACGGCTGGTGCCCATCCTGATGACTGCGCTCGCTGCCGGCCTGGCACTGGTGCCGCTGGCGCTCGCAGCCGGCGAACCGGGCAGCGAGATCCAGGCACCGATGGCGATAGTCATCCTGTGCGGCCTGCTCAGTTCGACCGTGCTGAACATGATCGTCGTGCCGGCCCTATACCTGCGCTTTGGTGCGATCAACACGCTGCTGGCAGAGGGCGATACACCGCACCGGCGTACCACCGAGGGCATCAATCCCGTATGAGATTCGCTGCCGTTTTATTTTGAATTGAAAAGGAGTCAAGCATGAAATCTTCCATCCTCTCGCTGTGTGCTGCCGCCGGTCTTGCGGCTGCGCTGAATGTCACCCCCGTCCTTGCGGGCGCGGGCCACGACCACGGGCCGAAATACGGCGGCGTGGTGCGCGAACTCCATAACGTGGCTTACGAACTGGTCGCCAAGCCAGACTCGCTGACGCTTTACGTCAGCGACCACGGCAAGCCAGTTCCCACCCAGGGCGCCCAGGCGGAGGCCGTGATCTACGCCGGCAACGACAAGACCACGGTCAAACTGGAACCTGCCGGCGACAACCGAATGGTAGCCAAAGGCAGCTTCAAGGTTGGCGTCGGCGTGCGGGTTTTGATCACGACAACCCTGCCCGGGAAAACCCCGGCGAAGGCGACCTTCAAGTTGAAATAAGCCGATGCGCCGGCCGCGTTTGTCATGAGCCATCCCCGCTCCGCCATCTGGCCAGCTTTGGCCGCTGCCGCCCTGTTCGGCGCCAGCACGCCGCTGGTCAAGCTGCTGGTGGGCGAGTTGCCGCCGCTGCTGCTGGCCGGGCTGCTCTACCTGGGCAGCGGGCTCGGCCTCGCCGCGATCCGCCTGCTGCGGGATCGCGGCTGGAAACCGAGCGACCTGGCCGCCGGGGAATGGCGCTGGCTTGCGGGCGCGATCGTCTTCGGCGGCATCCTGGGACCGGCCCTGCTGGTGTTCGGCCTCACCCGCACCGATGCAGGCGCAGCCTCCCTGATGCTCAATCTGGAGGCGGTCTTCACCGCCGTGCTGGCCTGGGTGGTGTTCAAGGAGAACGCCGACCGTCGCATCGTGCTCGGCATGCTGCTCATCGTCGCCGGCGGTGCGGTGCTGGCCTGGCCAACGGGCACCGGCGTAGCGGCGGACACGGTCGGCCTTCTGGCCATCGCCGCCGCCTGCCTGTGCTGGGGCATCGACAACAACCTGACGCGCCGGGTATCCGCTTCGGATGCGCTCTTTATCGCGGGCGTGAAGGGTCTGACTGCGGGCGCAGTCAACACCGGCCTTGCCTTGCTGGTGGGGGCGTCGTTGCCCGCCTGGCCCGTTGCCGGCGCGGCCATGACGGTTGGCCTGGCCGGCTATGGCCTGAGCCTGGTGCTGTTCGTGCTGGCCCTGCGCAATCTGGGAACAGCCCGCACCGGTGCTTATTTCTCCACGGCACCTTTCATCGGTGCTGCCATCGCCATCCTGCTGTTGGGCGAAACGACGCCGGCGCCGTTCTGGGTCGCCGCCTGCCTGATGGGGATTGGGGTTTGGCTGCATCTGACCGAGCGACATGAACACGTGCACACCCACGAGCCGATGGAACATATCCATCAGCATGTTCACGACGCGCACCACCAGCATGTGCATGATTTCGAGTGGAACGGCCACGAGCCGCATAGCCATTTGCACCGGCATGCGGTCTTAACCCACAAACATCCCCACTTTCCGGACGTTCATCATCGCCATGGGCATTGACCCCCCGGTCTACGAAATCCTTGAATGTCTGCGTTGGATCCGCACACCGGCCATTGGCAGGAATGCCGCTGGATAGCTGCGCAACGGGTCAATCGATCCCATTCAACGCGCCCACCGCCATTGCTCCATCTGGCGTTTGAAGGATCTTTCTTCCTCTTCGATCGTGTCCTCGGTGGAATCAGGCGGGCACCCATCGGGCGGAGGGGGGCGATGCTCCCGTGTCGCTACGCTGGGCGGGGATGAACCATTCTTCGCGAACGGGTTGTTGAAAGGCAGGGGCTCTGGCAAGCAGTCAAGCTTGTAGCTGGGTGGCCAGCCAGTTTCGTAGGGCAGGAAGGAAATGGTCTGCTCGAAGATAAGCGGTTTTCCTGTAGGGATTGGCGGTAGTGGCGGCAGATTCTTGATCGCCTCCCTGGCAAGCTTTGAGGCCACCTCCGAGGTTGACCAAAGCTCTTCCACCTTGGCGAGCTTTCCGTCAGGCGCGATCTCGATGCGAAAACGCACTATTCCCTGATCGGGACCCTCGACGGCCGTTCCCATCATGCTGCGAACCTGCCGCCCCCAGGCGTAGCGATAACGCTTGCTGTTCCTGGGCGTGTAGGTTGAAGCCAATTGCCATTCCTCAGCCGTCGGCGCGGGCGGCGCAGGCAGGGAGGTCGGCACATTTTCCTGAATGGGACTCAGTGGAGTGTCTGGCGCTGCCTTTGGTTTGGCGGATTTGGGTGGCTTGGCCTGCCGTGGTTTGGGGGGTGGCGGTTTCACCTCGGGCTCAATCCTCAGGCGCAACTGCAAGGGCTCTTCGGGTAAGAACGGCTTCGGCTTGCCCCACCAGAGTGGCAACAGACTGGCATGCAAGGCCAGCGATATGGCAAGCGCAATCAGAAAGGTACGCCGAGATCGGCGCAACGTGCCCATCATTTCCATGTCAGGGGAAAACCGAACAGTAAGGCGGACAATACTGCGGCGATGGCAGCGTCACAGCGCGCCGAAAACGGGGCAAACCAAGCAGGCACTTTAGCTGGATGAACGGGTGCACCAGGCATAGCGTGCGTCGTACATCACCATGCCCTGGGCAAGCAATGCATGGTCATTCTGATCGTTATGGTTGAGTCCCCATGACAGCGCGGCCAGGTCTGCGGCCTCTGGCGCCAGATCGGGCGCATCGATGTCGGTGTCGCGGTCGATGAAGCGAGAGACCCGTCAAGGACAGGTGATGCGATCGATCTTTGGGCGTTCACGGGTGATCCATTTTATGGTCAGAGCACTTCGCCGCCCGCCGCTTTCCAACCCTCAATGCCGCCTTCGATGAAACGGGCCTTCAGGCCCTTGGCCTGCAGGGCATCGACCACGCTGTTGGAAACCGAGCCGCCGCGCGCGCAATACAGCACGATGTCCTGCTCTTGCGGTAGGCCGTCGGCCCACGCGGCGACTTGTTCCGGATTCTTCCACTGCGCGCCGGGCAGGTGTTCAGGCGCAGCCTCGCGGTCAGCGACACGGCGCACGTCGAGAACCAGCTTGCCGGCCAGTTCGTTTTTCAGGGTATCGGGTTTGATGGTGCGTTCCATGGTCAGGCTCCCAGTTTGGCGAAGGTGGCTTCAGCGGCCGTCCAGGACAGGTTCTGCATGAAGGCGTCGACATAGGCGCCAGCCTTGGCACCGAAGTCCATGTGGTAGCTGTGCTCGTACATGTCCAAGGCGATCAGCGGCGAAGCGCCGGGAAGATTGTGGGCGTGGTCGGCGGCCCAGGCATTGACGAGTCGCCCGCGGCGCGGGCTCCAGGTCAGCAGGGTCCAGCCGGAGCCGCCGCCCTGGGCCTTGCCCATGGCGATGAACTCGGCACGCCAGGCGTCGAGCGAGCCAAAGTCGCGTTCGATGGCCGCCTTGAGCGCGCCCGCCGGGTCGCCACCGGCGCCGCCCAGAGAATCGAAGTAGACCTCGTGCAAAATCATGGAGCCGCTGGCGATCATCTCCTCGCGCTTGAGGCCGTTGATCTCGAACACGGGCGCGGCGGCCCAGTTCAATTCGGCCAGTTTCTGCTCGATGGCGTTGAGGCGTTTCACCGCGCCGCTGTAGTTGTTTTCCCAGTGGCTGACGATGAGTTTTTCGGATAGACCGTTGAGCTTGGCCGGGTCGCAGGACAGGGATTTCAGTTCATAGGGCATTTCTCACTCCTCAAACGATGTAGGTGTAGACAAGACCGATCGCCGCGGAGGCGCCGATCACTTTCATGATGTCCATCTTGTATTTCCACAGCGCGATGAAGGCCGCCACGGACATCAGGGCGTAGAACCATTCGAAGCCTCCGGAAAACGGTGCCGCCTCGGTGGCGCGCGGCCAGATTACGTGCCAGCCGAAGAACAGCGCCAGGTTCAGCACCACCCCCACCACGGCGGCGGTGATGCCGGTCAGCGGCGCGGTGAACTTGAGGTCGCCGTGGGTTGCTTCCACCAGCGGCGCGCCGGCCAGGATGAACAGGAAGGACGGCAGGAAGGTAAAGAAAGTGGCCACGCTAGCGCCGGCGAAACCGGCCAGGAACAGGGCATCCGGGCCGAAGATCTCCTTGGTCCAGCCGCCGACGAAGCCGACGAAGGCCACCACCATGATCAGCGGCCCTGGCGTGGTTTCGCCCAGCGCCAGGCCGTCGATCATCTGGGTAGCGGTCAGCCACTGGTAATGCTCGACGCCGCCCTGGTAGACGTAGGGCAGCACCGCATAGGCGCCGCCGAAGGTGACCAGCGCGGCCTTGGTGAAGAACACCCCCATGTCGTGCAGCGTGCCTTCAGGCAGCAGCAGCATGGCCGCGCCCCACAGCGCGACGAACAGGCCGGTCAGGATCACCAGGCGACCGAACCTGAACTTCGTGTGGGCCGGCGGCGGCGTGTCGTCATCGATCAGCGCGGGACCATAGGACTTGTTGCTGGCGCCGTGGCCGCCGCCCACCTTGAATTTGTCCGGCCAGACCTTGCCGCCGATGAAACCGAGCAGGCCTGCCGCCAGCACGATGTAGGGGAACGGGACATTCAGGGCAAAGATCGCGACGAAGGACGCAGCAGCAAGAGCCCACAGGACCTTGTTTTTCAGCGCGCGCGAACCGATGCGCCAGGCAGCGAACACCACGATGGCCACCACCGCCGGCTTGATACCGTTGAACACACCCTGCACGAAGGTGAGGTCGCCAAAGGCGAGATACACATAGGTCAGCGCCGCCAGAATGAACAGC
Source organism: Gammaproteobacteria bacterium (assembly GCA_046566625.1). Lineage (GTDB taxonomy): Bacteria > Pseudomonadota > Gammaproteobacteria > Pseudomonadales > Porticoccaceae > JAGPUQ01. Next base: position 14,961 of record JBKHWK010000032.1, read on the forward strand.
GACGGCAGCACGAACAGCGTGCCGGCGACAATGCCGCCCCAGCTGCGATGCAGCATCCAGCCGATGTAGATGGCGAGCTGCTGCGCCTCGGGACCGGGCAGCACCATGCAGTAGTTGAGCGCGTGCAGGAAGCGCCGCTCGGAAATCCAGCGGCGTTTTTCCACCAGCTCCTGGTGCATGATGGAAATCTGCCCGGCGGGGCCGCCAAAGCTGATGAAGCCGAGCAGCAGCCAGTATTTGAAGGCCTCCCAGAAGCTGGGGTGGGCGGGACGTTCGGTCGGTACGCTCAAGATGACATCCTTGGAATGTTAGAGGTTGGAAAAAACTGCGTATAAATCGTCCAGCATCTGCCCGCCCTGCTTCAGCAAGGCGTCGTCATCCTGGATGCGCGCCTTGAGCCCCTTAAGCAGCGTCTCGAAACCGGCGGCCTCGGGGGCTTCGCCACCCACGTCGAGCGCATGGACGATGGCACCGATCCGCATCAGGGCGAGGTCGCTCTCCAGCCCGAAGCTCGCCAGCAGGGTTTCGAAGGTGACGCGATGGCCGACATGGGTAAAGCGCGCACCGTCGAAATCGAATCCCAATGCATCTGACGGACAGTCCTGGACGCGCTCCAGCCAGACGAAGCGTGCTTTGCGGTCGATGAAGCGGCGAATCAGCCAGGCGGAAGCCAGCCGGTCCACCCACAGGTCCTGCCGGGTGGCCCAGGTCTGCTTCTGGAAATCGGCCAGGGCGAGACGCTCGGGCTGGCCGTCCTGGAAATGTGGTTCGTTGGGCGAGAGGCGCGACACCAACGTGGCTTCGAGAGTCAACAGCCGCGCTTCCGCCTCGAATTTGCCGGCGCCCGGAAAATAATCCTGCTCGACCAAGGTTTCGTAACGGCGCCGCAAGGTCTTCAGGGTCTTGTTGGCAGTCGTGACATTCTCGGCAAGCGGATCGAAGTGGGTCATATCCGCCAACAGATCGGCGTATTCGGAGCTGCGGTCGAACATTTCCCTGAAAGCGGCCGACTGGTCGTCCTCAGCATCCAGCTTCAGCAGCCAAGCCGTCCCGCCTGCCTCGCGGGTTTCGTTTGCCAGTTCATCCAGCCCCTGTCGCGTCACATGGGTTTCCGGTAGCAGCCAGGCCCCATCGCGCAACGGCGCGCACCCCAGACTCTTCAGACCGCGCCAGATGCGCATGCGCGCCGTGGCGTTCTGCGTGGGCAGTGTGAGAACAATCAACAACCATGTAATAGCTTTTATATTCATGTAATAAGCATTACACAACTGTAGACGTGGAGTCAATTGCCGCCTCAAAGTAAAAACGCGCCTGTCGGCGCGTTGTTGTATGGGGATAGCATTTACTTCCCCACGTTGACTATCCGCAGGCATGGAGGGGACCTTGATCGTTATCAGCCCGACCGGCCTTGCTGGCCGGTTGTACGCATCCAACCTATCTCCCTGAAAGCAGCCGCCCGCGGCCGGCAAGACAATCAGACTCCCATCAACCACTAAGGAGTCTGACATGGAAGCCAATCAATCACGGGCACCCTGGAACAAGGGCAAACTGGTCGGCCAAAAGCCACCACTCAAGCCTAAGGACATCTGGGCCATCCGAATCCACCTCCAGAACGAACATCGTGCTCGCGACCTGGCCATGTTCAACCTTGCGATCGACAGCAAGTTGCGTGGCTGCGATCTGGTGAATCTGCACGTTCGGGACGTGACCCACGGCAACCAGATATTGCCCCGAGCTATGGTCGTGCAGCGAAAGACCCAACGTCCGGTGCAGTTCGAACTGACCGAGCCGACCAGGTCTGCCGTATTGGCATGGATCGAGTTGGCGAAGTTGAGGCCGGAGCACTATCTGTTCCCCAGTCGCCTGGCGAAATCACCCCATGTTTCTACCCGCCAGTACGCCCGGATTGTGCATCAATGGGTTGCCGCCATCGGACTTGATTCGACGGTCTATGGCACGCACACCATGCGACGGACCAAGGCGACACTCATCTACAAGCGAACCAAGAACCTAAGGGCCGTCCAACTCCTGCTCGGCCATGCCAAGCTGGAGAGTACGGTTCGATACCTTGGGATCGAGGTCGATGATGCGCTGGAGATCTCGGAGCAGACTGAAATCTAGAAGTGGGGCAGGACACAGTCCGCAATAGGATACTTTGCTGTCGTTGCACGGGAAGTGTCTCAACGGCAGCAAAGGCCGAGAAAGGGACGTGCTCGGTACCATCTCAGCTGATTATTCCCAATCCGGCGTTCCGCACATTCATGGTCTATGAATAAGGGTCTGCCCAGGCGCATCCGCAGTTCGGACACCGCCGACCGGGCACGTCCACCGATGCAAGGAGGCCCC
>JBKHWK010000033.1:0-16651 GCA_046566625.1 Gammaproteobacteria bacterium
AAACCTGCATTGCGCTCGCCAAGGTGCTCGCGAAACGCAACGAGGGCTTTATCCAGATGACCATGCTGAGCGGCAACGATCCGGGCAAGGATCGCGCCCATATGGAAGAGGTCGCCGCCGTCAGCGGCCGGCCGCTGCTCTACAACGTGGTGCAGGCCGTGGCGAGCGACCCCGAAATCCACCGCAGCACATTGCGCTGGCTGGCCGAATGCCACGCGCGCGGCAACAAGGTCTACGGCCAGGGACTCACCACGGATTCCGGGTTCACCTTCGCCCTCGACGAATGGAACCTGTGGGACGACTCCCCTGCCTGGCGTCACGTCACTACCGGCAGCTTTGAAGAGCGGCTGGCGAAAATGGCCGATCCGGCCTTGCGGCAATCGCTGAAGGACAATCCGCCGGGCATCGCCGCCACCGGGCCGATCGAAGAGACCGTGCTGGTGCGCACGCACTCGGACAAGTTCAACGAGTTCAAGGACCACAAGCTCAGCCTGATCGCGCAGAAGACCGGCAAGCACCCGATCGATGCGATGCTCGATATCGCGGTCGGGACGAATCTCAAAGCGGAGTTCTTCGCCACCCTGCCCAACGCCGGCAATCTCCAGTACATGAAGGAGATCATCGACGACCCCTATATCACCTTCGGCGTTTCCGATGGCGGCGCCCACACCCGCTTCCTGACCGCGGGCCGCTACCCAACGGAAGCCATCGCCAAGTACGTGCGCGAGCACAAGATGCTGTCCCTTGAAGAAGTCCACTGGCGGCTGAGCGCACTGCCGGCGGCGCTCGCCGGCTTCAACAACCGCGGCCAGCTCAAGGTGGGCGCGCCGGCGGACATCGTGGTTTACGACTACGAGAAACTCGAAGCCCTGCCGGCCGAAATCACCCACGACATGCCGGCCGGCGAGTGGCGTCGCGTCCAGCGCGCCAAGGGCTACGACTATGTGCTGGTCAACGGCCAGGTCACTATCGACCACGACCAACAGACCAACACCTACTCGGGCCGTCTGCTGCGCCATGGCGACGGCTGAAGCCTCGCTTAGACACCGCGTAGTCTGGACCCGGCCGCAAGGCCGGGTTTTTTATTGCCCGCGCATGATGCGGATCTGTTCGCTCAGGACATCGTCCGGCAAACCGCTTTCGAGGGTCAGTCGATCCACCAGATGGCCGTAGCGCGCCTTGATTTGCTGGGCGACCTGATGCGGCTCGCCCACCACGGCGAAGGCTTCCAGTATTTCATCGCTGATCAGATCCGGCATCCGGTCCCAGCCGTTGTTCTTCGATAGCTGATTGAGCTTGGGCTGGAGATACTGCCAGCCGTGGCATTCGAGCACCGGGCGATAGGCCGGTGTCGAACCGTAGAAGGCGATCCGGTACTTGACGCGCTGCTTGGCGGCCTCGAACTCCGCCTCGGTGCGGCCGGTGACCACGAAGGGCGGGAACGACACCTCAAAACTCTCGCGAGGCCGACCGCGCTCCGCGAGCGTGGCGTTGATGCGCGGCAGGATTTCTTCCTCCAGATATTTCGGCGTACAAAAAGTGTGGATGAGGATGCCGTCGGCCTCGCGCGCGGCGGCGTTGATCATCAGTGGGCCCACGGCCGCCATCACCACCCTGGGGCGGCCGTACTGGGTGTTGAGCGGGGTGAAATCCGGCGTCATCAGCGTGTGGCGATAGCACTCGCCGCGAAAATTGAGGGGTTTGCCGTCGTACCAGCAATCCCAGATGTCGTGCAGCGCGCGGATGAATTCCGCCATCTGCTGCGCCGGCCCGTGCCAGGGCATACCGAAGCGTTTGGTGATGTGCGCCTGAATCTGCGATCCCAGTCCGAGCGTGAAACGGCCCCGGGAATAGACATTGAGATCGTGCGCGGTATAGGCGGTCGTCATCGGACTGCGCGCAAAGGCCACGGCGATCCCGGTGCGCAGCTCGATCCGCTGGGTGACCGCAGCGCCCATGCCCACCACCAGAAACGGGTCGTTGCGGATCTCGGCGGTGACCACGCCGTCGAAACCCAGGCGTTCGCGCGCCTGAAATTCGGCCTGGATCGCCGCGATGTCATCGAGCCGGTCGCCGAAACTGAAGCTGCTGTCGATTTTCATGGTGCCCCCTTTGATGATTCTTGTGGCGGGAATTCTAGCCGAGCGCACCGCTCAACCCGGCAGGCGCCCGCCGGTAACCCGCTCACAGCCCGCCAGGTCGCGCCAGGTCTGCACCTCTCGCAACTCCGCGACGCAGTGCTCGCGCACCGCCGCGCCCTGGGTACTGCCGTGCTCCAGCAACAGCCAGCCGCCGGGGCGCAGGTGCGCGGGCGCCCCCGCGATGATCGCGCGCAGCGCGGCCATGCCCGTGTCGGCAGCGACCAGGGCCGCACGCGGCTCGAAGCGCACGTCGCCGCGCGCGAGATGGGGATCGGCGGCGTCGATATAGGGCGGATTGGCGACGATGAGGTGATGACGGTCGGTCTCTCCGGCGAGCCAGTCGCCGTATCGGAAGCGCGCGTTGTCGAGCTGGAGCGCCGCCCGGTTTGCCTCGGCGACGGCGAGCGCTGCGGCGGAGCTGTCGATCCCGGTGACCCGCCAGGCCGGCCGTTCCTGCGCCAGGGCGAGCGCGATGGCGCCGCTGCCGGTGCCCAGATCCAGCACCCGTGCGGCGGGCTCCGCGACCAGCGCGAGGGCCAACTCCACCAATAGTTCGGTTTCCGGACGCGGGATCAGGGTCGCTGGTGAGACCATGAGCCGCAAGGTCCAGAACTCCCGTTCGCCCAGGATATAGGCCATGGGCTCACCGCCCTTGCGGCGCTCAAACAGGGCCGTAAACGCAGCCGACTGGGCCGCCGTCAGCTCGGCTTCCCCATGCGCGTAGAGAAATGCGCGCCCGCGCTCCAGAACCTTGCACAGCAGCAATTCGGTATCGAGACGATAACTCGCCGCGATTTCCCGCAGCTCCACGGCCCGGCCCAGCAGTTCCGCAACGGTGGCCATCGTCAGTCGGCGAGGGCCGCGAGCTGCTCGGTGCGGTATTCGTTGATCAACGGCTCGATCACCGCATCGAGTCCGCCATCGAGCACGCTGTCGAGTTGGTAAATAGTCAAATTGATGCGGTGGTCGGTGACCCGCCCCTGGGGATAGTTGTAGGTGCGAATGCGCTCGGAACGATCGCCGCTGCCCACCAGGCCGCGGCGCAATTCCGCCTGCTCGCGTGCCTGGCGGTCCTGCATCCCGGCCAGAATGCGCGCTTGCAGCAGCGCCATCGCCTTGGCGCGGTTCTTGTGCTGCGAGCGCTCGTCCTGGCATTCCACCACGGTCCCGGTGGGCAGGTGGGTGATGCGCACGGCGGAATCCGTGACGTTGACGTGCTGACCGCCCGCCCCCGAGGAGCGGAAGGTATCGACACGCAGATCGGCGGGGTTGATCACCACGCCATCGATTTCGGCCACCTCGGGCATGACCGCGAGGGTGCAGGCGGAGGTGTGGATGCGGCCCTGGGATTCCGTCGCCGGGACGCGCTGCACGCGGTGCGCGCCGGATTCGAACTTGAGACGCGAGTAGGCGCCGGCGCCGACGATGCGGCTGATGATTTCCTTGTAGCCGCCGTGCTCGCCGGGGCGCTGGCTGATGACTTCCATGCGCCAGCCGCGAGATTCGGCGTAGCGGAAGTACATGCGGAACAGGTCGCCGGCAAAAATCGCCGCCTCGTCGCCGCCGGTGCCGGCGCGGATTTCGAGAAATACATTGGCCTCGTCGCTGGGATCCTTGGGCAGCAGCAGCAATTGCAATTCCGCTTCCAGCTGGCCGCGCTCGGCCTCCGCCACCACCAGATCGTCCTGCGCGAGCGCGCGCAGCTCGGGATCGGCATCGCGCAGCAGTTCGGCGGACGCGGCGCTATCGGCCACCACCTTGCGGTAGCGCTGGTAGGTGACGGCGATGGCCTCGAGTTCGGCGTATTCCCGGGACAACGCGCGAAAGCGATCCTGGTCCGCGATCACGTCGGCGGAGCCGAGCAGATGTCCGACCTCTTCGTGGCGCTCGACGAGCTGGTCCAGCTTGGCGAGCAGTGAGGCTTTCATTGGAGCTCCAGAGTGACAGCTACTTTCCTTCAGGGCCGGGTTGCACCGGGGATCAGGTTGCGCCAGGGGTTGAATCATCGTGGTCGAACAGCTTCTGCAGCCAGCGCAGTGGTTCCTGGCTACCCTCTTCCCCGACCCGCTTCAATTGCTCGGTGGGCCGGTGGAGCAGCTTGTTGGTGAGTCCGTGCGCCAGTTGCCGCACCACGACATCCGCGGGCTGCCCGGATTCCAGCGCAAGCAGCGCCTTGTCGAGCTCGGCATCCCGGAGCGTCGCGGCGCTGTCGCGGAAGGCGCGGATGGTGTCCACCGCATCACGCTCCAGTTGCCTGCGCTGCCAGCGCGAAACTTCGGAATCGACAATCTCCGTGGCGGCAACGGCGGCGTCTTCGCGGGCACGACGGCCCTCGTCGATCACCTCACGCAGGTCATCCACCGTATACAGATAAACATCGTCGAGCTGGCCGACCTCGGGCTCGATGTCCCGGGGCACGGCGATATCCACCATCAGCATGGGCCGGTGGCGGCGGCGCTTGAGTGCCGACTCCACCGCGCCCTTGCCCAGCACCGGCAACTGGCTGGCGGTAGATGAAATCACCACGTCGGCCTGATGCAGGTGCTCGGGAAGATCGGCGAGCAGGATGGCGTTGGCACCGTGATGCGCCGCAAGTTCCGCCGCCCGCTCCAGGGTCCGGTTCGCACAGGTGATGCCCGCGACTCCGGCGTCGCGCAAATGGCGCGCAACCAGTTCGATGGTATCGCCGGCACCGATCAACAGCGCGCGCACACCGTCCAGCCGGCCGAAGATCTGCCGGGCGAGCCCGACGGCCGCATAGGCGACCGAGACGGGATTGGCGCCGATGGCGGTCTGGGCGCGCACCCGCTTGGCGGCGGCGAACACCGCCTGAAACACCGGCTCCAGTGCCGTCGACAGGGTGCCCGCGCCCTGCGCGACCCCATAGGCCGACTTCAGTTGACCGAGAATCTGCGGCTCCCCCAGCACCAGCGAGTCCAGGCCGCTGGCCACCCGGATCAGGTGTCGCACCGCGTCCGCGTCGCGATGGACATAACAACCGCCGGCGAGCTCTTCCCGCGCCACGTCGTGAACGGTTGCGAGCCAGTCGCACAGTGCGTCCAGACCGGCATCGCCGGCAGCATAGATTTCGGTGCGATTGCAGGTCGACAGAATGGCCACTTCCGCGAACCCGAGCTCCCGTCGCGCGCGGTGGAGATGGTCCGCGACGCGCTCGGGTGCGAATGCGACGCGCTCGCGCAATGCCACCGGTGCAGTGTCGTGGCTCAGGCCAAACGCCAGAATCGTCATGTCCCGCTACGCGTCGGCAACGCTAGCGACTGCCTGGCAGCACCGACCAGAGCGTCGGCAACTGGCGCCGTGAAACCTTGGCCACCGGAAATTTGTCATAAGGGTTGTTGCTACAATAGCGGTCGTTTGTGAGGACTTCCATCCACCGTGATTCGCGCGATTAGCCTGCTGGTCGGTCTTTGTGTCGTCCTGGTGTCTGCGTGCGCCGGAAACCCGCACTCGCACCCAACGGACGTCGCTGGCGATGACCCGGGCCTGCCCCAGGAATCCCCTGCCGGCGACGAGGAGCAGGATTATCCCGTTCAGGCCTTCCCGACACAAACGTTGTACACCTTGCTTGCGGCCGAAACCGCCGGCCTGCGCGGCGATCTCCCTTTCGCATTGCGCAACTACGCAGAACAAGCCCGGATTACCGGCGATCCCGGCGTCATTGCGCGCGCGGTCCAGGTTGCCCAGTACGCCGGCGACGAAGCCGTGCTCGGCGAGCTCAGCCTGCTGTGGGTAGACCGCGAGCCCGACAACGTCCAGGCCCGGGAGCTGGCCCTGTTCACCCTGTTGCGGCAGGGCAAATCCGTGGACGCCCTGGTGCATGCGCGATTTCTGCTGGAAAACGGGGACGGGCAGCCGCTGCGGCAGCTGGCGGCCCAGGCGGCGGGTTTGCCGGCGGACCAGCATGCAGCGCTGCTGAGCGAGTACCGCGCTCTGGCGCTCAACCATCCGGATGACGTCGATCTGCTGTTTGGTCAGGCGCTGCTCCTGTGGCAGGCCGGGCAACTCCCGGAAGCACTCGCGCTCAGCGCGCAACTGATCGAATTACAGCCCCACGAGCCGGCCAGCCAACTGCTCCACACGCAGTTGCTGGACGAGACCGGGAGCAAAGAAGAGGCGCTCTTGCAACTGGAGCAGGCGGTGCGCGAGCATCCCGAAAATCCCGGCCTGAGCCGCGCCTATGTGCGGATGCTGTTCAGCCGTCACGATACGGCGTTCGCCATCGAGAAGCTGGAGCAGCTCTCGCGCATCAATCCCGACGACAGCAGCCTGCGCTTTGGTCTGGCGCTCGCCTACCGGGATGCAGGCCTTCCGGAACAGGCCCGCACCGAGCTGGAATTGCTGGTGCGGGATCCCGAGCTGCGCAGTGACGCGCATTTTCACCTCGGCCAATTGGCCGAGACCGCCGGCGATGCCACCCAAGCGATGCAGCACTACCGACGGGCACGGGGCGCGGTCTTGCTGCCGGCGACCGTCCGCCTCACCAAGCTGCAGGCGCAGCAGGGCGACCTCACTGCCGCGCGACTGTATCTCCAGGGGTTGCGCGCCAAGCACCAGGAACAAGCCCCCGAACTGTTTCAGATCGAGTCGGAACTACTGATACGCGAACGCTACTACAGCTCCGCGCAGGATCTGCTGACCGAGGGTCTGGGGGCGTTTCCCGGCGACATCAGTCTGCTCTATGCACGCTCGCTGGCCAGCGAAAAAATGGGCGACATCGCCGCCGTCGAACGCGATCTGCGCGCCATCCTGGATCTGGACAGCAATAATGCCGCCGCCCTGAACGCACTGGGCTATTCGCTCGCCAACCACAGCACGCGATACGAGGAAGCCCAGAGCCTGATCGAGCGTGCGCTGGCGCTGCAACCCAACGATGCCTCCATCATCGACAGTCTGGGCTGGGTGCTCTACCGCCGCGGCCAGCATGCCGAGGCGCTGGTGCAGTTGCGCCGCGCCGCTGCCTTGCTGACCGATCCCGAGGTGGCTGCCCACCTCGGCGAAGTCCTGTGGAGCACGGGCGACTCCGAACAGGCGCGGGCGGTCTGGCGCGAGGCCCTGCAGCAATACCCCGACGATCCACTCATCAAGGCAACCCTCGAGCGCCTGAACGCAGGCCCTCTGTGAGCACCCGCCGTATCGCGCTGGCGCTCGGTCTGGCACTGGCGCTGCTGGCGGCGGGCTGCGCCACCGCTCCGCCCCGCGAATCCCAGGCCTGGAGCGTCCACCGGGACGCGATGGCGGCCATCGATGCCTGGCACATCAATGGCAAGCTGGGCTATCGCGGCCGGGGAGAGAACGGCTCCGCCACCCTGACCTGGATACAGCAGGGCGCTTCGCTCGAAGCGATGCTGAGCGGCCCGTTTGGTGCCGGGACCGCGCATATTGCGGCGGGCCCCGACGGTGCTGTGCTCCGTCAGGCCGGGGTGCCCGAGCGGCGCGCCGCCTCGACGGAAGCGCTCAGCCAGCAGTTGTTCGGCTGGGCCTTGCCCGCCACGCACCTGCGCGACTGGGTGCGCGGCATCCCCTTCCACGGCACTCCCGTGCAACGGCTCGACGTCGACACCAGCGGCCTGCTGCGTGGACTCGACCAGGATGGCTGGACGCTGGCGTTCGATGACTACGCCGAAACCGCCGCAGGCCTGCTGCCGAAGCGGATCGAAGCCCGCCGTCAGGATCTGCATATCCTACTGGTGATCAAGCAATGGCGGTTCACGACACCCTGAGCGCGGCGTCGGCTGCCGCACCGCTGATCCTGCCTGCGCCCGCCAAGCTCAATCTGTTCCTGCATATCCTGGGACGGCGACCGGACGGCTACCACCGTCTGCAAACCCTGTTTCAGCTGCTGGATTACGGCGACGAACTGGAGCTCTGCGCAACGCCGGACGGCGTCATCGAGGTGGCAGTCGAACCCACCCTTCCGGACGTGCCCATGACCGCGAACCTGGCGTATCGGGCGGCGCTGGCCCTGCGCGCATACCGTCCCGGCCCCGCGGGGGCCCGTATCCTGATCCGCAAGCGACTCCCGCTGGGGGGTGGCCTGGGTGGCGGCAGCAGCGATGCCGCCACCGTGCTGGTGGGTCTGGACCGTCTGTGGGGACTCCACCTCGGCCTGGAAGAATTGTGCGAACTCGGCCTGCGTCTGGGCGCCGATGTGCCGGTATTCATCCTGGGGCGCAGCGCCTGGGGGGAAGGCATCGGCGAGCAGCTGACGCCGCTCGAACTGCCCGCCGCCTGGTATCTGGTGCTGAAACCGGACTGCGAAGTCGCTACCGCCGCGGTGTTCGCCCATCCGCAATTGACAAGGCATACCCGCGCGATGAAAATACGCGCCTTTTCCGGGGGGGAGGGTACGACCAACGACTGTCTGTCGGTGGTCGAGACCATGTACCCACAGGTGCGTGAGGCACGGCTCTGGTTGGCGCGCTACGCGCCACCGCGCCTGACCGGCACGGGCGCTTGCCTGTTTGCTCGTTTCGACGATGAGGAAAGTGCCCGGGCTGCACTGGCGGAAGTTCCCGCAGCCTGGTCAGCGTTCGTGGCGCAGGGCGTTAACACTTCGCCCCTGCGGCAGACGTGACAACCGGTTATACAGCAAACGACACAGGTTTTTGGGGCGTCGCCAAGCGGCCAAGGCAGCGGGTTTTGATCCCGCCATTCGGAGGTTCGAGTCCTCCCGCCCCAGCCACAACCTGTCACCCCGGCGTCCGGTGACGCCGTTTCCAGGACACAGCCATGGCAAACCTGATGGTATTTTCCGGGAATGGCAACCCGGAACTCGCGCGGGAAATTTCTCGCTACCTCGGTCTGCCGCTCGGCAATGCCTTGGTAGCGCAGTTTTCGGACGGCGAGATCAACATCGAGATCCGCGAAAATGTCCGCGGCCGCGACGTTTTCATCATTCAACCCACTTGCGCGCCCACCCATCGCAATCTGATGGAGCTGGTGCTCATGGTGGATGCCCTGCGTCGCGCGTCGGCCAGCCGGGTCACCGCGGTGCTGCCGTATTTCGGCTACGCCCGCCAGGACCGCCGGGTGCGCTCGGCACGAGTCCCGATCAGCGCCCGCGTGGTCGCCGACATGATCAACAACGCCGGCGTCAGCCGGGTGCTCACCGTGGATCTCCACGCCGAGCAGATCCAGGGCTTTTTCGAATGCCCGGTGGACAATGTCTACGGCGCACCGGTACTGGTCGCCGACATCGAGCGCCAGAATTACGACAACCTGCTGGTGGTCTCTCCCGATATCGGCGGCGTGGTGCGCGCCCGAGCCATCGCCAAACAACTGAACACCGAACTGGCCATCATCGACAAGCGGCGTCCCGAAGCCAATCAGACCCAGGTGATGAACGTGATCGGCGAGGTCGAGGGTCGAACCTGCCTGCTGGTCGACGACATCGTGGATACCGCAGGGACGCTGTGCAAGGCAGCCGATGCCCTCAAACAGCACGGCGCCACCAAGGTGGTAGCCTACTGTACGCACCCGGTGCTGTCGGGACCGGCGGTCGACAACATCAACGCTTCCGATCTCGATGAGCTGGTGGTCACCAACAGCATTCCCTTGAGCGAACGGGCGCGCGGTTGCGCCCGGATCCGGCAGCTGTCCATCAGCGCCACGCTGGGAGAAGCGATCCGCCGGGTCAGCAACGAAGAATCCATCAGCGCGATGTTCGACTGAACACGCCGGATAACCGCCCGCACGGGCATCACAACCAAACCCGCCGATCGCCTCGGTCGCAACAGGCCACGGCGGGATTCACTAACTGGAGCAACGGCAATGACTGATTTCGTTCTCAATGCTCGTACGCGAACCGACAAGGGGAAAGGTGCGAGCCGCCGCCTGCGTCGTCTCGCAGAAGAAGTCCCCGCCATCGTCTACGGCGAGGGCGCCGAACCCGAATGCATCGTGCTGACCCAGCGCGAACTGGCCCGGGCCCTGGAAAACGAGGCGTTTTATTCGCACATCATTTCACTGCGGATCGATGCCAAGACCCAGGACGTCATCCTGAAGGATGTCCAGCGCCATCCGGCACGACCCATCATCCTCCACGCGGATTTTCTGCGGGTCAGCAAAACCCACAAGATCACCACGCGTGTACCGCTGCACTTTATCAACGAAGATCGTTGCGAAGCAGTGAAGCAGCAGGGCGGCGTGGTGCAGCACAATCTGGTGGACCTGGAAATCCAGTGCCTGCCCGGCGATCTGCCCGAGTACATCGCGGTGGACATGGCCACCGTGGCGATGGGACAGATCCTGCACATTTCCGATCTGGTGCTGCCCGCGGGCGTGAGCAGTGTGGCCCTGGCCCATGGCGCCGACCACGATCTGCCGGTGGTGGCGATTCATCGGCCCAAGGTCAAGGGTGGCGACAGCGAGACCCCCGCCGGGGAGTGATCCCGGCCGGCATCCGTGACCACCGGCATCCGTCTGATCGTAGGGCTGGGCAATCCGGGCGCCGCCTACGACCACACCCGCCACAACGCCGGTGCCGATCTGGTACAGGCGTTGGCCCAGGGGTTAGGGGCGACGCTGCGCCACGAAGCGCGCTTTCACGGCAGGGTGGCGCGCATTCCCCCCGAGTTACGCCTGCTGGTGCCCGACACCTTCATGAACCTCAGTGGTCAGGCGGTGCTGGCGCTGTTGCAGTTCTACCAGATCGCACCGGACAACATGCTGGTGGTCCACGATGATCTGGATCTCCCGCCGGGAACGGCGCGCCTCAAACTGGGCGGCGGTCACGGCGGTCACAACGGACTGCGCGACATCATGGCCAGGCTCGGCGAGCGCCGCGATTTCGCGCGCCTGCGCATCGGCATCGGCCATCCCGGACCGGGTGCCGATGTGGTGGGTTATGTATTGCGCAAACCGCCGGCTGCGGAGCGGGAGCTGATCGACAGTACCTTCGCGCGTGCGGCGGACGTAATCCCTGATCTGGTTGGCGGGGATTTCGGTCGTGCCATGCAGCGTCTGCACACCATCAACTAATTTTCAATTTGCGACGGAGACCGGTTCGTGGGCTTTAAATGCGGCATTGTCGGTCTCCCGAACGTGGGCAAATCCACGCTGTTCAACGCCCTTACCAAAGCGGGTATCGGCGCCGAGAATTTTCCGTTCTGCACCATCGAACCCAACACCGGCATAGTGCCGGTGCCGGATCTGCGCCTCGACGCGCTCGCGGCCATCGTCAAACCTCAGCGGGTAATCCCGACCACCATGGAGTTTGTCGATATCGCGGGGTTGGTGGCTGGCGCCTCCAAGGGTGAAGGCCTCGGCAACCAGTTTCTCGCCACGATCCGGGAAACCGATGCGATTGCCCATGTCGTGCGGTGCTTCGAGGACAGCAATGTCATCCATGTCGCCAACAAGGTCGATCCGGCGGCGGATATCGAAGTCATCAATACCGAACTGGCGCTCGCGGATCTCGAGACTGTCGATCGGGCACTGCAACGCGCGGCCAAGGCTGCCCGCAGTGGCGACAAGAACGCCACCGCCCGCAAGGAATTGCTGGAACGCCTGATTTCCCATCTCGATAGCGCACGGCCGGTCCGCAGCCTGGGGCTCGACGCCGAGGCCCTGCTGGAACTGAGCGACCTCGCTCTGCTCACGGCCAAGCCCACGCTCTATGTGGCCAACGTCAGCGAGAACGGCTTTCACGACAACCCTTATTTGCAGCAGGTAGAAGCCATCGCTGCCGCCGAAGGCGCGGGCGTGGTGGCGGTGTGCAACCAGATCGAAGCCGAGATCGCCGAGCTGGACGATGCGGACAAGCTGGCCTTTCTGGCCGACATCGGCCTCGAAGAACCGGGGCTGAACCGGGTAATACGCGGCGGTTACCAACTGTTGCACCTGCACACCTACTTTACCGCTGGCGTCAAAGAGGTGCGGGCCTGGACCATTCCGGTGGGCGCCACGGCACCCCAGGCGGCCGGCAAGATTCACAGCGATTTCGAGCGCGGCTTCATCCGCGCCGAAGTGGTGGGTTACGACGACTTTATCGCTCACGGCGGTGAAGCCGGCGCCCGGGATGCCGGCAAGTGGCGCCTGGAAGGCAAGGACTATGTTGTCCAGGATGGCGACATAGTCCATTTTCGATTCAACGTGTGAACCATAACCTCAGCGGTCGCTGGGGATACGGACTGGCGCTGAAGCTATAGCGCGACATTGCCAAACGGCAACTGCCCCGCACACTTGGTCCGGACCGCTACGCCAGGGGCATGGGACTCTTCCTGCTCCTGCTGGCGACGGTGCCTGAATCAGGGTAGCTGCGCACCACCACCGCCGGACAGCTCTTGTATTCCGCCCGAATTATCGACACATTAAGGCTTCTCTGCGGAACCAGTCGGACAATCTCACCATGAACAAAAGCATGCTTACGGGTCTTGTAGCCGGGGCCGTGCTGGCCACGGCGGCCGGCGCCATCGGCGGCTATCGCGCGCTCTATGCCGAACCCAAGTTCGCGGACGTGCTCGAAGTCACCGAGGTAACCCGCGATGTACAAGTACCCAAGGAAGTTTGCGCCGACGTGGCGGTGACGCGACGGCGACCAGCGAAGGACCACAACCAGATTCTCGGCACTGTGGCTGGGGCAGTGATCGGGGGGGTTGTCGGCAACCAGGTCGGCGGGGGCTCCGGCAAAAAAATCGCAGCTGCAGCCGGCGCGGTGGCCGGTGGCTACGCCGGCAACAAAACCCAAGAGCGGATGCAGGCGAACGATACCTACACCAGCACCGAGCGCCGCTGCCACACCGAGCATGAAACCAAGACCGAAGTGACGGGCTACGATGTCCGCTACCGCCTGCGCGATGAAGAACACAGCGTGCGCATGGACCATCGCCCCGGCGAACGCATTCCCGTGGTAGATGGCCAACTGGTGTTGAATACGGAGCCGCCAAAACCCTGACCCGGACGGCCACCCGCCGATGGCACGCGCGCCAGCCCTGCGCCAAAACCCTGGAAAGCCCGCGTGAGCGACCCGGATCCGCAGCCCCAACCCGGCGCGCTGTTACGAATTCTGCAAGCGGTTGAGAAGCTCGGCAACCGGCTGCCCGATCCCGTCTTGCTGTTTCTGCTGCTGCTGATCGCGGTCTGGTTGCTGTCGGCACTGTTGGCGCCGATCGAATTTGCCGCGCAACACCCCCAGACCGGCGCCACGATCAAGGTTGTCAATCTGCTGACCGGGACGGAGCTCACGCGCTTCCTGACCGAGATGGTCCCGGTGTTCACCGCCTTTGCGCCGCTCGGGATCGTGCTGGTGGCCCTGCTCGGAGTCGGCGTTGCGGAGCACTCCGGACTCATCGCCGCCGGGCTGCGCAAGCTGCTGAGCCTGACCACCTCTCGCTGGCTGACACCCATCGTGATGCTGGTAGCCATCATCAGCCACACTGCAGCGGATGCGGGCTATGTCGTGGTCATCCCACTGGCGGCGGTGATTTTTCGTGCCGCCGGCCGCCACCCGCTGGCGGGCATCGCCGCGGCCTTTGCTGGCGTATCGGGAGGGTTTTCCGCCAATTTCATTCCCTCGGCGCTCGATCCGCTGCTGCAGGGCATCACCCAGGCAGCGGGTCGCGTGCTCGACCCGGAGCTGCTCGTAAACCCGCTGTGCAACTGGTTTTTCATGAGCACATCGAGCCTGCTGGTGATCGGCATCGGCTGGTGGCTCACCGACAGGGTCGTCGAGCCCTGGCTGACCAAGACGTATCCGCTGACCACCGCCCCGGCGGACACCACCGGGTTGACGCCGCTGGAGGCCCGGGAGCGACGCGGGCTCTGCTGGGCGGCGGTCAGCCTGGCGGTATCACTGGCGCTGCTGCTCGCGGCAATCCTGCCCGCCAGCTCGCCCCTGCGGGATCCAGCGACCGGCGCCATGGCATCCTTCGGCGCACCCCTGATGCATGCCATCGTGCCGCTGATCTTTGTCCTGTTTCTGATCCCGGGCGTGACCTATGGCATTGCCGCCGGATCCATCCGCGGACACCGCGATGTGATCGCAGGGATGACCCGCGCCATGGAAAGCATGGGTTATTACATCGTGATGGCGTTTTTCGCCGCGCAGTTCATCGCGGCCTTCAGCCGCTCCAACCTGGGGGTGCTGCTCGCCGTTGAGGGTGCGGAAGGGCTGAGCGCACTGCACCTGCCGCCCCAGTTCACCATCGTCGGCATTATTCTGTTAACGGCTTGCATCAATCTGTTCGTGGGCTCGGCGTCGGCGAAATGGCTCCTGATCGCGCCCATCTTCGTACCCATGCTGATGCAGCTCGGCATCGCGCCGGAACTGACCCAGGCGGCGTACCGGATCGGGGATTCCTCGGCCAACATCGTGACCCCGCTGATGCCCTACTTCCCGCTGGTGGTCGTGTTCTGCCGGCGTTATGTCGGCGGCGCCGGCATCGGCACCCTGATCGCGATGATGCTTCCCTACGCGCTGCTACTGCTGCTGGGCTGGACCCTGCTCCTCCTCGGCTACTGGGCGCTGGGACTGCCGCTGGGTCTCCAAGCCGGCTATGTGTACCCGAGTCCGGGATAGGTGGAAATACAGGGTCGCGCATACCCCAGCGGCAACCTTGACACCCTCCGAGGCTTACGCAAAACTGTTGTTACCCTTGGGTAACAAACATCTCGGGCGCCCTCCGGCGCAGTTGCCCACCGCTTCGGCAGATAAAAAATGGGCATCGGTGACAGCGGCAAAATTCTGAAAACCCTGGCCGCGGGTAAGCGCAAGCCGCGCATCGTCGTGGTCGGCACCGGGCTGTCGGGGATCTGCATGGGAATGCGGCTGATGGCGGCCGGCTACGACGACCTGATCCTGCTGGAAAAAGCCGACCGCTGTGGCGGCACCTGGCACTACAACCAGTATCCCGGCCTGCGCTGCGACGTGCCCTCCCACTATTACCAGTACAGCTTCGAACCCAGTTCGCAATGGAGCCACCGGTTTTGCGGCGGCGCAGAAATCCGCCAGTACTTCGAGCGCATGGCGCGCAAGTATCGGGTCTTCGAACGTATCCGCTTCAACACCGAGACCCGGCACGCGGAATGGACCGGTAGCGGCTGGAAACTGGATGTGGCGACAGCCGCTGGCACCAGCGAGCAGCTCAGGTGCGACATCCTGATCGCCGCCTGCGGCATCCTGGTACGGCCCAGGTATCCGGACCTTCCGGGCCTGGATTCCTTTGCCGGGACCGTGGTGCATTCCGCCCGCTGGGATCACTCCCTGGAGCTGGCCGGCGCGCGCGTCGGCGTCATCGGCAACGGCTCCACCGGCATCCAGATGATCAAGCCGCTCACCGATGTGTGCAGCAAGGTGATTTCCTTCCAGCGCACCCCACAGTGGGTGCTGCCGATTCCGAACCGGAAATATTCCGGAGTCAGTCATTGGCTGACGAGGCAACTGCCGGTCCTTTCCCGGCTGTACTACAACAGCTACCGGTTTCTCATGGAGCAGGTGCTGGGTCGCGGCATCATCAAGGACAGCGCCTCCCGGCGCATGGTCGCCAAACTGTGTCGCTGGAACCTCGACCGCGTGCAGGACCCCGATCTGCGCGCCAACCTGACCCCGGACTACACGCCAATGTGCAAACGCCTGGTGATGTCGTCGGAATTTTATCCCGCCATTCAGCGCCCCAACGCCGAACTGGTGCGCCTGGGCATCGACCACGTCGAGCCGCGGGGCATCGTCACTGCGGATGGCAGGCTCCACGAGCTCGACATCATCGCGCTGGCCACCGGCTTTCACGCCAACGAGTACATGTTGCCGATGACCATGACCGGCGCGCACGGCGTCACCCTGGACGCGGCCTGGAAGAACGGTCCACGCGGCTATCGCACCGTGGCCATGCCGAAATTTCCCAATTTCTTCATGGTGATGGGACCCCACAGCCCGGTGGGCAACTTCTCGCTTGCCTCCATCGCCGAAACCCAGAGCGAATACATCCTGAAGTTCATCAACCTCTGGGCGGAACGCAAGTTCGAACAGATTTCTCCCCGCGAAGATGCGACCGGGCGGTTCAATGCCGAAATGCTGGCGAACATGAAGGATACGGTGTGGACCACCGGCTGCAAGAGCTGGTATCTGGACGAGAAGGGTGTACCCGGCTCCTGGCCCTGGACGGCAACAAGGTTCCGGGCCGACTTGCAGGACCCGAAATTGCAGGAATATGTGATAGCCTGAATCGCAAGGCTTGCCCTCGGTCCTGACGGCTTTGGGCGGGCTCCGATAACAACGAAAGCAGTCGATCAACGTCGCCGCCGGTGCCCAGCGCGCCGGCTCCCGAACCAGGAGGTGTGGTTTGTCCGGTATTTTGCGGTACGGTTCCTATATTCCCTATTTTCGGCTCGACCGCCAGGCGGCGGGCATCGGTCGCGGCGAACGCGCCATCGCCAGTTATGACGAAGATTCGGTCTCGATGGCAGTAGAGGCCGGCCGTCAGGCGCTCGGCGGCGCGGCGGTAGACACTCTGATGTTTGCCACCACCAGCCCGCCCTACGCGGAAAAGCTCAAT
>JBKHWK010000034.1:0-16626 GCA_046566625.1 Gammaproteobacteria bacterium
CCGATCTCGACAGCGAAACGGTCGACTTCGCGCCCAACTACGACGAGACCGAACAGATTCCCACGGTGCTGCCGACCCGGGTGCCCAACCTGCTGGTGAACGGCTCGTCCGGGATTGCGGTCGGCATGGCCACCAATATTCCGCCGCACAACCTGTCGGAAGTCATCAAGGCCTGCATCGCGCTGCTCGATAACCCCGAGTTGAGCGTGGACGAGTTGATCGAGATCGTGCCCGGACCCGACTTTCCCACCGCTGGCATCATCAACGGGCGCGCCGGGATCGTCGAGGCCTATCGCACCGGGCGCGGCCGCATCCTGGTGCGGGGCCGAGCGCATGTGGAGCCCATGGAAAAGGGTGATCGCGACCGCATCGTGATTACCGAAATACCCTATCAACTCCAGAAAACCCGGCTCATCGAAAAAATTGCCGAGCTGGTGAAAGAAAAGAAAATCGAAGGCATTTCCGAGCTGCGCGACGAGTCGGACAAGGACGGGTTGCGCGTGGTGGTGGAGCTCAAGCGCGGCGAGTCGGGCGAGGTGCTGCTCAACCAGCTCTATGCCCAGACGCAGCTCGAAACCGTGTTCGGGATCAATATCGTTGCCCTGGTCGACGGCCAGCCGAGAATTCTGAACCTCAAGCAGCTGATCGAAGCCTTTATCCGGCACCGCCGCGAAGTGGTCACGCGCCGCACCATGTATCTGCTCCGGCAGGCCCGTGAACGCGGGCATGTGCTGGAAGGCCTGGCGGTGGCGATTGCAAATATCGATCCGGTCATCGAGTTGATCAAGGCGTCGGCCAGCGCCGCCGAAGCGCGCGAGGCCCTGATCGCCCGGGCCTGGGACGCGGCAGCGGTAATGCCGTTTCTGACCGTGGCGGGCCACGACGCCAGCCTGCCGGACGGCGTGGACCCGCAGTGCGGATTGCACCCGGACGGCTATCACCTGTCGGAACCCCAGGCGCGCGCGATCCTCGAATTGCGCCTGCATCGCCTGACCGGGATGGAACACGCCAAGCTGCTGGAAGAGTACCGGGAGAAGCTCGACGAGATCAGTGATTACCTCAATATTCTCGGCGATCCGGAGCGGTTGAAGACGGTGATCCGCGACGAAATGCTGGAAGTCGACCGGGATTTCGGCGATGCGCGGCGCACTGAAATCGTCGCCTCGCAGCTCGATCTCACCATTGAGGACCTGATTCCGGAAGAAGACCGCGTGGTGACCATTTCCCACGCCGGCTACGCCAAGAGCCAGCCGCTGGTGGACTATCAGGCGCAGCGGCGCGGGGGTACCGGCAGGTCGGCGACGGCGGTCAAGGAAGAAGACTTCGTCGAGCGCCTGCTGGTGGCCAGCACCCACGCGACCATCCTGTGTTTTACCAGTGCCGGCAAAGTCTACTGGCTGAAAACCTACCAGATTCCACTGGCCGGTCGCGGCGCACGTGGCCGACCGCTGGTCAACCTGCTGCCGCTTGAAGCGTCCGAGCGGGTGACCGCGATTCTGCCCGTTACCGAATATTGCGAAGATCAGTTCGTGCTGATGGCGACCGCCGCCGGCATCATCAAGAAAGTGGTGCTGACCGAATTTTCGCGCCCCCGCAGCGTCGGATTGCGCGCGCTGGATCTGGATCCCGGCGACAGCCTGGTCGGCACCGCAATCACCCACGGCGACCAGGATGTGATGCTGTTCGCCAGTTCCGGCAAAGCGGTGCGCTTCAATGAAACCGATGTGCGAGCCATGGGCCGCACCGCGCGCGGCGTGCGCGGAATGCGTCTGCACGAGGGCGAGCGCATGATTTCCCTGATCATCCCGGAGGCGGGGCGACGGGTGCTTGCGGTGAGTGCCAATGGCTATGGCAAGCGTACCGAGTCCGCTGACTTCCCAGTACACAACCGGGGCGGGCAGGGCGTGATTGCAATGCAGACCTCCGCGCGCAACGGCGCCTTGGTGGGTGCCGTACAGGTGGCCGACGGCGACGAAATCATGTTGATTTCCGATCAGGGCACCCTGGTGCGAACCCGGGTCGACGAAATTTCCGTGCTCAGCCGCAACACCCAGGGCGTGCGCCTGATCCGGGTGCGCGAAAACGAAACCCTGGTGGGAATCGCGGTCGTCAGCGATGACGGAAGTGAAACGGAGGCCTGAGATGACGTCGTCTTCGGACAACGGCGCGGCGGCGCTTGCGCGTCTGCGCGAGCAGATAGACGCCATCGATAGGCAGCTTATCGCGCTGCTGAGCGACCGTGCCGGCTGCGCGCAGGCGGTGGCAAAAGTCAAGGCGGATAGCGGCGATACCCAGTTCTACCGGCCGGAACGCGAAGCGCAGATTCTGCGCGCGGTAAAGGAAAACAATCCCGGACCCCTGGCAGCCGAGGAGATGGCGCGGCTGTTTCGCGAAATCATGTCGGCCTGCCTGGCGTTGGAGCAGCCCATCAAGGTCGCCTTCCTCGGACCGGAAGGCACCTTCACCCAGGCGGCGGCCCTGAAGCATTTCGGGCATTCCGCCGTGGCGGTGCCGCTGCCGGCCATCGACGAAGTGTTTCGTGAAGTTGCCGCCGGCGCCGCCGATTACGGTGTGGTGCCGGTGGAAAACTCCACCGAGGGCGTGGTCAATCACACGCTCGACAGTTTTCTCGATTCCAGTTTGCAGATTAGTGGCGAGGTGGAGCTGCGGATCCACCAGCATTTGCTCATCGGTCCCAATACCAAGCCAGATGCGATTACGCGGGTTTATTCGCACCCCCAGTCGTTGGCGCAATGCCGCAAGTGGCTCGACGCCCATCTGCCCAAGGCCGAGCGCGTGACCCTCAACAGCAATGCCGAAGCCGCGAAACGGGTAGCAGGGGAATGGAGCTCTGCCGCCATCGCCGGTGCCATGGCGGAATCCCTTTATGGCTTGACGCGCCTGCACAGCAATATCGAGGATGAACCCGATAACACCACGCGGTTCTTGATCATCGGGCGCAACGATGTGCCGCGCAGCGGCGACGACAAGACTTCGGTCATGGTATCGGTCAAGAACGAGCCAGGTGCTCTGTACCGGTTGCTGGAGCCGTTCCGCAATCACGGCATCGATCTCACGCGCATCGAGACCCGGCCGTCCCGGAGTCGTAAATGGAGTTATGTTTTTTTCATCGATTTCGCGGGCCATCGCGACGACCCGGCAGTACGGCTGGCACTCGACGAAATTCGTCCCACGGTTGTTGAACTTCGACCGCTGGGGTCATACCCGCGCGCAGTGCTTTGAGTCGGTGCCCATAAAGTGAGCGATAGCCAGGTTGGCATCGGGCGTCTGTTGATCGTCGGGCTGGGTCTCATGGGCGGCAGTCTGGCGCTGGCCGCGCGCCGCCGGGGGCTGTGTCGCGAGGTCATCGGCTATTCACGCAGTGAAGCCACTCTGGCGGACGCTGTGCGCCTGCAGGTGGTTGGCCGCATCGAACCCCATCTGCCGACGGCGTTGGCGGAACTGACGTCGGGCGATCTGGTGGTGATCGGGGTGCCGACCCAGGTCGTGCCCGACATCCTGGCCGAGATTCGACGCTACACGGACGCTAGCGTGACCCTGACGGATGTGGCGAGCGTGAAGGGCAGCGTGGTGGCGGCCGCGCAAAGCATTTATGGCGCCATGCCGCCGCAGTTCGTGCCCGGACATCCCATCGCGGGGTCCGAGAAAAGCGGTGTCGGCGCAGCGCGCGCCGATTTGTACGAGCACCACGAAGTCATCCTGACACCAGTGGCCGAGACCAATGCGCGCCATGTGGCGCGGGTGCGCAATCTGTGGGCCGGTGTCGGCGCCCGGGTCAGCGAGCTGAGCCCCGAGGTGCACGACCAGGTGCTCGCTGCCACCAGTCACCTGCCTCACATGCTCGCCTTCGGCCTTGTCGACGCGTTGGCCGAAATGGCACGCAGCCAGGAAATTTTTCGCTATGCAGCGGGCGGCTTCCGGGATTTTACCCGCATCGCGGGTAGCGACCCGGTGATGTGGCGCGACATCGCATTGGCGAATCGAACGGCGTTGATGACGGTATTTGATCGCTTCGAGACGCAGCTCGCCGCCTTGCGGGCGGCGATTGCCGGCGGCGATAGCGACTTTCTCACCGGGATTTTCACTCGGGCCCAGGCCGCGCGCCGGCATTTCGAGGTTATGCAGGAGAGCAAACCCTATATGAGCATCTCCACCAACCGCAGCACCTACCGCGTTGCCCCGGGCGGCAGTTTGATCGGCGACATTCGTGTTCCGGGTGACAAGTCGATTTCCCATCGTGCCATCATGCTGGGCGCGCTCGCCGAGGGCACCACCCGGGTGCAGGGGTTTCTCGAAGGGGAAGACAGTCTTGCGACGCTCCAGGCATTCCGGGATATGGGCGTGGTCATCGAAGGTCCCGATCATGGCGCGCTCGTGATTCACGGCGTTGGCATCGGTGGGCTGAAACCACCGGCGGGGCCGCTGTATCTCGGCAATTCCGGTACCTCCATGCGACTGCTGACCGGCTTGCTGGCGGGGCAGGGCTTCGATGTCACTCTGGCCGGCGACGCATCCCTGTCGAAGCGGCCGATGCGGCGCGTGACCGAGCCGCTGGCGCGCATGGGTGCGCAGATCGAGGCAACCGCCGCCGGCACGCCGCCGCTCGCGATTGCCGGTGGTCATGAGCTGCGGGGAATTCGCTACGATTTACCCATCGCGAGCGCCCAGGTGAAATCCTGTCTGTTGCTCGCGGGCCTGCGTGCCGAGGGCGAAACCGATCTGCTCGAGCCGGCACCGACCCGGGACCACACAGAACGCATGCTGCGCGGCTTTCAGTACCCCGTGCGCAACGAAGAGGGCCGCATCCGCCTCACGGGCGGGGGCAAACTGGTGGCGTGCGATCTCCAGGTGCCGGGCGATATTTCATCCGCCGCGTTCTTTCTGGTCGGCGCGAGCATTGCTCCCGGTTCCGATCTCACGCTGCGTGGGGTGGGTGTTAACCCGACCCGCGATGGGGTGATTCATATCCTGCGCGCCATGGGTGCCGATATCGAACTGTTGAACCTGCGGGAAGTCGGCGGTGAGCCGGTCGCTGACCTCCGGGTGCGCGCCGCGCCCTTGAAGGGCATTGCCATACCGCCACATCTGGTCGCTAACGCCATAGACGAGTTTCCCGCGCTGTTCATTGCCGCCGCCTGCGCCGAAGGCACCACCGTATTGACCGGCGCCGCGGAATTGCGGGTCAAGGAGAGCGATCGCATTCAGTCCATGGCGGATGGGCTGAACGTGCTGGGCATCGACGCGTGCCCGACGCCAGACGGTATTCGCATTGTGGGCGGTGCGCTCGGCGCGGGTACTGTCGAGAGTCAGGGCGATCACCGCATCGCCATGGCCTTCGCCATAGCCGCACTGCGCGCGAAGGGAACCGTTGTTATTCACGACTGCACCAATGTGTTGACATCGTTTCCGGGTTTCCCCCAGCTGGCGAATGGCGTTGGACTAGGAATTGTCGAGGTGACCGAATGAAGGATACAGCGACGCCCGTGATCGCCATCGACGGACCTAGCGGTGCGGGCAAGGGGACGGTCAGTGTGATTCTCGCCCGTCGGCTGGGCTTTCATTACCTCGACAGCGGTGCTCTGTACCGGCTGCTCGCCGTGGCGGCCGCGCGCCATCAGGTGACATTCGACAATATCGACGGTCTTGCCGTGCTCGCCGCCCATATGGACGTCCTGTTCCGGATGGCCCCGGGCGACGCGGAACCCGCTATCACGCTGGAGGGAGAAGATGTCACCCGATTGCTGCGCGCAGAGCAGGTCGGTGCGCAGGCGTCTCTTGTGGCGACCATCCCCGAAGTTCGCGCGGCGCTGCTGCGAAGGCAGCGGGCTTTTGCCCGGCCACCGGGGCTGGTCGCGGACGGCCGGGATATGGGCACGGTCGTTTTCCCGGACGCTGCCCTCAAGGTGTTCCTCACGGCAAGCCCGGACGAACGCGCCCGGAGACGCTATAACCAGTTGATTGGAAAAGGGGAAACTGCTAGCCTTCGCGACCTTGTCGCACAGGTCAACGAGCGCGACGAGCGGGATCGTAGCCGCCCGGTGGCGCCGCTGCGACCGGCGGAGAATGCGACGGTTATGGATTCCACCACAATGACCATCGACGAAGTGGTCGAGGCGATTCTGGCCGTGGCGCAAGAGCGATTGCGTTAGCAGTCGCGCACGCGATGGATTTTTAACGAAGTTCTTTTAACGAAATTCTTTTAACGAAGTTCAAGGATGGGTGCGCGGTGTTCATTCCAGTCCGGGCCGCGGACCCCTCAACCAAGCAGACGACCCCCTGGGCTGGCAGAGGGTTGGCGCGCAAGCGCACCACTATGAGCATCAGACGCAATGAGCGAGAGTTTCTCCCAACTGTTTGAAGAAAGCCTGAAAACTGTCGACATGGTGCCCGGCACCATCATCACCGGTGTTGTGATCGATGTGGACAAGGACTGGGTTACGGTCCACGCCGGATTGAAATCCGAAGGCGTCATTCCGCTGAGTCAGTTTTTCGATGAAAACGGCATCGCCACGGTTGCCATCGGCGATGAAGTACAGGTGGCCCTTGAGGCGGTCGAGGACGGGTTTGGCGCCACTCGCTTGTCACGGGAGAAAGCACGTCGCGCGGAATCCTGGATGGTGCTGGAAAAGGCGTTCACCGAAAGCAGTGCGGTGACCGGGATCATCAGTGGCAAGGTCAAGGGCGGGTTTACCGTGGATCTGGATGGCGTGCGCGCCTTCCTGCCCGGCTCCCTCGTCGATGTCCGGCCGGTGCGCGAAACCACGCATCTGGAAGACAAGCCGCTTGAATTCAAGATCATCAAACTCGATCAGAAGCGCAATAACGTCGTGGTTTCGCGCCGCGCCGTCATGGAGGCCGCCAACAGTGTTGAGCGTGAAGAACTGCTGCGCACCCTGGAAGAAGGCGTGGTCCGCAAAGGTGTGGTCAAGAACCTCACCGATTACGGCGCCTTTGTCGACCTGGGTGGTATCGATGGTCTGCTGCACATCACCGACATGTCCTGGAAGCGCGTCAAGCATCCGAGCGAAGTCGTTGAAGTAGGCGACGAGATCGACGTCAAGGTGCTCAAGTTTGATCGCGAGCGCAACCGCGTTTCCCTCGGCCTCAAGCAGCTCGGCGAAGATCCCTGGAGCGATATCGTGGCGCGTTACCCGCGCAACGCCCGCCTGCCGGCGACGGTGACCAATCTCACCGACTACGGCTGCTTTGCGGAGCTGGAAGACGGTGTCGAAGGGCTTGTGCATGTGTCCGAAATGGATTGGACCAACAAGAATATCCATCCCTCGAAAGTGGTCCAGGTTGGCGACCGCATCGACGTCATGGTGCTCGACATCGACGAAGAGCGGCGCCGCATCTCGCTGGGCATGAAGCAGTGCCTGCCCAACCCCTGGGACGAGTTCGGCAAGCTCCACTCCAAGAACGATCTGATCAAGGGTACGATCAAGTCGATTACCGACTTCGGTATTTTTATTGGCCTGGACGGCGGGATCGACGGCCTTGTCCACCTGTCCGATATTTCCTGGAATCAGCCCGGCGAAGAAGCGGTACGCAATTATCGCAAGGGCGACGAGATCGAAACGGTGATTCTGGCTGTGGATCCGGAGCGCGAGCGGATTTCGCTCGGCGTTAAGCAGCTCGCGGACGATCCGTTCTCGAATTACGTCACTCGTAACGACAAAGGCGCCATCGTTAACGGCACCGTCCGTGAAGTGGATGCCAAGGGCGCCATCATCGATCTGGGCGATGGCATTGAGGGACAGTTGAAGGCTTCCGAGATCGGCAGGGACCGGGTTGAGGATGCGCGTAATGCCTTGCGTGTCGATGACAAAGTGGAAGCGCAGATCATCAATATCGATCGCAAGAACCGGGTCATCAACCTTTCCGTCAAGGCCAAGGACTCAAGCGATGAGCGGGCTGCGGTCAAGGCACACAAGCGTCAGGAAACCGACGTTATGCCCAACACGACTATCGGCGATCTGATCAAGGCGCAAATGGACAGCGCGGATCGCTAATCGGGTTTGCACTTTAACCGCGGTGGTGAATATGCCATTGACCAAGTCCGACCTTATAGAACGCATCGCTGCGCGGCAGGACCAACTGCCGCCCAGGGATGTGGAGATGGCCATCAAAATGATCATGGAAGAAATGGCGCGTGCGCTGATCAACAATCGGCGTATCGAAATTCGAGGGTTTGGCAGTTTTTGTCTGCACTACCGCGCACCCCGTTTGGGGCGCAACCCAAAGACTGGCGGCGCCGTGGAGTTGCCGGGAAAATGGGTTCCCTATTTCAAACCTGGCAAGGAACTCCGCGAGCGTGTAAACGCGTCGCTGGAGCCCTGACGCGCGAGGATCCGCGCCGTGCGGCGAGCCAAGGCATTATTATTCTGGGTGTTGCTGGCGCTGCCGATGGCTGGCCTGGGTGTCTGGTTCGTGCAGGACAACAGCGCCCTGGTCTCCTTGGTGCTGCTCGGCTTTCCGCTGGGGGAATTGCCCTTGGGTATCTGGCTGACGCTGACCTTTCTTGTCGGAGTGCTGAGTGCCGTGCTCGCGACGGTGCCTGCGCTGGGCGCCGCGAGGTTGCGGCAGCGGCGTCTTGAACGCGAAGTCGAACGACTCAAGACCGTCGCCAAATGACGGGTGGCGGGTAATGTCTCCGCGCGCGCAGGGATCACGCCTAATCGTGGCCCTGGATTACCCCGACGCGGACTCGGCGTTGAGGTTCGTCAGCAGGGTGCATCCAGAGCTCTGTCGTCTTAAGGTCGGTAAGGAACTGTTTACCGCGGCCGGGCCGCAATTGGTACAGCGTCTGGCAGCCTCAGGGTTCGACGTATTCCTCGACCTGAAATTTCACGATATTCCTTCGACGGTCGCCAAGGCAGTTGCTGCGGCCGGCAACCTGGGTGTCTGGATGACCAACGTCCACGCCGCAGGCGGTAGCGCCATGATGACAGCGGCCGCAGAGTCCCGCCGCACTGCGGGACAACATCTGCTGCTGGTGGCAGTTTCCATTCTCACCAGCATGAATCAAGCGGATCTTGACGAGATCGGGTTTGATCGACCGCTGGAAGAGCAGGCCCTTCATCTTGCCACCTTGGCTCAGCGCAGCGGGCTCGACGGCGTGGTTTGCTCGGCATGGGAAGCGAGTGCTATGCACCGCAGGCTCGGTGACGATTTTCTCTGTGTCACGCCCGGTATCAGAGTCGCCTCCGCGATGGCCTCCGGTGATGATCAGACGCGGGTCATGACGCCGCTTGAGGCTATCCGGGCGGGCAGCAATTATCTGGTTGTGGGGCGACCGGTAACGCAATCCGCGGACCCAGTGGCGGTCCTGCTTGATATGGCCCGGCAAATCGCAGAATATTGACTGGGCGCGAAGTGATCGCGCTCATTCATTGACAAGGAGCACGCAAGTGCAGGGAGTTGAATATGAATATGAAGAAGGTGCGTCGATTTGAAAAGATGGCTCTCGTCGCCATGGCGTTAGCGCTGCCCGCAACCTCGCTCTGGGCCGTGGATAGCAAGACTGGCGTTGCTAAACCTCCGACCAGTACCACGCAGGCAGCGACCAGGGCCGAGGCGGCGGTTAACGTCAATACCGCGAGTGCTGAACAGCTCGCGTCAGGGTTGGACGGAGTAGGACCCGCCAAGGCACAAGCCATCATTGCCTACCGGGAAACTAACGGTCCTTTCAAGGACGAGGCGCAACTACTCAATGTCAAGGGCATCGGAGAAGCGATTCTCAAGCAAAATGAGGGCAAAATCGCTTTTTGATGGTCAAATCGAACCGTTGCGGCCACGTTTTTCGGAGCGTGGCCGTTTTTGTTGCACCCGAGACCGGCAATACGCGAAATGAATCAGGCAGGCGGTATTGTCAAGACTCATGACCGGGACCGTCAGGTGCGCAGCTTTGCATTTCTGACTAATTTCGCGCTGATTGCCGCTGCCGGTTATCTCGCCCTGTTTGCGCGCTTCGGCGCTCTGGTCGCGCCTGATCAGTACCAATTGGCGATTCACTATGGCGCGTTTGTCGTGTCATTCACCTTGCTCTTCGACGGCAATTTTCTTGAGGCCGGCCGAGTAACAAGAAGCCCGCTTTCCCGGACGCTGGTTTATTTGCTGACAGGTTTCGGGATTTTCATTCTGTGCATGGTGTTTTTTAAGGTTACCGAGCGATTTTCTCGCGCGTGGCTCGTTCTGTGGGTGGCTTTTGCCCTGGTGCTGGTGGTATCCATGCGCCAGCTGTCCAGCCGGCTGGTGCGCTTGTTGCGGCAGCGAGCACAACCACGCCGCGTCGCCATAGTGTGCGCCGACGCGCAAGGAGATCAACTGGCCAAACGTTTTGCCCGCGAAGGGGGCGTGGTGGCCGAGATTCTGCCGCTCGAGGCGGGTCTGGATGCGGCCGGTATCGAGGCTGCCGTAAAGCAATTGCAAATTCAGGAGCTGTGGATATCCCTGCCTCTGGCCAGCAGTGCGCTCTTGCGCGATGTGCTCTACCGACTGCGCGATACCCTGGTGGACATCCGTTATTTTCCTCAGATTGATGACCTGGGATTATTTCGCCAGCGCATTGGTCGCTTCGGAAACAACCTGGTGATTGATCTGACCTATTCACCACTTCAGGGGGGCAATGCGCTTCTCAAGCGCGCTGAAGATGTGATTTTGACGTGCGCGCTGCTGGGCATCCTCGCGCCGCTATGTCTACTGGTGGCCGTGGCGGTAAAACTCGGTTCACCCGGCCCGGTACTGTTTCGCCAGTATCGGCATGGCGCCGACGGCAAGCCGATCAAAATTTATAAGTTTCGGACCATGCACATGCATAGCGAGCCCGAAGATCAGGTCACTCAGGCAACCCGGAGCGATCCCCGCATTACTCCGGTAGGACGTTTCTTGCGGCGTACCAGTCTCGATGAGCTGCCGCAATTTTTCAACGTGCTGCAAGGTCGCATGTCGATCGTCGGTCCACGGCCTCATGCGCTGGCTCACAACGAATACTACAAGGATCTGGTGGAATCCTACATGAGACGTCATAAAGTGAAGCCGGGTATTACCGGTTGGGCGCAAGTGAACGGACTGCGGGGTGCGACGGAAACGCTTGGTGCGATGAAGGCCCGGGTCGAACACGACCTTTGGTATATCGACAACTGGAGTCTGGGGCTCGATCTGAAAATCATCGCCCTGACGGTAGGTCGTTTGTGGCTTGATCGCAACGCGTATTAAGGCCGGAGTGCAGTGCAGAATCAGCTCTGCGCGAGATCAAAAAAGTTCCGAGGCAGCGACAAAGGCAGAAGAACCCGGCCGCTGTGAATTCAGCGAGGCATCCCTGAGGGTGAACCCTCAAAGACTGTCCCGCCGAGAAATATGTCTGGCTCCGCCTGCTGGACTCGAACCAGCGACCCAATGATTAACAGTCATTTGCTCTACCGACTGAGCTAAGGCGGAGTGGCAGGGGGCGCATGATAAAAGCGCCTTTGCACATCGTCAACCAATGATGTGCCCTGCTGCGTCTGGAGTCACCTGTGCTCTTGTTGTGAAGCGTTCGGAGGGAGCCGGCGCGCCGCCACGGTTCACTGCTAAAATCCCAGGGCTCTCCAAGGGTAGGGTCGTCGCGATCATGGATAAACCACTCGCCGTCGTCAGCGATTACGAACCGGCCGGCGATCAGCCAGCCGCCATCGCCGCGCTGGTGGAAGGACTGGAGGCCGGACTTGCCGCCCAGACACTGCTCGGTGTCACGGGCTCCGGCAAGACCTTCACGGTGGCCAAGGTGATTGAGCGGGTACAAAGGCCGACCCTCGTGCTCGCGCACAACAAGACCCTGGCAGCGCAGCTTTACGGCGAGTTGCGCGATTTTTTCCCGCGCAATGCGGTTGAGTACTTTGTCTCTTACTACGATTACTACCAGCCGGAAGCCTATGTGGCGGCATCCGATACCTATATCGAAAAAGATGCCTCGATCAATCAGCATATCGAGCAGATGCGGCTGTCCGCCACCAAGGCGCTGCTTGAGCGGCGCGATGTGGTGGTGGTGGCGACGGTTTCGGCGATCTACGGCCTTGGCGATCCCGATTCCTATCTGAAGATGTTGCTCCATGTAGTGCGCGGCGACCGCGTCGATCAGCGCGCTATCCTGCGCCGCCTGACCGAGCTGCAATACAGCCGCAATGACATCAGTTTTGATCGTGGCAACTACCGGGTGCGGGGCGATGTCATCGACATTTTTCCTGCCGACTCGGATGAACTGGCAGTGCGGATTGCATTGTTCGAGGACAAAGTCGAGAACATTCAGTTGTTCGATCCCCTGACCGGCGCGGTGGTACAACGGGTGCCGCGCTGTACCATCTATCCGAAAAGCCACTATGTGACGCCCCGTGAGACGATTCTGGCGGCGGTTGATCTCATCAAGGTCGAGCTGGAGGAGCAGCTTGCCAGGCTGCGCGCAGCTGACAAGCTGGTCGAGGCACAGCGGCTGTCGGAGCGCACGCGTTACGATCTGGAGATGATGCGCGAGCTGGGCTACTGCCCGGGGATCGAAAACTACTCGCGTTACCTCTCCGGCCGACAGCCCGGTGAGCCACCCCCGACACTGTTCGATTACTTGCCAGCGGATGCTCTCCTCGTTATCGACGAATCCCACGTCTCGATTCCGCAGTTGGGCGGCATGTACCGGGGAGATCGCTCGCGCAAGGAAACCTTGGTCGAATATGGGTTTCGCCTGCCCTGTGCACTCGATAACCGGCCGTTGCGGTTCGATGAATGGGAACGGCTGCGTCCGCAGACCCTGTTCGTGTCGGCGACGCCGGGCCGCTATGAGGCGGAGCACGCCGATGCCGTGGTGGAACAGGTGGTGCGGCCCACGGGGCTGGTGGACCCCGAGATAGAGGTGCGACCCGCGGTCACGCAGGTGGATGACGTGCTGGGCGAGATTCGCGCCTGCGCGGCGCTGGATCAGCGGGTGCTGCTGACCGTGCTGACCAAGCGCATGGCGGAGGATCTCACCGAATATCTGGCCGAACACGGTGTTCGGGTCCGCTATCTGCACTCCGACATCAATACGGTGGAGCGGGTGGAAATCATCCGTGACCTGCGTCTGGGTGAGTTCGACGTGCTGGTCGGCATCAACCTGCTGCGCGAGGGCCTGGATATGCCGGAAGTTGCGCTGGTGGCGATCTTCGATGCCGACAAGGAGGGCTTTCTGCGTTCCGAGCAGTCCATGATTCAGACCATTGGGCGGGCGGCGCGTCACATCAAGGGCCGTGCCATTCTCTACGCCGATGTGGTTACCGGCTCCATGCGCCGTGCGATGGAAGAGACCGACCGGCGCCGGCAGCGGCAGGTCGAGTTCAATCGTGTGCACGGACTGGTCCCCAAGGGCATCAGCAAGCCGGTCGCGGATGTGCTTGAAGGCGCGGTGGCGGCGCGCAAGGATCGCCGCCAGGCGCGTGTGGCGGAGCAGGAACAGCGCTATGTCATGGCGGCTGCCGACCTGTCGCCGGCTGCGCTGGCGCGGCAGATCGCGGCGCTGGAAGCGAAGATGCACGCCCACGCGCGCAATCTGGAGTTCGAGCAGGCGGCCCAGGCGCGGGACGCCCTCGCAGCACTGAAGCGCGGAGTCTTTGCCGCAACCGCTTGAGCCGCTGGCTCGACTCGTGGTCAGTCGATGGCGTCTGCTTGTGACGCCGCATTACCGGTGTAGTCCGCCGGGGTCAGTGCCAGCAACTGCTGGCGCGCGGTCTCGGGTATCGGCAACGTCGCAATGAATGCGTTCAGAGTCTCAGCGGTCATGGCCTGACCCCGGGTCAGTGCTTTCAATTTTTCATAGGGCTCGGGGACGTTGTAGCGCCGCATCACGGTCTGAATGGGTTCCGCCATGACTTCCCAGGCGCGCTCCAGATCCAGCGCGAGTCGCGGACGGTCGATTTCCAGTTTGCTCAGTCCCTTCAGCGCGGCCTGGTAGGCGATCAGGCTGTAGCCAAAGCCTACGCCCATGTTGCGCAATACGGTGGAGTCGGTGAGATCGCGCTGCCAGCGGGATATCGGCAATTTGGCGGCGAGATGCGCAAACAGTGCATTCGCGAGTCCCAGATTGCCTTCGGAGTTTTCAAAGTCGATGGGGTTGACCTTGTGCGGCATGGTCGACGAGCCCACTTCCCCGGCCACCGGGCGTTGGCGGAAATAGCCGAGTGCGATATAGCCCCAGATATCCCGGTCGAAATCGAGCAACACCGTGTTGAAGCGGGCGACGGCGTCGAACAGCTCGGCCATGTAATCGTGGGGTTCGATCTGGGTGGTGTAGGGGTTCCAGCCGAGACCCAGTCCGGTGACAAAGCGGCGCGCGATGTCCGGCCAGTCGAGGTCCGGATAAGCGGCAAGGTGCGCGTTGTAGTTACCCACTGCGCCATTGATCTTGCCGAGCAGTTCGACCGCGCGGATCTGGCGCAGCTGGCGGCGCAGACGCGCGGCGGTGTTGGCCAGTTCCTTGCCCATGGTGGTCGGTGAGGCGGTCTGGCCGTGGGTACGCGCCAGCATGGGTACGCCGGCCAGATTTTTCGCCAGCTCCGCGATGGCTGTCGTCAGGTCATCCATCGCCGGCAGCACCACATCCGTTAGTGCGCCTTGCAGCATCAGCGCGTGGGAGAGATTGTTGATGTCCTCCGAAGTGCAGGCGAAGTGCACAAACTCGGACGTTTGTTCGAACCCGCCCAGCGCCGCGAGCCGCTCCTTGATGAAGTACTCCACGGCCTTGACGTCGTGGTTGGTGACCGCTTCGATGGCCTTGATGCGCTCCGCATCCGCCGGGCTGAAGGCACTTTGAATGCTGTCCAGCGCTGCGGCGCTGACGGCATTGAGCGCCGGCAGTTCGGGAATGCCGGGTTCGGCGGCCAGATGCCGCAACCATTCGAGCTCGATGTGGACACGAAACCGGATCAGGCCGTACTCGCTGAAGTAGTGCCGCAGCCCGGCGATTTTGGCGGCATAGCGTCCGTCCAGCGGTGACAGTGCAGTCAGTGCCGACAGTTCAGTGAGCGCGGGGAGTTCCATGGCAGCCTGGTATTGAAGCGGGACGCCGATTTTACCGGATTGACGGGGGGCGGCGGTGGCGGCCATCACGGCCGGCGTTTCAACTCGCGCAGCTGTTCGAGGAGTGCCCGGCGATGGACAAGCAAATGCCAGCGCCGACCGCCGCGCTGATGCCAGAGTACCGCCGAGCGGATGGCGGCAAATAGCAGGCAGCGCACCCGGGTGGCGATCACCGGCTGTTGCAGGTAACCGCTCTCGCCCCGCACCTGGATGCGCAGGCTGTAGCGGCCCAGGGTGTCCTGATAGATCTGGGCGAGGTTGGCGAGCACATTGTCGTGGATCGCTGAAAACAGGGCGGCCTGTTCGGCGGCGCGCTCGATGCCGGCGTAGATCCGGGTGCGATTGGCAGCATCGTGCTGGAGCCGGCGCTGTAGATACAGCACGTTGACGGCATAGCGCATCACCTCGGCGGACAGCGCGCGCCGTTCCCCGCCGAGCAGTCGCTCCAGGAATTCGATGCCCGTGCGTAGGTTGCCGGTACCCTGATACAACGACGCCGCATCTTTCGGACTCTGCTCCAGTAGCGCCACCATGGCGACGCGCAATTGCTCCACCGGCACGGTGCCGGTGCGCGCCAGTTGATCGACCAGCTGGCAGTACTGGAGCACGGCCGCCAGTGCGATCGCCTGTTCTTCCCGGGCAGTCTGCGTCATGTCAGCGGATCCCCGCGGTGATCACGCCGCCCCCCAGGCATTGCTCGCCCCGATAGAACACCACCGACTGTCCCGGGGTGATCGCGCGCTGGGGTCTTGCGAAGCTCACTTCGCAAGCTTGCGAAGTGATGCTGACGCTGCAGGCTTGGTCCGGCTGGCGATAGCGGGTCTTGGCGGTGCATTCGAAACGCATGGATTCCGGTGTGTCCTGCAGCCAGTTCAGCTGCTCCGCGTGCAGACCACGCCAGAACAGCAAGGGGTGGTCGCTGCCCTGTACCACCAGCAGCGTGTTGGTTTCCAGACGTTTTTCCGCGACATACCAGGGCGCGTCGGTGGCACCCTGGACGCCACCTATCCCCAGGCCCTCACGCTGGCCGATGGTGTAGTACATCAGCCCCTGGTGTTCGCCCAGCACTTTTCCGTCCGGGGTCGCTATGGGTCCGGGTTGCGCGGGCAGGTAGGTGGCCAGAAAATCGCGAAAGCGGCGTTCGCCGATGAAGCAGATGCCGGTGCTGTCCTTCTTGGCGTGGGTGATCAGACCCGCAGTTCGCGCCAGTGCCCGCACGGCGGGCTTCTCCATCTCCCCCAGCGGGAACAGGGTGTGGGCGATGGCGTCGGGACTGACCGCGTAGAGGAAGTAACTTTGATCCTTGTTGGCGTCGCGCGCGCGCAGCAGCGCAGTGTTGTCGCCGTCGTGGGTCGCTCGCGCGTAATGCCCCGTGGCGATCCAGGCGGCGCCCTGTTCCTGGCAGAACTCCAGAAATACCTTGAATTTGATCTCGCGATTGCACAGCACGTCCGGATTCGGCGTGCGTCCCGCGCGGTATTCGACGAGAAAATGTGCGAATACCCGGTCCCAGTACTCGCGCGCGAA
>JBKHWK010000035.1:0-16251 GCA_046566625.1 Gammaproteobacteria bacterium
CAGTTCCGCGGGGCGCTTGTGGGCAGCTGGGGTCAGGCCCACGAGATCGATGTATTTGCGGGTGTGCGCCTCGCGCTTTTCCTTTGGCCAGTCGCGGAATACCTGATCAACGGCGAGTGCGACATTGTCGTGGACCGTCAGCCAGGGCATCAGTGAATAACTTTGAAACACGACGCCGCGATCCGGTCCGGGGCCTTCGATGGTCTTGCCCTTCAGACGGATGCTGCCGCTGTCCGGC
This sequence comes from Gammaproteobacteria bacterium, assembly GCA_046566625.1. Taxonomy (GTDB): domain Bacteria; phylum Pseudomonadota; class Gammaproteobacteria; order Pseudomonadales; family Porticoccaceae; genus JAGPUQ01. Next base: position 239 of record JBKHWK010000035.1, read on the forward strand.
TGGATCAGCCCCGCGATGGCGGAAATCAGCGTCGTCTTGCCGCTGCCCGAAAATCCAACGATGGCAACGAATTCGCCTTCACTGATATGGAGATTGATATCCTTGAGTACGGCGGTACGGTTTGGCTCCGCACCATAGGATTTGCTGACAGCGTCGAGCGATAGCAGAGTCATGGCCAATGTCCTTGGGGTGTGCGGCTAGATTTAGTTTTCGCCGAAGGTAAACAGTTGTTGCAGTGTCGCCATCACGCGGTCGAGCAGAAAGCCGATGATGCCAATGGTGAACACCGCTACCATGATTCTTCCCAGCGAATGGGAGCTGCCGTTCTGAAATTCGTCCCACACAAATTTTCCGAGCCCGGGATTCTGCGCCAGCATTTCGGCAGCGATCAGAACCATCCAGCCAACGCCGAGCGACAAACGCATGCCGGTGAAAATCAGCGGCAGCGACGACGGAATGATGATCTTGCTGACCTGCGTGCGTTTGCTGAGCCGCAATACCTTGCCGACATTGATCAGGTCCTTGTCGACCGATGACACGCCCACGGCGGTGTTGATCAGCGTCGGCCACAACGAGCACAGCATCACCGTGATCGCCGAGGTGATGAAGGATTTCTCGAACCAGGGATCGCCGGTGGTGACGTAGACGGCGCTCACCACCATGGTCACGATGGGCAACCAGGCCAGCGGCGACACCGGTTTGAAGATCTGGATGAAAGGGTTGATCGCGCTGTTGATGACCGGACTCATGCCGCAGATGATACCGACCGGCACCGCGATCAGCGTGGCCAGCACGAAGCCGGTGAACACCGTGTACAGGCTGGTGCCGATCTGATCGATATAGGTGGGCTTGCCGGTGTAGGCGCGCACGGTGATCTGGAGGTTGGGATCGGCGGCCAGTCGGGCGGCGTTGCGCTCTTCCTGACGCACCATGAAGGCGGCTTCTTTCTCGCGTTCGACGCGGTGTTCCGCCCACAGATTGCTGGCCTCCGCGGCGACCGGGGCCGGCCCGGGAATGACCCCCAGGCTGGTCTGAATCTGGGCCGCGCTCCAATGCCACAGCCCGAGAAAGATCACGAAAAAGAGCAGTGGAATGCCCACCATCAATCCCAGTTCGCGCACCTGTGCGCGTGGGTTCTGCCCTGCGCACAGGTTGACCACGGGGATGAACCAGTTCAGGCCGAGCAGGTTGAGCACCCGGTTGATGCGCGTCGGGATGGGTGTAGTCGCGACCTTGGCACTACCGGGTGCGTTGGCGGATGCTGGCAGTGGTGATCCGGCAATGCTGCCCGGCTTGGGGGCGGCCTGGTCCTTGCTCAGGGGTTTGGTCGCATCCGGTGTATAGCCTTGCGGCTCTGAAACCATGGTCAATTTGCTCATCTGTTTTGAACCCTCCGGGATTCGACTCCTGCTGTCCGCTCCCTTCCGAGAACGGGCGCAGGCTGGCTATCTCCACAGGCCGGGCACACCCGGCGTGAAGCGCGGTTCAGTTGGCGACTTCGTCACCTTTCAAACCGATCGGGAACTTGGCCAGGTAGGCGTTGGGCTGGGTGGCGTCAAAGGTTACGTCGTCGATGAACTCGGTCTGCGGCGGCTTGATGCCGGTCTCCGCGGCGAAGTCGGGAAAGTCGCTCGCCTTGAGCTTGCCCTCCGCGATCAGCTCCTGCGCGGCGATGGCGTACAGATCGGGGCGATAGATCTTTTTCGCGGTCTCGAGGTACCAGGCGTCCGGTTTGGCGGAGGCGATCTGCCCCCAGCGGCGCATCTGGGTCAGATACCAGATGGCGTCGCTGTAGTAAGGATAGGTGGCGTGGTGGCGGAAGAACACATTGAAGTCCGGCACCGGCCGCTTGTCGCCCTTCTCGTATTCGAAGGTCCCGGTCATGCTGTTGCCGATCACCTTGGCGTCGGCACCGACATAGTCGCTGCGCGAAAGTATTTCCACGGCCTCGGCTCGATTGGCATTGTTGTCCGCGTCCAGCCAGGCAGCGGCGCGAATCAGCGCCTTGAGCACACGCAGATGGGTGTTGGGGTAGCGTTCCGCCCACTCCTTGGTGACGCCGAAAACTTTCTCCGGATTATTTTTCCAGATCTCGTAATCCGTGATCACCGGCACGCCGATATTTTTGAACACGGCCTGCTGGTTCCAAGGCTCGCCAACGCAATAACCGAAGATAGTACCTGCTTCCATGGTCGCCGGCATCTGCGGCGGCGGCGTTACCGAGAGGAAAACATCGGCATTGACCTGCCCGCTGATGTCGCCCTTGGCGGGCGCGTAGTAGCCGGGGTGGATGCCGCCCGCAGCGAGCCAGTAGCGGAGCTCATAGTTGTGCGTGGACACCGGAAATACCATACCCATATTGAACGGCTTGCCCTCCGCCCGGTATCCATCGATGACTGGTTTGAGTGCATCGGCCTTGATTGGGTGCACTGGCTTGCCATCGCCGTCAAGCGGGATGTTGGGCTTCATCTTTGCCCAGACTTCGTTGGAAACTGTGATTGCGTTGCCGTTGAGATCCATGCTGAAGGCGGTGATCACACTCCCCTGGGTGCCAAAACCGATGGCTGCACCGATCGGCTGGCCTGCCAGCATATGTGCGCCGTCGAGCTGGCCACCGATGACGCCATCGAGCAGCACCTTCCAGTTGGCCTGAGCCTCAAGGGTCACATAGAGGCCTTCATCCTCGAAAAAGCCCTTTTCGTAGGCGATGGCGAGTGGCGCCATGTCGGTCAGCTTGATGAAGCCGAACTTGAGACCTTCCTTTTCCGGCGGTCCGACCGCAGCGCTGGCAACCAGCGGTAGCAGACATAGCACTGCGGCAAGTACGCGCCGGCAGTCAGCGAAAATCGCAGAAGAGAAGCAGGACAATCGGGTCTTGAGCATGAATTCGACTCCTTTGGTGACGTGCGCCAGACCAAAAAAAAAACCCACCCCGGCGTTGACCGGAGTGGGCTGCATTGCCCTGGCTTACATAAACGACTGACGGTTACACGTTTGCACTTGCACTTGCACTTGCACTTGCACTTCAGTCAAAGCAGATGTCGTGCCACTCTTTCCCGTACCTGCCGAAATTCGCTCTGCGTGCGGCTTTTCAAGGCGTTATGGTCCGGCTGGCCGCATCGTCCCGCGTCGGACCTGAGCGCGGACGCGCTCAGGTGCACCGGGATACGACCTTGCGAGCGCCGGGCGCCCTATCACTGCGCATAGTGCGAGCCGTTCGTGCGCACACTTGCCGAGGGTTCGAAGATACGACCATCGAGCATCAGGTCAGGGCCAAGCCGGACACCGGGCGCGATGTCGTGCGCGTCGGCGTGCAGTCCTTCGGCTTTATGGTCCATCGTCGGACAATTCCAGCCGAGACGTTCGGCGCACTCGCGATACAGATCGGTGCGATAGCTCGCGACTATCAGCGCGGCGATTTCACTGTCGGGGAGCGACTTTCCCAGCAGACTCAGACACTCTCGCAACAGCCACTCGGCACGGGAGCGCCAGGGAAACCCGGCCTGGTAGCGATGGAAAACCAGAAAATCGGGATTCCCCACCACCGGACCATTGCGCCGGTACTGGAGATTCCCGAGCAGCGCCGGCAGCAGCAGGGCTTCCGGTACATCCAGATAGCGCGGCGCAGACAGTAATTTCGCGGCCTGGCGACGATGCTCCGGCTCGACGAGCCACTGTGCCGCTCGCATCAACGCCAGTCGCAACCGCAAATGAGTGCCCGGGTGTTGATCGTGCCAATGCTGGGTGACGCCCAGTACCTTTTCCGGTGCGTTGCTCCAGACCTCGTGACCGGACGCCACCACCGTGCCCACGCCCGCCTGCACCGCCACCGAGTTCCAGGGCTCGCCAACGCAAAAGCCGTCGATGATGCCGCGCGCCAGGCTGTCGACCATCTGCTCGGGCGGCAGCACAATCAATCGCACCTGGGTATCGGGATCGATACCGCCCGCAGCCAGCCACAGCCGCAGTTGCAGGGTGTGGGTGGAAAACGAATACACCGTGGCGAAGGTCGGTCGCCGGCCACCGGCGATCCAGCGCGCCAGCCCGCGTGCCGCCGCTACCGGATCCGCAGGCGGGACAGCGCCCTCGCCCAGTTGCTCATGCAGGCCCGTCGCCAGGGTAATCGCGTTGCCGTTCAGATTCAGCATCAGCCCCGTCAGCAGCTGGCAGCGCTGGCCCGCCAGACCCAGCGAAGTGGCCAGTGGCATGGGGGCCAGCATCTGCGCGGCGTCCAGTGCGCCGACGGTGACCTTGTCGCGGATATTGGCCCAGGACACCTCGCGGATCAGCTCGACATCGAGCCCGAACTCCTCGAAAAAGCCCCGTTCCCGTGCAATTGCCAGGGGCGCTGCATCGGTAAGGCGCATAAATCCGACATGCAGCCGGGTCTTCTCGGCGCGCGGCAACTTTGTCATCGCGAGATTGGTCATCGGCGCTTCAGAGAGATTCATGCACGGACTCCGCTGAATTCTTGTCGAGGATAGCGATCACGCCGGCCGCCACCGCGGTGATTTTTTGATTACTGTTCATGGCCAGCTTGCGCATCTGCGCGTAAGCCTGCTCTTCGTCGATCTTCTGGTGCGCCATCAACAGCCGTTTGGCGCGATCCACCAGCTTGCGGCTTTCCAGTTCGCGCAGCGTTTCTTCAAAGTTGCGGCGCAGCGCCTGAAAATGCTCAAACTGCGCTATCGCAATATCAATCACGGTTTTTACGCGATCCGGATCGACGCCTTCGGCGAGATACGCGCTGACTCCGGCGGCAATCGCCTGCTGGATGAAAGCCGGATCCAGTTCGCGTGAAAACATCACTACGGGCGTAGGCTGATGCTGGTTCAGCACGGCCAGACTTTCGAGAATGTCCCGATCCGGCGATTCCAGATCGATCATCACAACCTGGGGCTTGTGCTGCTCCATCTGGAACAACAGTCCTGAAGCTGTGGGCAACACGGCAACCACGTTGAAGCCCTGGCAATTCAGCGCAGCTTCGACCATCGCGGCACGCTCGGGACTGTCGTCCACCAGCATGATGCTGATCTCTGCACCTGGATACTCAGACATGAGGACGCCGCGGGATCGATCCATAAAAAAGGGAGCACGCAACGTGCTCCCAAGCACAACGAGAGGAGCGGAAACTCAGAATGTTGCGGTTACCATCAGCCATAGCTTTTCGGTGTCGGTAGCGAACTCGTCGGCATCGTAAGACGCATATTTCAGCTGCACGCCGTAGCGCGGACTAAAGGCGTAGGCGGCCACCAGGTCGATCTCGTCGCCGTAATGCATACCGCCGTCTTCCGCGTCAAAGTCATGGTAAAAGGCTGTCAGTGCGACGCCCGCTACGGTGACGCCTGCTTTCACATAAGCATCTTCTATACCCTGGGGCGGAGTAACCAGGAACTTGTCGGCGAAACCGTCGAATTTGTGCAGGGTGGCAAGCGGGGTCTGGAAGCTGGTAACACCGTGGTCGCTGCCCATCACCTCGTAGCCGACCCCGAAACTGACGGGCATGGGCGTGGCGGCACCGCCCGCGAGACTCACCGGGGCCATGAGCCCCATCACTTCGCCGAAGTAATAGGGCGCGCTGTAGCTGAGCTGGCTGTCGCGATAGTCCTCCTGGTGCGCGTAGGCAAGATTCACCGCGAGCGTGAGCGCTTCCGACACCTTGGTGTTGCCCTTGTATTCGAGACCGAAAGTGCTGCTCGATAGATTCGGCAATTCATGAATACCCAACAGGTAACTGTAGCCCGCGAGGGTGCGGCCGCTACCGAGATCGTAGGTCGCGATGGCGGCGTGGATGTCGCCATTGAAATCGCCGAGCGCCGTATTGCCGGGAAAATCGCCGAGGTCGGTGTGGGGATCGAATATCCGGTTCACATCCCAGATGTAGGCGTAATCGACGGCAAGGCGCGACATGGGCTTGAACTCGATGCGCGCGGAATCGAACGTCTGTTCGTTCTGGCGCCAGGCCACGCTGCCCAGAAACCGTTCACCGGCGTGGTTGATGCGCTGGCGCCCCACGGTGATTTTGGCGCTGCGGTTCACCACATAGCTCAGCAATGCCTGGTTGACCTCGGTGTAGTCCGGGTCGGCGACGACAGGGTAGGTGGTCTTGCGGTTGGTGGTGTTGTTGAAGTCGTCATCGCCTAGGTAGCCGACATTGTCCACCTCAAACAACCCGGTGATCCCGCGTACGGTGCCGGATTTCCACGTCAGTCGCGACAGCAACGTCGAGGCATTGGCATCCTGGGGCAATCCATCCTGATCCACGGATTCGTAGCGATAGCGAAAGCTCAGCGTGGTATCGCTCTGCTTGATGGCCCTGGAGAAGCCATCGGCAATGCCGTCCGCCAGCGCCGGCGGGATTCCCAGCGCGAGCAGGGATGCCAGCGCCAACCCGGACTTGGTGTACTTGAGCATGGGAAACTCTCCTGTATCGACAGCCGCTGGTATCGCGGCCGCAACTGCAAAAAAAAGCCCACGGACATCCCCCGGGGGCTTGAGGGAGGTCCGTGGGCGGCATTGCCCGCTATGGCGTGGAGTACATGCACTAGGTGCGCTGTTCACAAAGACAAGTTCCGTGCCATCAGTTGCCGCGCCGGTTTTCCAAGGGCTTTGCCCCTGTCTGCGAGCCGCACTCGCGTTCAGGTGCTTCGAAAAGCAGCAGCAAATTACCCGACCGCACCGCGACGGTGCCGGAGAACCCGGCAATGACCGACGCGACCCCTCCGCGGGCGCGGCTCCACTCGGATCATCACCAGCGGTCGGATGCACCTGCCTTCGATCTGCCGGATTTTGAGCCTGAACCGACAATCCCCCATAATGGCGCGCCGCTGATAGTGAGGTATGCATCGTGACCATCGCCCTGAAGTCCGTCGTCGCCATTCATTACACCCTTACCGATGACGGTGGCGTGATTCTCGATGCCAGCCAGCCGGAGCACCCGCTGGTCTATCTGCATGGCGCCGGCAATATCATTCCCGGCCTCGAACAGGCACTGCTGGGCCGTGCCGCCGGCGACCAATTCACTGCGGTTATCCCGGCCGCCGCCGCCTATGGCGAGCGCGACGCCGACATGGTTCAGCGCGTACCCCGCGATATGTTCCAGGAAGATCAGGAAATCGAGATCGGCTCGCGCTTCTCGGGCAACACCCCACAAGGGCGGATCACCGTGGTGGTCACCGAGATCGAAGGCGACACCGTGACTCTGGACGGCAACCACCCGCTGGCCGGCATGACCCTGCATTTCAACGTCACCGTGGACTCGGTGCGGCCGGCCACCGAGCAGGAACTGCTCCATGGTCATGTCCATGGCGCCGGCGGCCACCACCACTGACCCGGACCTGATCCCGAGCCCGGGGTGATGAATTTGGTCGCGCTCGGGCAACAGCTGCCCGCGCGCCTATAGCGATAACGAGCGCCGGCAACGGCGACAGGGGGAAGAGGAATGATTGCGATGCGCTGGCTGACCGGCATTGTCGGTCTGTTGTGGCTGTCCGTGCCCTGCGCGGCTGCGCCACCGGACTCAAACAAGGTCATAGCAGGCTGGCTGGAATCCGTCTATGTGTCGGAACTGCCGCAGCATCGGATCACCGCCAAGCTGGACACCGGCGCCCACACATCCTCGATCAACGCCCACGACATCGAATCCTTTACTCGAAGTGGCAAGTCCTGGGTACGCTTCGAGCTGACCCTCAAAGGTGCCCAAGGCAAAACGCAGACCATCACTCTGGAGCGTCCGCGCCTGCGTACCGTCCTCGTCAAGGAGCACAACGGCGAGCCGGGCAGACGCCCTGTAGTAACACTGGAACTCTGCTTCAACGAGGTTGAGCACCAGATCGAATTCACCCTCGTCGACCGCAGCGAGTTCAACTACCCGATATTGCTCGGGCGCCGCTTCCTGGCCGGGGTCGCGGTAATCGACCCGCAGTCAAGCTATCTCACCCAGCCGGGCTGCAAAGCCGCCAGCGCGCAGGGCAAATCATGAAGAACGTCGCGGTACTCGTCTGGGCAGCCATCCTGATCGTCTCGGGGTTGGGTATCTGTGCCTACAAGGCCATCAAACTCGGCATGCCGCTCAAGGTGGATCAGCAGACTGCGGTGTGGACCGTGCAGGCGCGCATCGGCTTCCAGGGCGAGGGCGGTCCCGCCATCGTCGACCTCGCCCTGCCTTCGGTACTGCCCGGCTTTCTGAAGCTGGACGAAAATTTCATCGCCAGCCGCTATGGCATGGCCATCGACGAGACCGGCGACCAGCGCAAGGTGCAATGGGTCAAGCGCCGCGCCCGGGGCGCGGAGACCCTCTACTACCGCATTTCGGTGGCGGCATCGGATCAGCCAGCACAGTGGCACGACCACCCGGCAACGCCTGTGCCGCCGGATTACGAGGAACCCTACGCTACCGCCATTCGCACCATCATCAGCGATGTGCGCGAAGAGTCCGCCGACGTTTTCACCTACACGCGCACACTGCTGCGCCAGCTCAACACCCCGCAACCCAACCAGAACGTCGCCCTGTTGCGGGCGCGGGCGCACAATCCGCACGAATGGGCAAATCAGGTTATCGATATCCTCAAAGGAGTCCGTATCCCGGGACGGATCCTCTGGGCATTGCCCCTTGAAGAAGGCACCAATGACACCCACATGGTGCCACTGATCCAGGTCCACAACGGCACGGCCTGGCTCACCTTCAATCCGGCTACCGGTGATCCGGGGCTGCCTGCGAAATTCCTGCCCTGGCGAATCGGCGATGCCCCGCTCTATACCGTCACCGGCGGCCAAGGCATCGAGACGAAGTTCTCCGTTACCCGGAGCCACCAGGAATTACTCGAAATCGTCCGCCGCAACGCCCAGCTCCAGGGTTCGATCTTTGGCGACCTTTCGCTGCTTGCGCTCCCGGTACAGAGCCAGAATATTTACGGCGTACTGCTCATGGTTCCGCTGGGTGCGCTGATCGTGGTGCTGATGCGCACCTTCGTCGGCATCAGCACCTTCGGCACCTTCATGCCGGTGCTGATCGCCCTCGCCTTCCGTGAGACGCAGCTGCTGTGGGGTATCCTGCTGTTCTCCCTGATCGTGTCCATCGGCCTGATGCTGCGCTTTTACCTGGAACGGCTCATGCTGCTGCTGGTGCCCCGTCTGACCGCCATTCTCATCATCGTGGTCGGCCTGATGCTGCTGACGAGCCTGATCACCAACAAACTGGGCATCGAGCGCACCCTGTCGGTGGCCCTCTTCCCGATGGTGATTCTGGCGATGACCATCGAGCGCATGTCGATCACCTGGGAGGAAAGCGGCGCCCGCGATGCCATCCTCAACGGGCTGGGCAGCCTGTTGATCGCGTCGCTGAGCTATCTGGTGATGAATCAGCGCGACCTCGAGCACCTGATGTTCGTGTTTCCGGAACTGCTGCTGGTGGCACTCGGACTGAGCCTGCTGATGGGCCGCTATACCGGCTACCGGCTTTCCGAATTGCGGCGCTTCCGCAACTTCCGCGGCACACCGCACGCATGAGCTTCCTGGCCTCCCCGCTCCGCCTGCGCCAGCTCGGCGTGCTGGGCATGAATCGACGCAATGCCGATTTCATCATGCGCTACAACCCGCGCCACCTGTATCCGCTCGTCGACGACAAACTGCTGACCAAGAAGCTGGCACTGGAGCGCGGCATCGCGGTGCCGGAACTCTACGCAGTCATCACGGAACAGCACGAAGGCAAGAAACTGGGCGACATCCTCGGGACGCATGAGGATTTCGTCGTCAAGCCATCCCACGGCAGCGGTGGCAACGGCATCCTGGTGGTGTGCGGCCGCTTCGGCAACAGCTTCCGCAAGCCGAGCGGCGATCTGATCACGCTCGCTGCCATGCAGCACCATGTCTCCAACATTCTCAGCGGCATGTACAGTCTGGGGGGCATGCCGGACCAGGCAATCGTCGAGTACCGGGTCAAGTTCGATCCCTTTTTCGAACACATCAGCTTTCAGGGCGTACCCGATATCCGGGTAATCGTGTTTCGCGGGGTGCCGGTCGCGGCCATGGTACGGCTGCCGACGCGGGCGTCCGATGGCAAAGCCAATCTGCACCAGGGCGCCATGGGCATCGGCATCGATCTGGCAACCGGCAAAAGTCGCGACGGGGTTTTTCGCGGCTTATCCTGCGATATCCACCCCGATACCGGGCACTCCACCCTGGGGATAGCCATTCCCCATTGGGATCGCATCCTGGAGCTGGCAATTCAGTGCGCCGATACCGTGGGGCTTGGCTATCTGGGTGCGGATATCGTGATGGACCGGGACCTGGGCCCGCTGATGCTGGAACTCAACGCCCGCCCCGGGCTCACCGTGCAGGTCGCCAACCAGCGCGGCCTGCTGCTCAATCTCAACCGGGTAGAGGCCATGAAGACCCTGCCGGAGAGCGTCGCGGAAAGGCTCGCGTTGGCGCAAGCGCTGAGCGATTGCTGAAACACCGCGGCGGCGCTCTGGTGCGCGATGCACCAAAGTCGGTGCGGACTCAATCCCGCAGCATGCGCACCAGAGTCTTGTCGCGATCGATGAAGTGATGCTTGAACGCGGCCGCGGCGTGCCCCGCCACCGCCAGCGCGATCAGTATCCAGACGATCTCGTGAACCTCTTCCAGGAACTCGTGCAGCGGCTCGTTTTCGGCGATCAGCCGGGGCAACTCCAGGGTTCCGAAGAGCGCGAGGTGATGGCCCGCAGCCTGCACCTGCACCAGACCCGAGAGCGGCTGGATGATGACCAGCGCATAGAGCAGCCAGTGCATGAGAGATGCCAGTCGCTGGGTCAGCGGACTGCCGAGCGGCCGCGGCACCGGATTCACCAGCCGCCAGGCGAACCGCAGCACGATCAGCGCCAGCACCAGCGTTCCGAATGACTGGTGCCAGTTCATCAAGCCGGTGCGTCCCGGTCCCTTGGGCATGTCCTCGACCACCAGGCCGAGAATCATCACTCCGATGATGAGCGCCGCCATCAACCAGTGCAGCGCCCGGCTCACCCATCCGTAACCATCGACCGAATTGCGTAACATGCCGCGCTCCTCCCAAAAAATTCCGCTAACCGTCCACTAGGCAATCATAGCCTGAGCAGCGGACCGGGAAGTTGCGGAGGCGCAAATGGATTCCGCTATGATACAAACGAGCCATTCACGACAACCCAGGAGGACAGGCCATGGCACTTTCCGGCACCGATCTCATCAACCAGTTCGAGCTCTACTTTGACGGCGCGGACAAAGACAACGCCAGTCTCTATCTGTGCATCGACGACACCCTCGGCGACGCCAGTGCGCAACGCATCATCGCCGCGCTGCGCCACGCCGGACTCTGGTCGGAAGCCGCCGCCAAGACGGTGCCCGCCGCGCAAAAACCCATGTACGCGGAGCAGATGACGTTCGTCGGCCAGAGCTCCGGCCACTTCGAGGGGGAGACCTTTCACATCGCCGCCTACGACCATCCCAAGTTTCCCTCGAACCCGCAGCGCTGGCGGGCCTGGCAGGACTTCGTCGCCAAGACCTATCCGTGATACTGAGGGGCCCTGACGCTCACGGACCCTAAACGCTCACGGCCCCGCTGCCACCGGCGCCACACCACACCGAAGATAACCATAAGGAGAAGACCCATGGCGAAACGACACATCCTCGACGGCGTGCGCGTGCTCGATTTCTCGCAGCACGTCGCCGGCCCCGCCTGCACCCGGATGATGGCCGAGATGGGGGCCGAGATCATCAAGCTCGAGCTGGCGCCCTTCGGCGAACAGATTCGCAACGTGGGCTTCAAGGTCAACGGCCGCGGGGTTTATTTCATCCAGCAGAACCGCGGCAAGAAAAGCGTCTGCGTGGACATGAGATCCGCCGCCGGCCTCCAGCTCATCCACGATCTGGTCAAGCAGGTCGACGTGGTGATCGAGAACTTCGCTCCGGGCGCGATCCGCCGCCTGGGACTGCCCTGGGAAAAAGTGCACGAACTCAACCCCAACGCCATCATGTGCTCGATCTCGACCTTTGGTCAGGACGGGCCGCTGTCCGGACTGCCGGGCTATGACTTCATCGGCCAGGCCTATGCGGGCATCACCGGCATGATCGGCGACCAAGAGAACGGCCCCTACATTCCCATCGCCGCCCTCGGCGACACCACCACCGGCGCCCACGCGCTCGCCGCCATCAATGGCGCGCTCTATCACCGCGCTACCTCGGGCGATGGCGGACAGTATCTCGATATCTCGCTGCTCGACTGCTATTTCCACAGCCACGAAATGAACGTGGGCGCGATCAGCGCCAGCCAGGGCGCGATCAACCCCTACCTGCCCGGCCGCTACCACTCGGCGGTGGCGCCACTCGGGGTGTACAAGAGCAAGGACGGCTATCTGATCCTGATCGCCATCCTCGGCCGCTGGAAGGACTTCTGTAACGCCATCGGCCGGCCCGAACTCGCCACCGACCCGCGCTACATCGACGACCCGGCCCGGGTCGCCCACCACGCCGAACTCAAGGTGCTGATCGAGGACTGGCTGCAAGCCCAGGAGAGCGACGCGGCCACCATCCGCCTGCTCGGCGAGCACCATGTGCCGGTGGCACCGATCCTCTCCATCCAGCAGGTGATGAACCATCCCCACATGAAATACCGTGGCACGGTGCGCACCATCACCGACCGCGGCGCCGGCAGCTTCGAAATGCCCGGCATGCCGCTGCGGTTTTCGGCCTTCGCCAACGACCTCGACCTGCAGGCGCCCTATCTGGGTGAGCACAATGGCGCGATCCTGGGTGGCTTGCTCGGCCTCGCGGCGGAACGCATCGCCGAGCTCACTGCGGAGGGCGTGCTGGTCAGCGAGCCGGTCCCGACCTGACCCGGCTCACGGCTTTCCGCTCACGGCTTTCGGCTTACGGCACGGGCCTCAGAACCCTTTGACGCCCGCGTCGAGTTGCACGCCGAACGAGTTCAGCGCCATCGACACCAGGTGGTACTGACCCACCGCGAATACCACATCCATCATCTGCAGATTGTCGTAACGCTCGGCGAGCGCTTTCCAGGTCGCGTCGCCGATGCACGAGTCGTGATGCAGTTCGTCGGTCGCGCGCAGCAGAGCCGCCTCGAACGGCGTCCAGCCCGGCGCATCCGGTCCCGCCTTGATACGCGCGATCTCGACATCCGTGAGGCCGGCTTCGCGCGCGAAGATCACATGCTGGCCCCATTCGTACTCCGCCTGGCACAGCCAGCCCACGCGCAGAATGAGGATTTCGCGCTCGCGCGGCGCGATGCGTGATGTCTCTCCCATCACGTGATAGGCCCAGACAGTGAATTTCTGCGCCGCGTCCCAGTGCCGCGACAGGGTTCCCAGCACGTTGTAGAAGGGCTGCGCGGCCTTGACCGGCCCCAGCACCTTGCGCTGCTCCTCGGTCCATTCGTTCTCGGCCAGGGGTGGAATACGGGGTTGGGAAAGTTTCATGGTCAGCTCCAGTGGTTATGTTTTTTTGGGCCCACCACCAGCGAGCAACGGCCAGCCGGGGGGCTGCCAGATTAACCCGAAACCGGTCGCGGTTTTGCGCTGCGGGAGTGCTCCGCGGGGCGGCGCCGGCGGGCAGCCGCCACAGACATACGCGACAGCGTGGCGCGACCGCCCGCGCCGGACCCCGCCACGGGCCGGTGCCGTCACCCGCTCAGAGCAACGAAAAACCGATGTAGGTAGCAGCGCCGGCCAGATAGCCCGCCAGTGCCAGCAGACTGATGCGCTTGACGTACCAAAAGAAATTGATGCGCTCCATGCCCATGGCCGCCACCCCGGCCGCAGACCCGATGATCAGGCAGCTGCCACCGGTGCCTGCGCAGTAGGCCAGCAGCTCCCAGAACTTGCCGTCGCGAACGAAATACTGCAACCACTCGGCACTGTCTCCGGCACTGGCCAGGGCCTCGGGACTGATCAACGGGTACATTTTCATGGCGCCGGCGACCAGGGGCACGTTGTCGACCACCGAAGACAGCAGACCGATAGCGATGTTGATGGCGTAGATATTACCCAGGCTCTCACGCAGATAAGTGGCGACCTGACTCAAATGGCCGGCGCTGGCCAGGCTGGAGACGGCGAGCAGAATCCCCAGAAAGAACAGTATGCTGGTGGTGTCGACGCGGCGCAGTACACCCACCACCGAGAGCGGATGCTTGTCCTCCTGGTTCTTGTCGCGGTGCAGCAGCTCCGTGGTCACCCAAAGCACCGACAGGCCAAACAGTATGCCCATGTAGGGCGGCAGGTGCGTGACGGTCTTGAACACCGGCACGAACACCAGCGCCCCGATGCCCATGAAAAACACCAGATTGCGCTCGAAAGGCGTGGCGGGATCACGGACCTCCTCGAGCGCAGGATCGGACAGGGGGCGCTGGAGGTCCCCCTTGAGGCGCGGACTGATCAACAGCAGCGGCACCAACAGACAGACCAGGCTGGGCAGGAACAGTTGCTGGATGATGCCTGCCGTGGTGATCTGATTGCCGATCCACAGCATGGTGGTAGTGACATCCCCAATCGGCGACCAGGCACCGCCGGCATTGGCAGCGATGACCACCATGCCAACGTAGAACCAGCGTTCATGCTGATCGCTCACCAGCTTGCGCAACAGCGAGACCATGACAATGGTGGTGGTCAGATTGTCGAGTACCGACGACAAGAAGAAGGTGATGAAGCTGATCAGCCACAACAGGGCCACGCGATTGCTGGTGGCGATGCGGTCGGTGATGACCTTGAAGCCCTCGTGGGCGTCGACCAGCTCCACGATGGTCATTGCGCCCAGTAGAAAGAAGAGGATCTCCGCGATCTCGCCCAGGTGATGGCGCAGTTCGGTCGGGATCCCGTGGACCTCGCCGGATGTGCCTGCGAAAATCTGGTCGGCTCCCAGCACCAGAATGGTCCAGCAGACGACTGCGGTCAAAATGGCCGAGGCGGCCTTGTCGATTTTGATCGGATGTTCGAGCGCGATGCACAGGTATCCGATCACGAATACTGCGGCCATCAACAGGTAGGCTGACATTGGGGGTGCTTCTCCAGATTGGTGCGGATCGGTGCGCGGCTTACCTGCTGGGTAAAGCTCGGCAGTACCCCGGCACTCGGGGTTGCCGCGTTGGCGGCGCTACCCTAAACATCCTGTGCACCCGGGTCAATGCGCGCGGACCCGGTGTCGCTTTCGGCGTCCTGTTTTGGCGTTTTATTGCGGCGTCCTGGTTGGCGCGGCGGCGCAAACGCCCGGCTCTACACCCGCTCGACATCGACCCCCACGGTCATCTTCTCGCAGTCGCCGCCGTCGAAGATGACCCCGCGCAGGGGCGTTACGTCGGAATAGTCGCGCCCCCAGGCGGTGGTGATGTGCTGCGCGCCCGGCATGTTGTCGTTGGTGGGATCGAACTCCACCCAGCCCTCCCCCGGGGCATAGACCGCGAACCAGGCGTGGGAGGCATCGGCGCCGACCAGCCGCGCCTGTCCCGGTGCGGGCCGGGTTTCCATATAACCGCTCACATAGCGTGCCGGAAACCCCAGCGCGCGCAGACAGCCGACCGCGAGGTGGGCGAAATCCTGGCAGACGCCGCGCCGGCTTTCCAGCACTTCTTCCAGGGGCGTCGCGACGGTGGTGAATTCCGGATCGTAGGCAAAATCGCTGAAGATGCGGCTGGTGAGTTCGCGCACCGCCGACAGCAGCGGTCGGGTGTCGGCAAACAGTGGCGCGGCGTAGTCCCGCAATGCGATACCGGCTTTGATCATCGGGGAATCCAGCAGGAATTCCCGCGCCAACAGATGATTCTCATCGCTTTCCCGCCACAAGCGGTCGCGCGCCTCGGCGCAGGTCGCGCCCAGATCCAGAACCGGGGTTCCATTGCGATCCAGATCGACCTCGACCTGACTGGAGACACTGACTTCCAGCTCGCGATGCGGTGTCTCGACGGAAAACCGGTAAACCCGGTTGCCGAAGTAATCGCGCTCTTCCACCGCGGTCGCGGGTGCGGGCGTCACCTGGATGCTGCTGCCCAGACAGCG
>JBKHWK010000036.1:0-15839 GCA_046566625.1 Gammaproteobacteria bacterium
GGCCAGCTCGGCGAAGGCTGGACCATCGCCAAGCAGCTGTTGCAGTACGAGCGGCAGGCGCTGGGTTCAATCGGTCGCGGCGATCTCGGGCGCGCCCAGACGCTGCCGGAGCTGGCCAAACAGGAGCTCGGCAGCGACGGCGCGCGCATCGCCGATCCGGTGCTGCGTGCTCAGGTGGCCCAGTGCGAGCTGGACAGCCTCGCGCTGCGGCTGACCATCAACCGCAGCGCCGACGAAGCCAGCGCCGGTCGCGGCGGCGATCACATCGCGTCGATGCTGAAACTCTATGGCAGCGCGCTCACCAATCGCCGCCACGAGCTGATGATGACCTTGCTCGGTGCGGACAGCCTGGGCTGGGAAGGCCCCGGCTTCAGCGACGCGGCATTGCGCATCACGCGCCAGTGGCTGCGTGCCAAGGGCAACGCCATCGAGGGCGGTACCAATGAAATCCAGCGCAACGTGATTGCCAAGCGCATTCTGGGATTACCGGAATGACCACCGCGATGCGTTCGTCTGCGCTGGTGCTCAGCGAAGAACAGGAACTGCTGCGGCATTCTGCGCGGGAGTTCGCCACCGCACGGTTCGATATCACGCAACTGCGTGCCTACCGCGATGGTGACGCTTCGCCGGACGAGCCTTTGGGTTATTCCCGCGCTCACTGGCGGGAGATGGCGGAACTCGGCTGGACCGGTATCCTGTTCCCGGAAGAATATGGCGGCCTGGGTCTGGGTTACGCCGAACTTGGCGTGGTGCTCGAAGAACTGGGGCGCCGGCTGCTGCCGCAACCGTTGTTATCGACGGTGCTGCTGGCCGGCAACGTCATCCTGCGCGGCGGTAGCGAGGCGCAGAAGCAGGCGCTGCTGCCCGGGATCTGCGCCGGCGAGCTGGTGCTGGCATTCGCATTTCAGGAGCAGGGCCGCTTTGCGCCCTGGCAGGTCGCGACCCGCGCCACCCGTGTTGCCGATGGTTACCGACTGGCTGGCGAGAAGCGCTTTGTGCTCGATGGTCATGGCGCCGATCAACTGCTGGTGCTCGCCCGCACCGCAGGCAGTCCCGGCGAGCGCAACGGGCTGACGCTGTTTCTGCTCGACCCGCAAACTCCTGGCGTCGAATGCGTGTGCACATCGCTGCTCGACGTGCGCAACGCCGCGCGGGTTCTGTTTACCGATGTCAGGGTCGCGGCGCAACAGGTGGTCGGTGAAGTCGATCAGGCAGCGGAGATTCTCGACCCGGTGTTTGACGGCGCAGCGGCCGGCCTGAGCGCGGAGCTGCTTGGGGTGCTGTCGGAGGCTTTCGAGCGCACCCTGGCGTATCTGAAAATCCGCCGTCAGTTTGGTGCGCTGATCGGCTCTTTTCAGGCGCTCAAGCACCGCGCCGCCGACATGTTCTGCGAACGCGAACTGGCGGTGTCGGTGACGCTGGCGGCGCTGCGCGCGCTGGATGAAGGCCGCGCCGATGCGCCGGCGTTGGCGAGTGCGGCCAAGGCGCGCACCTCGGATGTGGCCAACCTGGTCGGCCGCGAAGCCATTCAGATGTTCGGCGGCATCGGCATGACCGATGAGGAAGAGATCGGCTTTTTCATGAAGCGCGCCCGTGCCCTGGAAACCACTCTGGGCGATGGCGCGTACCACTGCGATCGCTTTGCGACCATCAACAACTTTTAGCATTAGCCAGTAAGCAACTGCGGGCCGGCGTCCCGACCTGCGGCGCGATTTTTTATACAGAGGAAATCCCATGAGCGAACTGATTCTGACCCGCGACACCGGCGCGATCCGCTACCTGACCATGAACCGTCCCGAAAAGCTCAATGCGATGAACGACGCGCTGGTGGGACAACTCGCCGCTGCGCTGCGCACCGCCGAAGCTGATCGCAACGTGGCGGTGATCGTGCTGGCTGGCGCCGGGCGCGCATTCTGTGCCGGGGCGGACCTGGGCAGTGGCAAGCCGACCAATGGAGCGGCGGGTAGCGAAGCCTCCGAAAACGCGGCGCCCTCGGCCCATCAGATCGCCACACGTCTCGACGAAACCGTCCGTTTCTACGGCACCATCCAGCGCATGGACACGCCGGTGATCGCCGCGGTACAGGGCTATGCGATGGGCGGCGGCTGCAATCTCGCGGTGAGCTGCGATCTGGTGGTGGCCGCGGACAACGCCATGTTCGGCTATCCCGAAGTCAAACTCGGCATGGCCGCGGCGGGCGTGGCGCCGACGCTGGTGCATCAGATCGGCCGCAAGGCGGCGTTCGAACTGCTGACCCTGTGCAACAACATCGATGCCCACCAGGCTCTGGCATTCGGGATGATCAATCGCATCGTGCCGGCCGATGAGCTGCTGGCTACCGCCAGCGCCCTGGCCGAGCAGCTTGCGGGCTTCAATCACGATGCGCTGCGCCTGACCAAGCAGCTGATTCGCCGCGCCGCCGATCTGCCGTTTGCTCAGGCGCTGGAGGCCGGCCGGGACGTCGGCCTCGCCATGCACCTGTTCAAGTAATACGCGCTGATTCTTCGTCAATTGCTCACCGAGGCGACACCATGAACTTCGATATACCCCAGGACCTTGCCGATTATCTGCTCGAACTCGATGACTTTATCGAGCGCGTGATCAAACCCCTGGAAAACCAGGACGACAATATCCGCTTCTTCGACCACCGCCGCGAGGATGCGCGCACCGACTGGGAGCGCGGCGGCCTGCCCAACGCCGAGTGGGAAGCGCTGCTCGAAAAAGCCAAGCGCCTCGCCGATGCCGCCGGGCACTATCGCTATCCCGTGGGCAAGGAGTACGGCGGTCGCGACGGCACCAATCTGGGCATGGCCATCATCCGCGAGCACCTGGCGAAAAAGGGCCTTGGGCTGCACAACGACTTGCAGAACGAACACTCCATCGTCGGCAACAATGTCGGCCTGTTGCTGATGCTCGCCTATGGCACCGAAGAGCAGAAAGCCGAGTGGGTCGACGACCTGATGGAGGGCAAGAAGAGCTTTGCTTACGGCATCACCGAACCCAATCACGGCTCCGACGCCACCCATATGGAAACCACCGCGGTACGCACGGGTGACGAGTGGATCATCAATGGCGAAAAGACCTGGAACACCGGCATTCACAAGGCGCCCTATGATCTGGTGTACGCCCGCACCGCCGGCAAGGCGGGGGATGGTCTGGGCATCACTGCGTTTCTGGTGCCGATGAACGCGCCGGGCCTGAAGATCGAGGAGATGCTGTGGACCTTCAATATGCCGACCGATCACGGCCGCGTCTCGTTGACCAATGTCCGCGTGCCGCACAGTGCGATCCTCGGCGGCGAAGGGCGCGGCCTGCAGGTAGTGCAGCATTTCTTCAACGAGAACCGCATCCGCCAGGCGGCATCCAGCCTGGGCGCGGCGCAGTTCTGTATCGATCAGGCGGTCGCCTACGCCAAGGAGCGCAAGCCTTTCGGCAAACCGCTGTCATCCAATCAAGGCATCCAGTTCCCGCTCGTCGAGTTGCAGACCCGCGCCGAAATGCTGCGCGCGCTGATTCACAAGACCGCCTGGAGCATGGACAAGTACGGCAATTTCTCGGTATCCGACAAGGTATCGATGTGCAACTACACCGCCAACCGCCTGTGCTGCGAGGCCGCCGATTGGGCGATGCAGGTGCACGGCGGTTTGGGCTATTCGCGTCACAAGCCGTTCGAGCACATCTATCGTCACCACCGGCGCTATCGCATCACCGAGGGTGCGGATGAAATTCAGATCCGCCGCATCGCGGGCTACATGTTCGGCTTCATGAACCAGCAGAAGCCCAAGGGTGTGGACTGAAGTGTGCGGAAAAAAAGCCTTGTTCCCCCTTTTGCCCCGCTTCGCCGGAGTGACATCACATGGGTGGTGCCAACTTTGTAGCGCGTCATGAGCACAAGGCTTGCGAAACTCTTGCCGTGACACGCAGTTTCGCAGTGGTGATACCGCTACTGACCGCAGGCTGATCGACGTCCCCGGTGCGGCGAAGCCCTATTCAGGCTTCGCCGCACTGAACGCCCGATCAGCGCACCTGGCGAACCACGATGCGGGCGACCGGGTTGCGCCAATCGCGTTCGGCAGCCTCTAAATCGCCGATGCCGTGAATTCCCGCGTGAACATGAACAAAGCCTTCCTCGCCGCCGTCGGGGGCCCCGCCGCCGCCAGGACCGCCGCATTCCTCAAAGAACGGCCCCGGAATGCTGGCGCAGCTTTCGTCGTTGCGTTCGCTGCCCGAGTCGTAGGCGCCCGAATAGAACGTGCGGCTGTGCCCGCCTTCAGGGCCTTCTACCCCATTCAGTGCAAAGAACCCGTCGTTGGTGGGGATGAGCATGGACGCGACGCTGAGGTGATCGTAGCGGCCATTCGTCTCGACCTGGACCGTGACGGATTGACCCGGGTCCAGCAGTCCGCCGGTGTCGGTCACATCGAGTACATCCGGGTTGCCACCTAGCGTGGCCGCGAATGGGGTAGTGTTCCCGTTTTCAGCCAGAGCTTCCAACTCCGCCGACGCGGGCTGTCCGAACTCGAACAGTTTGACGCCCGCGCGATGGCTGGCCACCAGAATGGGCGTAAATTGCTGCCCCCGGGTGAGATTGGTGATGGTGACTTCGTATGCGCGTGCGCCACTGTCGGCCAGGGTTGGGGTGCTCAGGCTTGCTGCGCCGGCAAGTAAAGTCAGCGAGGCGGCCAGCACGGAAAGCCTTGATGGAAAGTGCGTCGTCATGATGACTCCTTTAAATCGTTAAAGTAGTGGGGTATCCAGCCCTTGGCCAGACAGGGCGATCTTTCACGCAAAGCCGGCCACACAGATGACGACGGGATAAACAAAGGTTCAACTTTTTGTGATTTTTTATGCGCTGACGGCGCGCGCATAATGGTGGCCTGTTAGGGAGATTAGGACAGCAAGCCGCCATGGCCGCCCTCGACAGCAAGACCATTCTGGTAGTTGAAGACGACCCCGATATAGCCGATATGCTCGCCATCCATCTGTTGGAGGAAGGCTATCGGGTCGAGCATCTTGCCGATGGTGACGCGGCGAGCGAGCGCTTGAGGTGTGGTGGCTATGACATGCTGCTGCTCGACATCATGCTGCCCGGAGTCAGTGGCCTCGATTTATGCCGCCAGGCGCGGGCGCAGGCAGGGTACACCCCGGTCATCATCATTTCCGCGCGCGGTGCCGAGTCGCAACGCATTCTCGGGCTGGAGTTGGCGGCGGACGATTACATTGCCAAACCTTTTTCACCGCTGGAGCTGGTGGCACGGATGCGCGCGCTGTTTCGCCGTGAGGCGGCGCTGGGGCACAGTGCGCGTCAGGCAGCCGGCGCGATTGCGTGTGGCAGCCTGTATCTGGACCCGGTCACGCGCGAGGTGCGACTGCACGAGCAACCGCTGGCGCTGACGGCGCGCGAATTCGATTTGCTGCTGCATTTTGCGCGACATCCAGGACAGGTGTTTTCGCGCGTTGATTTGCTTGAACGCGTGTGGGGATATAACCACGCCGGTTATGAGCACACCGTGAATACGCACATCAACCGCCTGCGCCAGAAGATCGAGCGCGATCCCGCCCAGCCCACCCGTCTGCTCACCGTGTGGGGCGTGGGCTACAAACTGGTCGAAGGAGAATAGGCATGGTGAACAGCCTGCACGGGCGGTTGACGATGGTGCTGGTGATGCTGCTGCTGGTGTTTGGCGGCGCGATGTTGTTGATCACGCGCCACGCGAACGAGCTGTACCACGAAGAAATCAGCCAGAAACTTTCCAGCAGTATCGCCATGTATATCCGCGACCACCTGCCGCTGGTGGATCACACAGGCGCGCCAGATCCGGCACAGCTGGAAGCCTTGTTTCACATGCTGATGGTGGTGAATCCCAACGTTGAGGCGTATTTACTGGATGCGCAGGGGCAGGTGCGCGGCCATGCCCAGCCTGATGCCAAAGTGCTGCGCCAGTCGGTCAGCCTGGCGCCCTTGCAGCATTTTCTCGCTGGCGCACGTTTGCCGCTGCGCGCCGATGATCCCAAATCACCCGACGCCACGCGGATTTTCTCGGTCGCGCCCTTGCAGGCGAATGGCCAGACCACCGGCTATGTCTATGTGGTGTTGACGGGCGAAGACCGGCGCGATCTGGCCGAACAGCTGGCGGGCGGCTACAGTCTTGCCACGCTTGGCGCGCTGCTGGGCGGCGCCTTGCTGCTGGCAGTCGGAGCGGGGGTCGGTCTGTTCAGGGTGCTGACCCGTCCGCTGCGCGCCTTGACCGTCGAGGTGGATGCGCTGGCGCACTCGGTGCAGTCTGGCGACCCGCTCGGCCGAGTGCCGGTGCGCGATGAAATCAGTCGCCTGGCGCAGGCGTTCAATGCGATGGCTACCCGTATCAGCGAGCAGATTCAAACCATTCTGCAGAAGGATCGCCAGCGGCGCGACATGGTGATGGCGGTGTCGCACGATCTGCGTACGCCGCTGACCTCGCTGCGCGGCTACCTCGATTTGCTGGAGCGCAAGCTGGACAGTCTGACTGAAGCGGACCGACTGCGTTACGTCGGCGTGGCGGCGCGACAATGTCGCAAACTGTGCCGGTTGTCGGACGAACTTTTGCAGCTCGCCAAACTGGAATGTGACGAAGTGCAAGCCAATGTCGAGCCCTTTCCCTTGCTCGATCTGGTGCAGGACGTAGTGCAGAAATTCGAGTTGATCGCGCAGCAGCGTGGCGTCAGTCTGCGTGCTGAAGTGCAGCCCGACGCGGAACGCGTGCGCGCGGATATCGGCCTGATCGAGCGCGTTCTGGTCAACCTGCTGGACAACGCCTTGCGTCACACCCAGCGAGGGGGTGAGGTGCATATTCGCGCCGATCGCGACGGTGCACGGGTGCGTGTGCAGGTACGCGATACCGGCGAGGGGATGACGCCGGACCTGCTGGCGCGACTGTTTGACCAGGATTTTCTGACGAACCATCGCGATCCCGCCCGCCCGTGGGGCGGGCTGGGGCTGGCGATTGCGCGGCGCATTCTGCGGCTACACGACACCGATATCCAGGTACAAAGCGCACAGGGTCAGGGTGCGGAGTTTCGTTTTCATTTGCTGCTGGCAGCCGGGTAGGGCCACCACCTCTGTCCCGGCCGCTCTTCGGGTGCGCTGCCGACCGCTTATTTTTCGGCCAGCTGCTTATCCGACACTGCCGGGCGGCCGATGTGGCGACAGGGCCGTTCCAGCTCCTTGTGTTCATTCGCACGCCGCCACGCAGACATGCAGCTAATGCCCAGCTAGCTTCTGTGCCCCGTCATCGAATGGCTCGTAGCCTATCGGTAGCGTCTGCCGGGTAAACACCTTGTGCCCCGCCTGTGGCCCGACGGCTGTCCGGTAGGCATTGGTATGCGACAATTCAGAGAGTTCCTGGCTGGTCAGCGCCTTGGCTCAACTAAGCCCGGCTGTTCCATCGGGTTGATCGGCGTACGCGCCGTCAAGAATTGGCATGAGAAAATGTATGTTCAGGGTGCGGCGGACCCGAACCCGCTGTCAGCACGAGCCCAGGGCCTGGCATGAGCCGCTGCGTTCATCGCTAACCGGGAGAGATTTTTTTCGTTAACAAGGTTTTCATCAACCAAAGGGTAAGCATTATGGATGTCGGCGTCGTCATGGCTTTTCAGAGCAGCCACAATCAGCCTCTGAGCGATCTTGAGATTTACCAGAAAGAAGTGGCCATCGCGGAATTGGCCGAGCCGCTCGGGTTCAACTCGATCTGGGGTGTGGAGCACCATTTCACCAACTACACCATGTGTCCGAACCCGTTGCAGTTTCTTACCTACATGGCGGGCAAAACCAAGACCATCAAGCTGGGAACCGCTGCGCTGATTCTGCCCTGGCACAAGGACCCGCTGCGCATCGCCACCGACATCTCGATGCTCGATAACCTGTCCAACGGCCGTGTAATCGTCGGTCTCGGTCGTGGTCTCGGCCGCGTCGAATACGACGGCTTCGGTATTAGCATGGACAGCTCGCGGGATCGCTTCAACGAATCGGCACCCATGATTCTGAATGCGCTCGAGACCGGTTACATGGATGCGCATGACGGCGAGTTCTTCAAACAAATCCGCGTCGCTCTTCGTCCGGCGCCGTTCAAGACGTTCAAGGATCGCACCTATATTGTCTCAATGTCGCCGGATACCGTCCCCCACGCGGCACGGCTGGGTGGCACCATGATGACCTTCGCGGTTGGTCCCTGGAACCAGCGCGCGAAGGACATCAAGCTGTATCGCGAGCTGTTCGAGAAGCAGCACAACCGTCCGGCGCCGCCGACTTCGGCCAACATCTTCACGATCTGTGACAAGGACCCCGGTCGTGCCAAGGACATGGCGCACAAGTACATGGGCGACTACTGGGAGTCGGCCATGAAGCATTACGAAATGAAAGGTGAACATTTCGATAACATCAAGGGCTACGAACACTACGGACGCTCCGCCGTCGCCATGCGCGAAAATGCCGATCGCGTCACCGAGCAGTATGTGGAACAACAGATTTATGGCACACCCGATCAGTGCCTCGAAAAGCTCAAGGGTATCGAAGACATCGTCGGCCCACTGGAACTCAACTGCTTCTTCACCTACGCGGGCATGGACTACGACTATGTGAAGACGGGCATGACGCTGTTCGCGGAAAAAGTGCTGCCGGCACTCAAGAAATGGCAGTACACAGGTAAGGCAGTCTGACGCCAATCGTGGCGGACGGATGAAAGTCGCAAGGGGTGGCAGGCAACTGTCACCCCTTGTGCGTGAAGCGACTGAGTATTTTGGCGCGCACTATCGGGGTACGCTGAACTCGAAAAACGGATCACCCGTATCGAACACATCCAGGCCATCAAGCAGTTGAAAGCTGCTGCCGAAGTTGCGATGACGTCCTTAATCCCTACCTGATCGACTCGGTATTCGCTGAAGACAGCATCTACGCGCGACCGTGCGCCTCGCGGCTGGCCGTCACGCGACGTTAGCAAGCTGCTGGTTCGTCAGGCATCGTCCCGGGTTTCCCGCGATCCCCATAAAGCGCACAGCGTAAGCAGCGCGGCGCCCGAAAGATACCAGCCCACCGTGTGCACGCCGTGCTGGGTAGCGAGCCAGGTCGCGATGTAGGGCGCCAGGGAGGCGCCGAAAATGCCCGCCAGGTTGAAGGTGAGTGAAGCGCCGGTATAGCGCACCATGGTCGGAAACTGCTCGCTCAACATGGTGCCGAGCGGGCCATAGGTGAGGCCCATCAGGCCCAGCCCGAGGGCCATGAACAGGATCAGCCGCGCCTCGCTGCCGGCACCGAGCAGGGGCGCGAACAGCAGGCCAAACAGTGCGATCGCGATGGTCGCGGCCATCAGCACCCGTCGGCGGCCGTGGCGATCGGCGAGATGCGCCGAAATCGGGATACCGAGTCCAAAAAACAGAATTCCAAAGAGCTGGATCAGCAAGAGCCGCTCGCGGGAAAAATCCAGCGTGGTGGTGCCCCAGGTCAGGGTGAATACCGTCATCAGATAAAACAGCACAAATGTGCACAGCGCCATCAACGTACCGCGCACCAACATGCCCCCGTGATCGCGCAACACCGTGAGTACCGGCAGCCGTTCGCGCTCCTGGGCCGCGAGTGCATGCCGAAATACCGGAGTTTCCTGGAGATTCAGGCGCACCCACAGGCCGACCACCACCAGGATGCTGCTGGCCAGAAAAGGTACTCGCCAGCCCCAGCTAAAGAATTGCGCATCGCTGAGGTAGTGCGTGAGCAACAGAAACGAGCCGCCGGAGAGGATGAAACCTATGGGCGCGCCCAGTTGCGGAAACATTCCGTACCAGGCGCGCCGACCCGGCGGTGCATTTTCGGTGGCCAGCAAAATCGCGCCGCCCCATTCCCCGCCCAATCCCAGTCCTTGTCCAAAGCGGCACAGCGCCAGCAACAGGGGCGCCGCGACGCCGATCTGGGCATAGGTGGGCAGCATGCCGATGATCACCGTCGACAGGCCCATGGTCAGCAGCGCCGCCACCAAGGTGGCCTTGCGGCCGACACGGTCGCCGAAATGCCCGAACAATGCGGAGCCGAGCGGACGCGCAAAGAAGGCGAGGGCAAAGGTGGCGAGGGATTGCAGCATCGCCGTGGTGGCATCCCCGGCCGGGAAAAACAGCTTCGGAAAAACCAGTACCGCGGCAGTGGCGTAAATGTAGAAGTCAAAAAACTCGATGGCGGTGCCGATCATGCTGGCGAGCAACACCCGGGCCTTGCCGTTGGCGGCTGGCGCCTGGGTGGAGATGATGGCTTCGGACATCGGCACTCCTTTGGGGCAGGACGGGGCGCAAAAGGCGGCATTGTACGGAGACATTGCGGCGGGGACAGCGGAAAAACCCGAGAGTCGGGCGGTATGGGTCTGGGTTCTATCCGGCGGCGGTACTCCCGGTATTGGCTGGTTGTTGATGGAGTGGCGTAGGGGAGCGATGCGAGGCGGCGCGAGCGCGTGTAAATCCGTACAGGTAGCTGGCTCAGGTCGGACGGGCATCCTGAAAACTTGCACGAAGAAAGACGAGCCTGTAAAACAAATTGTGGCGCTGCGCGGCAGTCTCCCTGCCATCCCCCCGGCGCATCGCGTCCGGAAACACCTATCACGACACCCAAGGAATCCCGCTCATGACTGACTCGACACCGCTGCTCGGTGGCATCAAGGTTCTTGAACTCGCCACTTACGTTTTTGGACCCGGCGCTGCCGCCATCCTGTCCGATTTCGGTGCCGAGGTGATCAAGGTCGAAACCCCCGGGCGGGGCGACCCGCTGCGCCACGCGCATAAATCGCCTCCCTTCATGCGCCTTAACTTCGCCTACCCCTGGCAGCAGGACAATCGCAACAAGCGCAGCCTGGCGCTCGATCTGAAAACCGCCGAGGGTCGCGAAATCCTGCTCAGGTTGGTCAGGGACACGGATGTGCTGATCACCAACTTCCCGCCCAATGTGCTGGAGCGCCTGAAAATTCGCTTCGAAGATCTGGTGCCAGAAAACAGCCGGCTCATTTACGGGCAGGTCACCGGGTACGGCGAGCAGGGCGATGACATCAATACGCCCGGCTTCGACGGCAACGCCTATTGGGCGCGCACCGGCCTGATGGACGCGGTGCGCACCATGCATGGCGAACCGTCGATGCCATCGCCCGCGATGGGCGATCACCCCAGCGCAATGACACTCTATGCCGCGGTGATGACCGCACTCTACAAGCGCGAGCGCACCGGCCAGGGCAGCAAAATCAGCACCAGCCTGTTGGCGAACGGACTCTGGGCGGCGTCCAGTGCGCTGGCCGGTCTGTTGGCGGGCACCAAACCCTATCGGCGGCTGAATCCGGCCGCCCCCGGCAGTGCGCTGATCAATTACTACCGAACCCTGGACGACCGCTGGGTTTCCTTGATCGTGCTTCAGGAAGACAAACACTGGGCCAACTTCCTGACTGCGATCGAGCGCCCCGACCTCGCGGCGGACCCGCGCTTTGCCGACATTGCGGCGCGCTTCAAACATGCAAAGGAGCTCGGCGCGGTGCTGGCCGAGGTATTCAAGACCCGCCCCTGTGCAGAATGGCGCCAACGCCTGCGTGACCAGGGCATAACCTTCAGCGTCGTGGCAACCATGGAGGAAGTCATCGACGACCCGCAAGCCCTGCAGAACGACATGTTCATCAAGGTCGAGGGCCACACCCATGGCCGCGGGCAGGCCGTCAACAGCCCGTTCTGGATTCAGGGTTCGGACAAGGTGCCGGCCCATGTGGGTTCGGAACTGGGCGCCGATAGCGCGGCGATTTTGCGCGAGCTGGGTTACGCGGAAGACCGCATCGGCGCCTTGGCGGCGCAGGGAGTCGTCGAGATACGCGGGAGCGCCGGGTGACCGGCGTAACGGTCACGGGTCAAGGCGGAACACCAGTTCGGATACGCGTTGCCGACGATCACTAAAACGTTTCATCCTCCCGCAAAAATCGCCACTGCCCGATCGGCAAGTTCCCCAGCCGCACGCGGCCGATGCGCACGCGTTTGAGTCCGGTGACCCGCAAGCCCACCAGCTCGCACATGCGGCGGATCTGGCGCTTGCGGCCTTCCCGGAGCACGAAACACAGTTGTTCCGGATTGGCCCAGCTCACCTTGGCCGGACGCAGTTGTTTGCCGTCCAGTTCGAGGCCGTGGTTGAGCAGCGCCAACGATGGGCGGTCGAGATTGCCTTCCACGCGCACCAGATATTCTTTTTCCACGGTCGAATTCTCGCCGACCAGTTGGCGTGCCACGCGGCCATCCTGGGTCAGGACCAGCAGTCCGGTGGAATCGATATCGAGTCGGCCGGCGGGGGCAAGACCTTTCAGATGGCTCATTTGAAACCGCAGCTTGTCGCCGGGCGCCTGGGTCTGCGCCGAGATCAGCGTGACGGCGGGTTGATGGCCGTCTTCCGCCTGGCCGGAAACATAGCCGATGGGCTTGTGCAGCAGAATGGTGACCTGCCGCGCCTGACTGGCCTGCGCCTGCGCCCCCAGCGTGATCACCGCATCCGGCGCGGCGCGGGTGCCGAGCTCCGTCACCCGCTCGCCGTTCACGAATACCAGTCCGCGCTCGATGTAGGCATCCGCTTCGCGTCGCGAACACAGGCCGCGCTCGGCCATCAGCTTGGAAATGCGGATGCCTTGGGGATCATTCATGGTTTGTGCACCCCAGGCTGGTGGCGTGACGGATCGCGGGACAGGTTCGTATCATCTCAGCCGAAAATCTCCGCCATCAGTTCCACCGCCTGGGTATTGGCGTCGGACAGCAGCAGGGTGCCGACCTGGCCGCGCTTGGCGGCTGCGGCCCAGCGCTGGGCACGGTCGCGGATGCGCGCCGGTGGGCCGACCAGATTGCAGGCGTCGACCAGGGCATCCGGTACGGCGGCGGCGGCTTCTTCCTTGCGGCCTTCCAGATACAGATCCTGGATTTTTACCGCGGCTGCTTCGTAGCCCAGGCGTTTGGCGTAGTCGTTATAGAAGTTCTTGCTGCGCGCGCCCATGCCGCCGATGTAGAGCGCGAGGTTGTTTTTCAGCGGTTTCATGCAGGCGGCCAGATCGTCGCCGATCACCACGCGCACGAAAGGTGCGACATCGAAGTCCTTCAGTGATTTGCCCTTGCCGGCGGCAGCGAAGCCTTCCTGGATGGGTTTTTCGAAGACATCGAAGCGCTCCGGGTCCATCCACACCGGGAAGAATCCGTCGGCCACTTCGGCGGCCGCCTTGACGCCCGCGGGCGTGATGTTGGCGCTGTAGATCGGGATCGGGGCGTCGCAGTGGAGGATGCTTTTCAGCGGCTTGCCGAGGCCGGTCGCGCCCGGTCCGCGATAGGGCAGTTGGTACATTTCTCCGTCGAAACTGACCGGCGCTTCGCGGGCGAAAATCTGTTTCATGATCTGGATGTATTCCTTCAGCCGCGTGACCGGCTTGCCGTAGGCCACGCCGTGCCAGCCCTCGACCACCTGGGGACCGGAGGCGCCCAGCCCCACGATGAAGCGGTTGTCGGAGAGGTGGGACAGGGTCATGGCGGTCATCGCCGCCATCGCCGGGGTGCGTGCCGGCATTTGCATGATGGCGGTGCCGGCGCGGATGCGGGTGGTGTTGGCGAGAATCCAGGCCGCGGTGGTCACCGCGTCCGAGCCGTAGGCTTCGGCGGTCCACACCGAGTCGTAGCCCAGGTTCTCGGCGTGGCGGATTACATCCAGCGGCACCTTCACCTTGTTGCCGGAATAGCCGGTCATCAGTCCGAGTTTCATGGTCGATCCCCCCTGGTTATTTGGATGTGGTTGCGGCCTGTGGCCGGTGTTTGGCGCTACCATAGCAGACACACCACAACCGCAGAAAATCATAAGAGGAGCGGGCAATGGATATCGGTATCCTGTTTTCGTTTCGCAATCCGGCGTTCAACCGGGTGCCCTGGACCACGACCTACGCCGACGAGCTCGACCTGACCGTTGCCGCGGAGGAGCTGGGTTACGACCACGTCTGGCTCAGTGAGCACCACTTTGTGGACGACGGCTATTCGCCGTCGCTGCTGCCCATCGCGGCGGCAATAGCGGCGCTGACGCGCAGCATCCGCATCGGCACCTATGTGATGCTGCTGCCGCTGCACAATCCGGTGCGGGTCGCCGAGGATGCGGCGACGGTCGATGTGATTTCCGGCGGGCGCTTCGATCTGGGCGTCGGCCTCGGCTACCGGCCTGGCGAGTTCACCGGCATGGGTGTGCCCAGCTCCGAGCGCGCGGCCCGCTTTCAGGAAGCCCTGCCGGTGATCCAGCGCCTGCTGGCGGGCGAAACCCTGTCCCTTGATGGGCGCTTCAACCAGTTCGAGGCAGTCCGCATCACGCCACCGCCGGCTCAGCGCCAGCTGCCGATCTGGGTCGGCGCCAGGGGCGACCGGGCGCTGGAGCGTGCCGCGCAGCTCGGCTGCCATCTCGCCTCCATCGGCGCGCCGGGTCACCGCGAACGCTATCTGGCCGCGCTCGCGGCCAATGGCCGCCGCGCCGAGGATCACCATATCGGCCAGCTCGCGGTGGTCTATGTGGCGGATACCCAAGAGCAGGCGTGGCGGGAATGCGGCCGCGCGATCCATCATGTCATCCGCGAATATCAGGCCTGGGCTGAGGAGTCCGGGGATGAGAACGGCGATGCCCTGGCGACCATGGCGGTGCCGCCGGCGGAGGAGTTCATGGCCGGGCGCGTTGCCGAGGTGATGGGCCGCCCTGCTATGATTGGCGACCCCGAGCAGGTGTATCAGGGGCTCCGCGCGTTTTTGGAGGTGACACCCGCAACCCATCTGGTGCTGATGATGGCGCTGCCGGGGATGGACCCCGAATGCACCCGCAGCAGCATGGAATTATTCGCCCGCGCGGTGATGCCCCGGCTCAAAGGCTGATCCACTGATCTGCCCGGCCGGCAGCGTCCCGGTCGGGCCAGCTTTCAATCAATCACCCATCCGTACAGGACATCTGGCATGAGCGACTCCAAGCCGACTCTGGCGATTCTCGGTGGCAGCGGCGATCTCGGCGGCGGCCTCGCCTTTCGCTGGGCGCGCGCCGGCTACTCCATCATCATCGGCTCGCGCAGCGCTGACAAAGCCGAACAGGCCGCAACGGAGCTGGCTGCCAAGGGGCTGGCGGGCAAGGTGCGCGGTCTGGACAACGAGGCGGCGGCGCGGGCTGGCGACATCGTGGTGCTGACGGTGCCCTTCGCCAATCAGGCGCCGACGCTTGAGGCCATCAAGGCCGCGGTGCAGGGCAAGATTCTGGTCGATGTCACCGTCCCGCTGGTGCCGCCCAAGGTCGGCACCGTGCAGTTGCCCGCGGGCGGCAGCGCCGGCCAGATCGCGCAGGCGATTGTGGGCGAGGGCGTGCGGGTGGTGTCGGCGTTCCAGAACGTCGCGGCGGCCCATCTCGAAGACCCGGCGCACGATCCCGACTGCGATGTGCTGGTGTGCGGCAATGATGCCGAGGCCTGCACGGCGGTGCTGGCGCTGGTCGCTGCCGCCGGCATGAAAGGCTGGCACGCCGGGCCCATCGCCAACTCGGTGGTGGCCGAGGCGCTGACTTCGGTGCTGATTACGCTCAACCGTCGCTACAAGATTCCGGGTGCGGGCTTCCGCATCACAGGCACGCCCCAGGCGTGAGCTTGGCTGTCGTCCGTCGCACGGCGCGGTTTTCGTCATGCAACTGATGGCGCTGCCGGGCATTCCCCGGGTTGCGCCCGGCGCCGATCTGGCCGGTTTGGTACTGGACGGACTGGCGCGCATGGATGCCGTGCTGCAAGCCGGCGATATCGTCGTGCTGGCGCAGAAGATCGTCTCCAAGGCCG
>JBKHWK010000037.1:0-15782 GCA_046566625.1 Gammaproteobacteria bacterium
CGGAAATGTTCTTGCCCGGCTTCCAGCCCTAAACTGTCGCCACACCTATCCGGGATTTCCCATGCCGATCGCCTTCCAGCGCCTGCCCGATTTTGCGCGCCTGATGCGGCTCGACCGCCCCATCGGCACCCTGCTCCTGCTCTGGCCGACGCTCTGGTCGCTGTGGTTTGCCGCCGGCGGGATGCCCGATTGGGATGTGCTGGTGATCTTCGTGCTGGGCGTCGCGCTGATGCGCGCCGCCGGCTGCGTGATCAACGACTATGCGGATCGCCACATCGACGGTGCGATCGCTCGCACCCGCGAGCGGCCGCTGGCCACCGGCCGGGTGACGCCGCGCGAGGCGCTATGGCTGTTCGCGGGACTCTGTCTGGTGGCCTTTCTACTGGTGCTGCTCACCAACCGGCTCACCCTGTTGCTGTCTTTTGGCGGCGCGGCGCTGGCGGCCCTGTACCCGTTCGCCAAGCGTTACACCCACCTGCCCCAGTTCGTGCTGGGCGCCGCCTGGGCCTGGAGCATCCCCATGGCCTTTGCCGCCCAGACTGGCGCGGTGCCGGCCGCCGCCTGGTCGCTCTATGCCGGGGTAATGTTGTGGACCGTGGCGTTCGATACTTACTACGCCATGGTGGATCGCGACGACGACCTCAAGCAGGGCGTCAAATCTACCGCGATTTTGTTCGGCGCGGACGACCTGCTCATCATCGGTGTACTCCAGGCGCTGGCGCTGCTGGCATTCGCGCTGACCGGCAGCAGTTTTGATCGCGGCCTCTGGTATTACCTGGGGCTGGGGGTGATGGCGCTGTGGTTTTTTCACCAGCATCGGCTGGCCTGCCAGCGCGATCGCGACGGGTGTTTTCGCGCCTTTCTCGGCAACAACCGGGCCGGCGCGACACTCTTTCTGTTCCTGCTGCTCGACTACCATTGGCCCCTGCGCCCCGGGTAGTGACGGCGATTCCGCACACCGGCTGTCATAATACTGACACGGCCCCGTCATCAAATGGGCAGCGGGAATCCCGAGGAGCACCAACGCCATGGCTGACGCCAGCATTCTGGTAGTCGATGACGAACCCGCCATCCGCGACATGATTGCGGTGGCCCTTGAAGTTGCAGGCTTTGAATGTCTGCGGGCCAAGAACGCCCGCGTTGCCCACGCCCTGATCATCGACAAGCAGCCGGACCTCGTACTGCTCGACTGGATGATGCCGGAAACCAGCGGACTCGAATTGCTGCGCCGCTTGCGCCGCGACGAGCTCACCGCCAATTTGCCGGTGATCCTGCTCACGGCCAAGACGGAGGAGGACAATCAGGTGCAGGGTCTCGATGCCGGCGCCGACGATTACATCACCAAGCCGTTTTCCCCGCGTGCGCTGATCGCGCGCATTCGCGCCCTGCTGCGCCGCCGCGAGCAGGAGGTCAGCGAATCGCCCATCGAGGTCCAGGGCCTGGTCTACGACCCCGTGAGCCATCACGTCACCCGCGCCGGTGTGCCCGTCGCCATGGGACCGACCGAATACCGGTTGCTGGGATTTTTCCTCACGCACCAGGACCGGGTGTACTCCCGCGACCAGATTCTCAGCCACGTCTGGGGCGGCAACGTGTACATGGATGAGCGCACCGTCGATGTCCATATCCGTCGCCTGCGCAAAGCGCTCGGCAGCCATGATCGTTTTATCCAGACGGTGCGCGGTGCCGGCTACCGGTTTTCAGAGAAGCTGGTTGCCAGTTAGTGCTCACTCCGGGCCTGCGCAATGAACTGCAACGCATCGCCCTGCTGGCGTTGCTGTTGCTCATTGCCGGCTATTTCAACGGCTACGCGCTGCCGACCCTGATTGCCGGTGGCAGCCTTTACATGCTCTGGACCCTGCACCGGATCCACCGCCTCAATCGCTGGCTGGCGCTGGGTGGTCGCGACTTTCCGCCACCGGCATCCGGCGTCTGGGGCGAGGTCTCCGACCACCTGTACCGGCTGCGCCAGCGCGTCAACCGCCATCGCCAGGATCGCCTCAACCTGCTGACGCGCATACGACGGATCACCGATGCCCTGGACGAAGGTATCGTGATTCTCGACGCTGACCGCACCCTGGAATGGTGGAACCCGGCGGCGGGAAAACTGCTGCGCCTGCAAAGCGGGGATGAGGGCGAGCCCATCATCAACCTGGTGCGGGCACCCGCCTTTGTGGCCTTTATCCGCGCGGGCCTCTTCAACGAACCGGTGGAGCTCGAAGCACCCAACGACCCAAACCGGATTTTGCAGTTCAGTGCCAACCACTTCGGCGACAACGAAGTGGCGCTGGTGGTACAGGACATTTCCCGGCTCCGCCATCTCGAACAGATGCGCAAGGAGTTCGTGGCCAACATCTCCCATGAGCTGCGCACGCCGCTCACCGTCCTCACCGGTTATCTCGAAACCCTGGGCGACAGCGACGCCGAGGTGCCGGCAAGCTGGCGCAAGGCGCTGGGGCAGATGACCGAGCAGGCCCGGCGCCTGACGCTGCTCACCGAGGATCTGGTGACCCTGTCGCAACTGGAGTCGACCGCCCTGCCCACGCGAACCGAGCCCGTGCCGCTCAAGCCACTGCTCGGCGGGATCGTGGAGAACGCGCGTGCGCTCGGCGGCAGCATGCACCACATCGAGCTCGACTGTCCCGACGGTCTGATCGCCTTGGGCGCGGCGCGCGAGCTGCACAGCGCCTTCGCCAACCTGGTGTACAACGCGGTCAAGCACAATCCGCAGGGCTGTACGGTAGGGGTGCGCGCCGGCAACGACAACGGCCGTCCGTGGGTCGAGGTGACCGACAACGGGATCGGCATCGATGCCCGCCATCTTCCGCGTCTGACCGAACGCTTCTACCGCGTCGAGGGCAGTCGGGCCAGCAGTTCCGGCGGCACCGGTCTCGGTCTCGCCATCGTCAAGCATTCGCTGCTGCGCAATGGCGGACATCTGGAAATCCGCAGTACTCCCGGCAAAGGCAGCACCTTCCGCTGCGAATTTGAACCCACGCCGACAGGGTGTTAGGGTCCAGGCCGGTCGCCTGCCCGGATCCTACCCCTTGTCCGATTACCCGTTCCTGACGCCTGAATTTCTGTCTGCGCTGGAAGACAGTGGCAGTGCTACCGCGGATACCGGCTGGGAACCACGCCACCTCGGCAGTGCGGATGGCGCCCTGTTCATGCCTCTGTATGTAAAGACCCACTCCTACGGAGAGTATGTGTTCGACTGGGCTTGGGCCGATGCATACCATCGCAGCGGATTGGCTTACTATCCCAAGCTGGTGACCGCGATCCCGTTTTCGCCCATTACCGGCCCACGCCTGCGGCTCGCCGCCGGGGCCGATACCGAGCAGGTCGCCACGACAGTGCTGGCGGCGGTGACCGCAGCGGCGGAAGCGACCCGTGCCAGTAGCTGGCATCTGTTGTTTCCCGATGCAGCCACCCGCGAGCTGTTACGCGGTCGCGGTCTGCTGGAGCGTACCGGCGTGCAATTCCACTGGCACAACCGGGGTTACGAAAGCTTCGAGCACTTCCTCGCGGGGCTGGCGTCGCGCAAACGCAAGATGATGCGCCGCGAGCGCAGCACGGTTGCAGAGCAGGGCCTGCGGGTCATCCTGCACGAAGGCCCGACCATCGGCACCGAGCTGTGGTCGTTCTTCCACGGCCTGTATCAGAACACCTACGCCAAACGCAGTGGCACTGGCGGCTACCTAACGCGGGATTTCTTTCACCGTATCGGGGCGACGCTGGCGGATCAGATTGCCATGGCGGTCGCCTACGATGGCGCCAGGCCGGTAGCTGCTGCCCTGTATTTTCATGATCGGGAGACGCTCTACGGCCGCTACTGGGGCTGCGTCCAGGAATACGAGTGCCTGCATTTCGAGCTGTGTTACTACCAGGGCATCGATTACGCGATCCGGCGCGGACTGACGAAATTCGACGCCGGCGCCCAGGGTGAACACAAGATTGCCCGGGGCTTCGCCCCGGTCGAAACCTGGTCACTGCACTGGATTCGCCACCGCGGCTTCGCGACGGCCATCGCCGATTTTGTCGCGCGGGAGCGCGTACACAATCAGGACTACATGGCTGCCGCCCAGGCGCAACTGCCCTATCGCCAGGAAAATCAGCGGGACAACTGAGTCGGTTTCAGGTGTAGCGCCGCCAGACCAGCAAGCGGTTGTTGGCGGGCATCGCGTTGTCCTCCTGCAATTCGAGTCCCGCGCCGGTCGCAAGCTCAGCCACCGCCTCGAAATCACGAATGCCCTGGTGCGGCGCGCGGGCCTTCAGCCAGTGGTCGAAACGGGCGTTGCTTTCCGATGTGTACTCGCCCCCGTAATTGAAGGGGCCGTAGACGGCGAGCACGGCGCCCAGGGCCAGCACGCCGGGCAAGCCGGCAAAGAACGCCTGCGCGGCGCTCCAGGGCATGATGTGCAGGGTGTTGGCGGTGAACAGGCCATCGACCGGCGCAATACCCCAATGCGGTGCCCTGACGTCGAGCGCGATCGGCCGCAGCAGATTGGCCGCCGGCTCGGCGACGCACCACTGCGCAATTCCCGGAAGATTCTCCGGGACATCGCTCGGTTGCCAGTGCAGCTGCGGCAGGCGGGGCGCGAAGTACACGGCGTGCTGACCGGTGCCACTGCCGATTTCCAGCACGCTCTGGCAGGATGCAAACACCCGTTCGAGTACCGCGAGAATGGGTACCTTGTTATTCTCGCAGGCCTGCGAAAAGGGCTTTTCCATTATGCTTTCCTCGTTTTCGCCAGCCAGCGCGGACCAGCCTGCCAGCCGGGGAAATTCCGCTACCATTGTGCAGTGACGGAACCCCGGTGGCCACACGCGGGTCATCATAGTCAGCCACCATCAGCGACCTGCCCTGGAGTATCTCCTTGTCCCCTGCCAGATTCGGATTGCTTGTCACCCTGTCACTGGGCATCGGCGCCTGCGCCGTCAATCCGGTCACCGGCCGCGAAGAGCTTTCGCTGGTCTCGGGCAGCGAGGAAATCAGTATCGGCGAAAGGCAGTATGGCCCGGCGCAACAATCCCAGGGTGGACCCTACTACCTCGATCCCGGTTTGCAGGATTATGTGCGTGCGGTGGGAAACCGGCTGGCCGCCAACAGCGACCGGAATCTGCCTTATGAGTTCGTGGTACTCGACAACCCCGTCCCCAACGCCTGGGCCCTGCCGGG
Organism: Gammaproteobacteria bacterium; assembly: GCA_046566625.1. Taxonomy (GTDB): domain Bacteria; phylum Pseudomonadota; class Gammaproteobacteria; order Pseudomonadales; family Porticoccaceae; genus JAGPUQ01. The sequence continues at coordinate 5,180 of JBKHWK010000037.1, forward strand.
CGGCAAGATCGCGATCAACAGCGGGCTGTTGCTGGAACTGCGCGACGAAGCCGAGCTCGCCTCCGTGGTCGGCCACGAAATCGTCCATGCTGCGGCGCGTCACAGCGCCAGCCAGATGAGCAAGGGCTCACTGCTCGGTCTGGGCGCTCAGCTGCTGGGCATCGCGGGCCAGCAAGCGGGGCTCGGCAGTCTGGGCGGGCAGGCTGCGCAACTGGGTGCCGGGGCCTGGATGGCGCATTACAGCCGCGGCGCAGAGCTGGAGGCCGACGCCTACGGCATGGATTACATGGCGCGCGCGGGTTACGACCCGCAAGCCGCGGTGGACGTACAGGAAACGTTCGTGAAACTGGCTGCCGGCGGCAACGCCGATTTCATCGGCGGACTGTTCGCCAGCCACCCTCCGTCGCAGGCGCGCGTTAATGCCAATCAGCGCCACGTCCAAAACTTCGCTTCGGGAGGCTCCCGCAACGCCGAGGCCTACCAGCGTGCCACCGCACGGTTGCGCAAGGCTGCTCCCGCCTATGAAGCCGAGAAGAGCGCGTTAGCGGCCCTGAAACGCAAGGATGCGCGCGGCGCCATCACCTATCTGGATCAGGCCATCGCCATCGAGCCCGGCGCAGGCCGGTTCTGGGAGCTGCGCGGCCACGCCCACGCGACACTGAAAAAATGGTCGGATGCCGACGCCGATTTCACCAACGCCATCAGCCGCAATCCAGGCTATTTCCAACACCATCTGGCGCGCGGGGCACTGAGATTCGAGCGCAAGCAGTACGCGGAGGCGCAACGCGATCTGGAGGAGAGCCGCCGGATACTGCCGACGCCGCTCGCCAGCTTGTATCTGGGGGAAATTGCCCAGGTAAGCGGCGCCACCCGCCAGGCCGACAACTACTATCGGGAAGCGGCTGCCGACAACGGGCCGGTCGGCCAGCTGGCGCGGCAGCGCCTGGGTGCCGTCAGCCGCTGATCGACTCAGTCCTGATCGTCGGGACCACCGTGGCGAATATCCTTGCCCTCCACCAGAAACACGATGTGTTCGCAGATGTTCTTGGCGTGATCGCCGATACGCTCGAGCGCGCGCAGGGCCCAGAGCACGTTCATGACCCGGGAGATGCTGCGCGGATCTTCCATCATGTAGGTCACCAGCTCGCGCACCGCGGAGCGGTAGTCGAGATCGATCTGCTTGTCCTTGGCCATGGTTTCGCGCGCGGCCTGGGCATCGAAGCGACTGAAGGCATCCAGGCAGCCGCGCAGGGTCTCGCGCACACCGTTGGCTATGTGGCGCGCTTCCACATAGCCGCGCGGTGACAGGCCCTCTTCGCTGAGTCCGATCGCCATTTTCGCGATGCGCTGCGCCTCGTCGCCGATGCGCTCGAGATCCCGCACCGAGCGGCTCACCGCCAGGATCATCCGCAGATCGGTCGCGGCGGGCTGACGGCGGGCAATGGTGGTGGTACAAATATCATCGATGATGAGCTCCATCTCATCGATTTTCTTTTCCGCATCCAGAACCTGCAATGCGAGTTCGCTGTCGGCGTTCTCCAGCGCCATCATGGCGTCGTGAAGCTGTTTCTCCACCATGCCGCCCATGGCCAGGGTCTGGCTTTTGAGATCCTCCAGTTCGGCGTTGAACTGGCGCGAGATGTGCTGGTCGAGCGACACCTTTTCCATTACGACCTCCTCAGCCGAAACGTCCAGTGATATAGGCTTCCGTCAATTCATGCTGCGGCGAGGTGAACACTATCTGGGTATCGTTCACTTCGATCAGCTTGCCGAGATGAAAGTAGGCCGTGCGATGGGAGACCCGGGCGGCCTGCTGCATCGAGTGTGTCACCACGGCGATGGTGTAGTTTTGCGCCAACTCCGCGATCAGCTCTTCGATCCGTGCGGTGGCGATGGGGTCGAGCGCCGAACAGGGTTCGTCCATGAGGATCACCTCCGGGTTGATGGCGATCGCGCGGGCGATGCACAGCCGCTGCTGCTGGCCGCCGGACAGGCCGGTACCGGGCTGGGGCAATCGATCCTTGACTTCCTCCCAGAGCCCGGCCTTGCGCAGGCTGGTTTCGACGATCTCGTCGAACTCGATCTTGCGGCTCGCCAGGCCGTGCAGCTTGGCGCCATAGGCGACATTGTCATAGATGCTCTTGGGAAAGGGGTTCGGCTTCTGGAACACCATCCCCACCTGCGCCCGCAGGGCCACCGGATCCATCTTCGGGGAATAGATATCCTGGTCATCGAGCAACAGCTCGCCGGTCACCCGGCAGCCCTCGATGGTGTCGTTCATGCGGTTGAGGGCGCGTAGAAAGGTGGATTTGCCGCAACCGGACGGCCCGATCATGGCGATCACCTGGTGACGGCCGATATCCAGGCTGACGTCGTGGATGGCCTGAGTCTCGCCGTAGAAGATATTGACTTTTCGGGTACGCACCTTGGGGGCGTCGAGGAAGGGCTCGCCGACCGTGCGCTGGCCCAGCAGCTCGTCCAACGCGGTGGTGCCCTTGTTCAGCCGCGCGGCTGCTGCTGCCGCAGTCGGATTCATCACAGCTGTAGTCATCTCGTGTTCCTCCATTACCAGCGCCTTTCCAAACGCTTGCGCAGCACGACGGCCAGGGCGTTCATGAAGATCAGGAAAGTCAGCAGCACCATGATCGCCCCGGAGGTCTTCTCCACGAATGCGCGCTCCGGGCTGTCGGCCCAGAGGAAGATCTGTACCGGCAGCACTGTCGCCGGCTCGGTGAAGCCGGTGGGGACATCGACGATGAACGCCACCATGCCGATCATCAGCAGGGGCGCGGTCTCGCCCAGCGCCTGGGCCATGCCGATGATCGCCCCGGTCAGCATACCCGGCATGGCCAGCGGCAGTACATGCCCGAGCACGGTCTGCATCTTGGACGCGCCCACGCCCAGCGCCGCCTCCCGAATCGAGGGCGGCACCGCCTTGATCGCCGCGCGGCTGGAAATGATGATGGTGGGCAGGGTCATCAGGGTCAGCACCAGACCGCCGAGCACCGGTGCCGAGCGCGGCACCTCGAAGAAGTTGATGAACACCGCCAGGCCGAGCAGGCCGAAAATGATCGAGGGCACCGCGGCCAGGTTGTTGATATTGACCTCGATGAAATCGGTCCAGCGATTCTGGGGCGCAAACTCCTCCAGGTAGATCGCCGCGGCCACCCCCATGGGGAAGGACAGCACCAGGGTCACTACCAGGGTCAGCAGCGAGCCCATGATGGCACCGCCGATCCCCGCCTGCTCCGGCTCCCGGGAATCGCCGCGGGTAAAGAAATCGGCATTGAAGCGCAGCGCGACATCGCCATCGACCTCCAGGGTGCGCATCCATTCCATCTGGCGCTCGCTGATACGGCCAGTGAACTCCTCGCCACCGCGGCTCTTGAACCAGGTGTCGAGGTCGTCGTCGGCCGCCAGCCACAGGGTTTCCCGGGCACCCAGCAGGTCGGGGTTGGCGCGCATGCGTTCGCGCAGCTCATAGGCGGCGCCATTGCTGACCAGCGCGTTCTGCTCGCTGCGCTCGGCGCGGCTGGACACTTCGCCCAGGCGATCGCGCAGCGCGGCACGCACCACGGCCTGGAAATTCCCGTTTGCGAGCGCTGCCGGATCGCGGGCGTCGTCGATGCCGAGCAACTCCGGATCATAGTGCACTGCCAGCTGGATATAGGTCTGCCGGAAGGCACCGTGGCCCTTGCTGATGATATCGGCCAGCAGCACCACCACCGCGAGCATCCCGAAAGAGATGGCGGCAATACCATAGACACGGAACCGCCGCTCCGCGCGATAGCGGCGCGCCAGGCTGGCGCGGATGACCTCCGGAGTACTCCTGGTGGGCTCAGTCATAGCGTTCCCGGTATTTTTTCACCACGCGCAGCGCGATCACGTTGAGCAGCAGGGTGGTCACGAAGAGCATGAGACCCAGCGCAAAGGCGGCCAGGGTCTTGGGACTGTCGAACTCCTGGTCGCCGACCAGCAGGGTGACGATCTGCACGGTGATGGTGGTCACGGCCTCCAAGGGGTTGGCGGTCAGGTTGGCGGCGAGGCCGGCCGCCATCACCACGATCATGGTCTCGCCGATGGCCCGCGAAGCGGCCAGGAGCACGCCACCAACGATACCCGGCAGCGCGGCGGGGATAATCACTTTCTTCACGGTTTCGGAGCGGGTCGCACCCAGCGCCAGCGAGCCGTCGCGCAGGCTTCTCGGCACCGCGGTGATGACATCGTCGGTCAGCGAGGAGACGAAGGGGATGATCATCACGCCCATCACCAGACCGGCGGCGAGCGCGCTCTCGGAGGAGACCGAGAGGCCCAGCTGCGCGCCCAGCTCGCGCATGAAGGGCGCCACCGTCAGGGCGGCGAAAAAGCCGTACACCACGGTGGGCACTCCGGCGAGGATTTCCAGCACCGGCTTGGCGATGTTGCGCACCCTGGGGCTCGCGTACTCGCCCAGATAGATGGCCGACATCAGGCCCACGGGCACGGCGACCAGCAGGGCGATGGCGGAGATCAGCAGGGTGCCGGCCAACAGCGGCACCGCGCCGAATGCCCCCGAACTGCCCACCTGGCCTTCGCGAATCGCCATCTGCGGGCTCCACTCCAGGCCGAACAGGAAATCCGCGACCGGCACCGACTGGAAGAACCGCAACGACTCGAACAGCACCGACAACAGGATGCCCAGGGTGGTGAAGATGGCGATGCTGGCGCTGGTGAGCAGCAGCCAGCGCAACACGGCTTCGACCTCCTGGCGGGCACGCAGGTGCGGGGAGATGCGCCGCACCCCCCAGGCGAGGCCGCCGAGGGCCAGCGCGAAGGCCGCTGTCGAGATGATGCGCGCGCCCAGCCCGCGCAGCTCGCGGTAGCGTTGCGCGGCTTCGACCAGGGCCGCCGGCTGGCCGTCCGGTGGCAGAGCGCCTTCGGCGATATTGACCACGGTGCTGAGCAGCAGTCCGCGCTGCGCCGGGCTCTGCGGAACCAGGTCGGCGGGCATGCCGGCGAGCACCAGGCTGCGGGTCACGGGGTCGTCGAACACCAGCCAGAGCAGCAGCAGCGCCAGTGCCGGCAGCCCGCACCAGAGCGCGCTGCGCAAGCCGTAATAGAAGGGCAGTGAGTGGAGATGCCGGATACCGCCCAGCGGGCGGGACAGGGCCACAGCGCGATTGTGGGCCAGGTAGTGGGCGGCAATGCTCAACAGCAGAAGGGTTATGACCAGGTTGACCGGGGACATGGGGGCTCAACTCCTCGGGCGCTGTCGAACGCGCCAGGCCCGGCTCGCGCCGGGCCTGGCGTGCATTGCTCCGGACCGGATTACTGCAGGCCCGCAACGGTCATGGGGGTCAGGCTCTTCACCCGGGAAGCAACTTCCTTGCGCGTGCTTTCCGGCATCGGAATCATGCCCTTGTCGGTCAGATAGCCCTCGTCGCCCCAGGCCTTGTCGCTGGTCAGTTCGGCCAGGAACCCTTCGATATGGGGGACCACGCCGATGTGCGCCTTCTTGGCATAGACGAACAGCGGGCGCGACACCGGGTAGCTCTTGTCGGCGATGGTGTCAAAGGTGGGCGCGACGCCGCCGATGATGGAGCCCTGCACCTTGTCGCTGTTCTGTTCCAGGAAGCTGAACCCGAAGATGCCCAGGGCCTTGGGGTTGGCATCGAGCTTCTGCACGATCAGGTTGTCGTTCTCGCCGGCCTCGATGAAGTGGCCGTCCTCGCGCAGCGCGTGGCAGATCGCCTTGAAATGCTTTTTGTCGGCACTCTTGAGGTCCTTGAGCCAGCCAAAGGATTTGCAGCCAGCTTCCATGGCCAGTTCGGCAAAGGCATCCCGGGTGCCCGAGGTGGGCGGCGGCCCCAGCACCTCGATGCGGGTATCCGGCAGCGCCGGATTGACCTGCTTCCAGGTGGTGTAGGGGTTGGGGATCAGTTTTTCGGAGTCGCCGTCCGGGACTTCCTTGGCCAGCGCCAGAAAGATGTCGCGGGCGGTCAGCTCGAAGGCTTCGGTTTTGACCGAGTTGGCCAGCACGATGCCGTCGAAGCCGATCTGGACTTCGATGACGTCCTGCACGCCGTTGGCCTGACACTGTTCGAACTCGGACTTCTTGATCTGCCGCGAGGCGCCGGTCAGATCCGGGTGTGCGGTTCCCACGCCGGCGCAGAACAGTTTCATGCCGCCGCCGGTGCCGGTCGATTCCACCTTCGGCGTGGTCACGCCGGCAGAGCGGCCGAAGCGTTCGGCGACCACGGTGGTGAACGGATAGACCGTCGAGGAGCCGACGATGCTGATGTAGTCTCGCGACTGGGCCAACGCATTGGCACCCGCCAGCGTCAGCACCGCGCCAACGCTCAGGCCGCATATAGTGTTTCTAAGGGTAGTTTTCACAACCTTGACTCCTGTGGGTGGATTCGCTGCGCCAGCCTAGGGGCTGTGGATGACCAGACTATGAACGAAATATGACAGTGGCGTGACAGTGTCATCCGGCGTCTGCGCTCCGATCATCCCCCGTCGCGTTCGTGAACCCCTGGCCGGTGACGCGCTCAGCGCATCCCCCTCACCACGATGCGCACCCAGACATCCGGCGCGAGAAAGCCCTTGCCCCAATCCGGATCGAGCGTTGCCGTCGGCTTGGCCGCGACGATTTCGTCCGGCGTCTTTCCAGCATCCCGCAAGCCGCGAATTGCTCGCTCCGCGGTGAGCAGCATGTCGCGATAGGCGACCAGGTCGGCACGGTTGGCGAGCGGGCCGTGGCCCGGAATGATTTTGGTGTGCGCGTCGGCGAGCGCCAGCACCTGTTCAGCAGCCGCGATCATGCCCGCAATGCTGCCGCCGGAGTCGGTATCGATGAACGGGTAAAAGCCGTTGAAGAAGGTGTCGCCCATGTGAATCACGTTGGCGTCGCGAAAATGCACGATGGCATCGCCGTCAGTGTGCGCATTGGGTGCATGCAACAAGACCATGTCATGGTCGTTCCAGTGCAGCGTCATGCGATCTTCAAAGGTGACCACGGGCAGGGCCGCACGCGGCGAGGGCGGCTTGTGCATATTGAACAGCGGGATGGTTTTGTCGATTTTCAGCGCTTCGCGCACCTTGGCGTGGGCGACGATGATGGCGCCCGCCCGGCCGAAGTGCTCGTTGCCGCCGGCATGATCGCCGTGCCAATGCGTGTTGATTAGAAATTTCGGCGCGCCTTTGGCGAGCCGGTTGAGCGCAGCCTCTATCTTGCCCGCCAGGGGCGCGTACTGGTCGTCGATGATCAGGGTTCCGTCCACGCCCACGGAGACCCCGATGTTGCCGCCTTCGCCGGTCAGCATGTAAATCCCCGCGCTGACCGGGACCGTCTCGATCGTCACCGAATCCCAGTGTTCGCTGGCGTGGCCTAGCGGCGCCACCACCAAAACAAGCGCCGATAGCCCGCGGCGAAACCACCGCAGGGGAGTAATCGATCGGTTGGTTTTCATCTGCTGTCCTCTGTCTGTGGTTGTGGCGCCGGTGGGAGCATACACCCGGATACTGCGCATCACCCTCGTCACCCCTTGGGGGTGCCGATATAATCGCCGGCTCTTGAACCAGGGGGCGGCGCTGTGGCGATGCCTGATCTCGCGACTTTTCAGGGTCTGATCCTCGCGCTCCAGGACTACTGGGCACGTCAGGGCTGCGTCATTTTGCAGCCGCTGGACATGGAGGTGGGCGCCGGCACCTTCCATCCCGCCACTTTTCTGCGCGCCATCGGGCCGGAAACCTGGAACAGCGCCTATGTGCAGCCCTGCCGGCGCCCGGCCGACGGCCGCTACGGGGAGAACCCCAACCGGCTCCAGCACTATTACCAGTTCCAGGTTGTACTGAAGCCTTCGCCCGCAAATATTCAGGAACTGTATCTGGAGTCCCTGCGCGAACTCGGCTTCGACGCCGCCATTCACGACATCCGCTTTGTCGAGGACAACTGGGAATCGCCGACGCTGGGCGCCTGGGGTCTGGGCTGGGAGATCTGGCTGAACGGCATGGAAGTGACCCAGTTCACCTACTTCCAGCAGGTGGGCGGCCTGGAGTGCTATCCGGTGACCGGCGAGATCACCTACGGCCTCGAACGCCTCGCCATGTATCTGCAGGGCGTCGACAGCATTTTCGATCTGGTGTGGGCCCGCGCCCCCGACGGCAGCGTGGTCACCTATGGCGACGTGTTTCACCAGAACGAGGTCGAGATGTCGCGCTTCAACTTCGAGGAGGCCGATGTGGTATTCCTGGCCCGCTCGTTCGACCATAGCGAGGGCGAGAGCAAGCGCCTGGTGGCCGCGGGCCTGCCACTGCCCGCCTACGAGATGGTGATGAAAGCTTCCCACGCGTTCAATCTGCTCGATGCGCGCCACGCCATTTCGGTAACTGAGCGCCAGCGCTATATCCTGCGCGTCCGGACTCTGGCCCGGGCCGTCGCGCAGGCGTATTTCGATGCACGTTTGGCGCTGGGTTTCCCGCTCGCGCCCCCGGCACTGGCGGCAGAAGTCCGGCAACTGGCCTCCGGTGGCCACTCGTGAGCCGCTCGCTCCTGATCGAAATCGGTACCGAGGAACTGCCACCCAAGGCACTTCGCACGCTGATGGAGGCACTGGTTACGGGGATCCAGTCAGGACTTGCCGGCGTCCAGCTCGAGCACGGCGCGGTGCAGGGTTTTGCAACCCCGCGGCGGCTTGCCGTGCGCGTGACCGGGCTCGCCGAACGCCAACCAGATATCCGGATCGAGAAGCTGGGCCCGGCCGTCAGCGCGGCCTTCGCCGCCGACGGGACGCCGACCCCGGCCGCCCAGGGATTTGCGCGCAGTTGTGGCCTCACCGATCCGGCCGAGTTGCTGCAGGTCGAGACCGATAAAGGTCCGCGGCTCTGCTTCCGGGAAACGCGACCCGGCGCAGCCACTCGCGATCTGATTCCCGAACTGGTGCAGGCGGCGCTCGGCGCCTTGCCGATTCCCCGCCGCATGCGCTGGGGCGCCAGTCGGGTGGAGTTCGTGCGTCCCGTGCACTGGGTGGTGCTGCTGTTCGGCGACGAGCTCATTCCCGCCCAAATTCTCGGGGTGGACACCGGCAATACGACGCGCGGACATCGGGTTCACGCACCCGGAGAGTTGGTACTTACTTCGCCTGATAGCTACGAAATGCAACTGCGCGACGCCTACGTCGTCGCCGATTTCAGCACCCGCCGGGACATCATCGCTGCCGGCGTTACCGCGCTGGCGACACGCGCCGGTGGTGCGGCGGTGCTTGATCCCGGGTTGCTCGACGAAGTGACGGCGCTAAACGAGTGGCCGGTTCCGCTGCTGGGCGGTTTTGAAGCGCACTTTCTGGCGGTGCCGCGCGAAGCGCTGATCAGCTCCATGCAGGAACACCAGAAGTACTTTCCGGTGATCGCTGCGGACGGTTCGCTGCTGCCGGTGTTCATTACCGTTGCCAATATCGAAAGTGGTCGGCCGGAGTTGGTGGTGGCGGGCAACGAACGCGTTATCCGGCCCCGCTTTGCCGATGCGGCCTTCTTCTATCAGACCGATCTCAAGACCACCCTGGCGGCACGGCGCGAGCGACTCCGGGCCATCGTCTACCAGGACCGCCTGGGAACTCTTTACGACAAGACCGAGCGTCTCGCTCGACTGTGCGCGTCCCTGGCGCCGCAGATCGGGGCCGACAGCGACCACGCCATACGCAGCGCCGAGCTTGCCAAGTCGGATCTGGTCAGCGCCATGGTGCTGGAATTCGGTGAGTTGCAGGGCACCATGGGGCGCTATTACGCGCGGCACGATGGCGAAGCCAGCGCAGTGGCCGAGGCGCTGTTCGAACACTACCTGCCGCGCCACGCCAGCGACATTCTGCCGGCGACGCCCGCCGGCATTGCGCTCGCACTGGCCGACCGGCTCGACACCCTCACCGGGATTTTTGGCGCGGGTCTGGAACCGACCGGCTCCCGCGACCCCTTCGGGCTGCGCCGCGCCAGCATCGCCATACTGCGTATCCTCATCGAATGCGAGCTCGATCTGGATCTCAAGCCTTTGCTGGTTGCGGCCGCGCACGGCCATCCGCAGCTCGGTGAATCCGAGGCGCTGGCAAACCGCGTGCTTGCCTACATCCTGGGCAGATTGCGCGCCTTCAGCGAAGAACAGGGCATTTCAACCGAGGTCTTTCTCTCGGTGTCCGATCTTGGCGTTGCCAAACCGCTCGATCTCTGGCGGCGCATGGTGGCAGTAGAAGCCTTTGCGAAGCTGCCTGAGGCGGCCAGCCTGGTCGCCACCGACAAGCGCATAGCCAATCTGCAACAGCAGCAAACCCTGGATGGCGGCACCGTGGATCCGACTTTGTTTGAGACGGAAGCGGAGCGTGCGCTCTGGGGGTGCCTGGGCGCGACGGATCTCCGGTTGCAGGAGCTGGTTTCCCGCAGCGATTACAGCGCGGCGCTCGATGCCCTCCGGCAATTGCGGGATCCCGTGGATCAATTTTTTCGCGACGTCATGGTCATGGCGGACGATGCGGCTCTGCGCTGCAACCGCCTGCGATTGCTGGCTGCGCTGCGCGCTCGGTTTATCGCCATCGCCGACCTCTCCCAGCTCGCCGCGCGGACCGGAGCCCAATGACCC
>JBKHWK010000038.1:0-15477 GCA_046566625.1 Gammaproteobacteria bacterium
GATAGGCGAGGAAGCGAGCACCGCGCAACGAAGCAGATGGCTGCCGCAGCAGCTTTTCAACAAGCTGCTAATGCTGTGCAGGTGATGTGACTTGTATGGCGGATTCCACGGAGCCCCACCCCTGTGGGAAGGTTTTCATGGAGCCCCGCGTTATCTTCTGCTAGGTTAGGCAGGAAATCTCGAAATCGGCGAATGCGATGTCAGCGATAGAAAAACTTCATTCCGAGGTGGTTGATCTTAGCGGCGGCGAGCTGCGGCGTGCGGCTGAGCGCCTGATCGAGGCCATCACGCAACTCGACGCCAGCACGGCGGAACATTTTGTGGCCTTGGCGCGCGACCTCTGGGGCGGGGCCGCCATCTGCGAACTCAACGGGTTGCGCTTGCTGCTCGATGAAACCCAGGCGGCTGTTCAGGACACGCTGGCGGGAGGGGCATCCTGGCATGACCTGCGCCAGGTGCTCGGTGAAGCACTGGTGGTGATTCCCGGGTTGCTCGACTACCTGGTGCGCAGTCGGCGCGATAACCCCTGCCTGCTGATCCCCGAGATTACTGCCCTGCGCAGCTTTCGGCGCAAGCCGCCGGTCTACGAGTATCAGGTTCTGTTCGGGATCGACTGGCCCGCATTCCGGGTCGGCGCAGACAACCTCTCCGTCGCCGTAGTTCCAGAGAATCTCAAGCGTATCCTGCACCTCTACCAACTCGGGCTGGTAAGCGTGTTGAAGGGGGTAAATCGCGCCAAAGGCTACGAAATTCTCATGCGCAGCGTCGAGCGATTGGCGCAGCTCGCGAAAGACGGGTCGGAGCGACATTACTGGACCGCGGTTCGAGGGGTGCTCGAGAATTTTGCGAACGGTGCCTTGCTCCTTAGGCCTGATCGTACTCGCCTGCTGGCTGCGGTGGAAAAACAGCTGCGTGGCCTCGCCGGCATTCGCACCGGCCCTACCGGCAACCCCTATCCCGAAGGACTCTGGAGAGCCTTTCTCGCATTGCTGTCCCTGTCGAACGCGAGGCTCGACCGGGAAGATGGGCTGCCGATTCCCAGACTGGATTTCGACGACGCTGAACTGGAAGCAATCCGCGTCAAGGCATTCGGCCGCGACGGGGGGCAGGTAGCCTGGCCGCTGGATGAATTGGCGGCGCTCATGGTCCGCTTGCGCAGTGCGCTCGATCTGTCCCAGGAAGACGACCCGCTGCCGCCCAGCGTGGTACAGGCCATGCAGGAGGATTGCGTCGCGGTGGCGCGCAGCGCACAGGAAGTCGGCCTGGAGAATCTGGTCGCGCGCTTCGAGCGCCATGGCGATACATTGCAGCAGGCGCTCGATCAGTTGCGATCGCCCACCGGTGAGGAATTACAGGAGTACGCCGATTCGATCCTCTATCTGGATTGCGCGGTCGTTGATTTTGCGGGCAGCAATCCGGATCGCGCCGACTTCATTGCCTGGAGCGGTCGACCACTGGATGAGATTCTTCAGACGAGTCTGCTGAAAACCGCGCGCAACGGCGTTGTGGTCGGTGCCAGCGCCGTGCTGCTGAAAGCCAAGGCCTTGCTTGAGGTGCTTCAGGACGATGTGCTCACGGACGATGCGTGGGAAGAAATCGAAGCGGATTTCCTCGTTCTCAAGGCTTGCGCGGTCATGCTGGAAGATGCAGATCTTGAGGCGGTTTTTGCCCGCGGCTGGGAGTTTCTGCAGACAAGCCGCTATCATCCCGCACTTGGCCTCAATGACCGCTCGCGCAATATCGAGCATTTTGCCGATATGGTGATCAGCCTGGAGATCTATCTGAATGCGTTGCGATTCGGCGCCGGAGAAAGTGCCGCAGCGCTGCGAACGGCGCGTGAATGCGTGTCCGCATTGAGTTTCTGATGGCGCAGGCAGCGCGGCGGCTGGCAATCCCTCGGCAGACTGGTTGAGCGTCGTGGCCATCAATGTCCCGCAATGGTTGCTGTATGGCCTGGGAATCCTGTCGGCATTTATCGCGCTGAGGATGCTGTGGCGGCGGCCGGGCAGCCTGGGGGCGCTGGCATGGGCGATCGGCTGGATCAGCCTGGTGGCAGCCAGCGTGCTGACTCTACTTGCGGCCACGGATTTCGGGCGTTACCGGAGCGTTGTCCCAGGCGCCGTGATTGCCACTGTCAAGATCGATCAGCAGAGGTCCGATCCGAAGGCGACCGACCCTGGCCGGGATGGTCACCTTGTACAGATCGCAACCCGCGGCGGTGTGGAGCTTGACGTCGACCTGAGCGGCAATCACTGGATTCTGGATATACAGACCATTCGCTGCGCGCTTCCGCTGTGTCCAGTCTCCCTGTACCGAACTCGCCATTTCTACGCTGCCCTAGCGCAATCCGGCGACGCACTGCCGCGGTATGAGACGGTGGAAATCGGTGATCCCGAGGGCCTGCTGGACGTGTGGAGGTGGATGGCGCGGAGGCCGCTACTGCGGAGGCTGATGTTGGTTGGCGAGACGGCAACAACCTCCATTCCGGTGCGGAATGGAGCGTCGTACGAAATTCGCATCGACGCAGAAGGACGCCTGTCGGTCGCTGACTCTGGACGCTGACTCTGGATGCTGATACTGGACACTGAGCGAGGATAAAAAGTTGGAATTGGCGGCGGAATATGCCCTGTTTTTGGCGAAGACACTGACCCTGTTACTCGCATTCGCCCTATGTCTGGGGACGATTGCGGTGTTCGCTCGCAAAACGCGTTCACCGGACCGCGGGCACCTGGAGGTGCGCGACTTCAGTGCCAGCGTGCGCGAACTGGGTGAGACCCTTGATATTGCGTTGGCGCCAGCGGCGGTACACAAATCGATCAAGCGCGAGCGGCGCCGTTTGCGCAAGCAGTCGAAACAATCGGATGACGGCCGGCGCCGGATTTTCGTACTCGATTTTCACGGCGATCTACGTGCCTCCGCCGTCGATCAGCTGCGGGAGGAAATCACCGCTGTCTTGTTGCGTGCTCGCCCTGCCGACGAAATCGTCCTGAGGCTCGAAAGTGGCGGCGGGATGGTGCATGCCTATGGTCTGGCCGCGAGCCAACTGGATCGCATCGCCAAGGCCGGGATTCCACTCACGGTATGTGTGGACAAGGTGGCGGCCAGTGGCGGCTACATGATGGCCTGTGTTGCGGGCAACATTCTCGCAGCACCCTTTGCGGTGCTGGGATCGATTGGCGTGATGGCGCAGATTCCCAACGTCCACCGTCTGCTCAAGCGCCACGACATCGATATCGAGTTGCTGACCGCCGGAGAGTACAAGCGCACCTTGACGGTACTGGGCGAGAATGCGCCAGCGGGGCGCGAGAAATTCCAGCGCGATCTCGACGCCACCCACGAATTATTCAAGGATTATGTGGCTGCGCGCCGGCCGACGCTCGACATCGCGACCATCGCCACAGGCGAGGTCTGGTTCGGCACGCAGGCTCTGGCGCTCGGCCTGGTGGACAAGCTGGCGACCAGCGACGAATACCTCAATGCGCAACTGGCGACGGCAAATATCTATGAACTCAGCTACATCACCGGAAAAACGCTGCTGGAGCGGCTGGGGGTAGCCGTGGAGATGCGGCTGGCCCAGCGGCTGCGCAGTTGGTGGGATGGCGCGCGCGAACCCCAATTGCCGGTGTGAGCAAGCTTCAGTCGCGTCGCAACCGGTCGTGGATCGCGATGGGGTTGGGAAAATTGAGCACCACGATGTAGCTGGAAATCAGGAAAGTCAGAATGGTCGCCGCCTGAATCAAATGCGAGGCAGCGTTGCCGATCAACCCGAGTCCCACCGCCATATAGGCCATCAGCAGCGAAAATTCACTGCTTTGCCCCAGACGGCAGCCCAGATCCCAGCCCAGGTTTCGCGCCTGTTCGCCTCGTCCCCGCAACAGAAAACGAAAGGTGACAGGTTTGAGGAGCAGCATGGCGCCCCCGAGCACCAGGGATGGCACTGCGATATCGCGCAATAATCCGAGATCGAACCGCGCGCCGATGGTGACGAAAAACAGCACCAGGAAAAAATCCCGCAAAGGCTTCAGTGACAGCGCGATGTGCTGGGAAATGGGGCTGGTGGCGATGCTGATGCCGGCGATGAAAGCGCCGATCTCCCGCGACAGGCCGAGCTGATGGGACAGCTCCGCGACACCCAGACACCAGCCGATGGCGAGCAGAAACATGTATTCCGCCATGCGATCGTAACGCGCGAAGAGCTTCAGGATCACAAACCGCACCGTCAGCGCGGAACAGGCCGCCACCAGCGGCAGGGCCAGCAGCGTGCGGGCGATGCGGTCGGCGTCGATCCCTCCGGCATCGATGCCACCCAACACCAGCAGCAGGATGATGGCCAGAAAATCCTGCAACAGCAGCATGCCCACCATGAGTTCGCCGATGGGGCGGTGATGCAACACCGTGGTCGGCAGCAGCTTGATACCGATGATGGTGCTGGAAAACATCATGGCCGCCCCGACGATCAGGGACTCGATGGGAGTGAACGCAAACGCGCGGGCGATGCCGTAGCCCGCCGCCGCGAAAATCAGCGAGCTGATGACAGCGACGTGGGTAATCTTCCGGAAAACGCGCACCAGCGCCGCAGGCTGCATGTCGAGGCCGAGCAGAAACAGCAGGAAGATGATTCCGATGTGGGAGATATCGGTAATCAGCGTAACGTCGGGGATAAGTCCGAAGCCCGATGGGCCGAGCAGGGCGCCGAGTGCGATATAGGCAACCAGCAGCGGCTGGCGGCCATAGAGCGCGAGCGTGGCCAGCACGGCGGTGCCACAGAAAATCAGAAAAAATGAATGGAATACGGCGTCGTTCAACTCTGCATCACCGGGTCCGCGTCTGGCCATTGTGCCTCAATGACCAGATGCCGCAATGACAAGGTGGCGCAATGACAAGGTGCCGCAACGGCAAGGTGTTCGGGAGGTTCCGGTTTATGCCTTCAGGCGGGATCGCAGGCCGCCTGGTAATGAACGCTGAAGGCATCCAGACAGGTGAGCGCGACATCCAGCGCGGTGCCGTCGGGCAGCTCAAAGGCATCGAAGCCGCAGCGCCGTAAAAACTGCAACTGATCGACAAAGATATCGCCGACGGCCCGCAGCTCGCCGCGAAATCCGTATCGCTCCCGCAGCAGACGGCCGCAGGAGAAGCCGCGCCCGTCCGTGAAAGCCGGAAAATTGACCGCGATACAGCCAAAGCGGTGGATGTCCGCGGCGATCTGCTCGGGCTCCTCGTCGCTATTCAGCCAGAGGCCGGTGCGGCTGGCCTCGCGGGTGAGGAGGGCATCGCGCTGCGCCAGCCAGACGGGAAGGGGGAACAGCAGGGCGTCGTCACCCACCATTGGCGCGGCATCGCCCTCGAATCGTTGCCATGTATCGATGGCGAAATCTCGCGCTTTAAGCAGCTTTGGCATAGACACTGTCCTTGAACGGTTCCACGCCCAGGCGACGGAAGGTTTCGATGAAAGTCTCGCCGTCAAGGCGCCGCTGCACATAGACATCGAGAATTCGGGCAATGATCCCGGGTACTTCCGGTGCATAAAACGAAGGCCCGAGCACCTGGCCGAGCGTGGCGCGAGAGCCCGCTTCGCCGCCGATCTGGATCTGGTAGAACTCCTCGCCTTTCTTGTCGACGCCCAGAATGCCGATATTGCCGACATGGTGATGACCGCAGGCATTCATGCACCCGGAGATGTTCAGCGTCAGATCGCCGAGATCGTAAAGATAGTCGAGATCGTCGAATTCGCGTTGGATCGCCTCGGCAACCGGGATGGATTTGGCGTTCGCCAGCGAACAGAAGTCGCCACCCGGGCAGCAGATGAGGTCGCTCAGGGTGCCGATGGTGGGGGTCGCAAAGCCCTGGGCTTTCAGCGCCCGCCACAGGTCGGGGAGATCACTGCGCCGCACATCGGCCAGCACCAGGTTCTGGTGATGGGTAACCCGCGCCTCGCCAAAGGCGTAACGGTCGGCGAGATCGGCAATGGCGTCGAGCTGAGCGTCCGTCACATCTCCTGGCGCCACGCCGACGGGCTTGAGCGACAGCACCACCGCGCAATAACCGGGCACGCGGTGGGCGCGGACATTGCGCTCCAGCCAGCGCCCAAAGGCGCGTTCCGCAGCGGCGCACTCGTTGACTGTGGCTTCCGCCGCCGCAAGATCGACGGCCTCGTAGGCTGGGGCGGTGAAGAATTGGCGGACCTCGGCAAAGTCCGCCTCGGTCAGGGTATTGGGACCGTCCTTGAGGTGTTGCCATTCGGCCGCGACCCGCGCCCCGAACACTTCGGCTCCCCACGCCTTGACCAGAATCTTGATACGGGCCTTGTACTTGTTGTCGCGCCGCCCGTAGCGGTTGTAAACCCGCAGAATCGCTTCCAGATAGGTCAGCAAGTGGCGCGGCTCGATGAATTCGCCAATCACCTCGCCGATCACCGGCGTGCGCCCGAGCCCGCCGCCCACATAGACCTGGAATCCCAGCGCGCCCTCGGCGTTCTTCACGATCTGCAGACCGATGTCGTGGACCTGAATCGCGGCGCGATCGCTCGCGGACCCACTCACGGCAATCTTGAATTTGCGCGGCAGGTAGGCGAATTCGGGATGAAAGGTGGACCAGCGCCGCACCAGTTCACACCAGGGACGCGGGTCTTCCACCTCATCGGGCGCAATGCCGGCGAACTCGTCCGAGGTGATATTGCGGATGCAGTTGCCGCTGGTCTGAATCGCATGCATGTCGACTTCGGCCAGCTCGGCCAGGATATCCGGCACCTCGGGCAGTTGCGGCCAGTTGAACTGGATGTTCTGGCGCGTCGTGAAATGGGCGTAGCCCTTGTCGTAGGTGCGGGCGATATGGGCAAGCCGGCGCAGCTGCGGCGCCGCGATCAGACCGTAGGGAATGCTGACCCGTAGCATGGGCGCCAGACGCTGGATGTAGAGCCCGTTCTGCAGGCGCAACGGGCGGAACTGGTCTTCGGAGAGGCCTCCATCCAGATAGCGCGTGGTCTGGTCGCGAAACTGCTGCACCCGCTCGCGCAGGAGACAACGATCCCGGTCATCGTAGAGGTACATGGCGATGCTGCAAGGGCTGGATTTGGGGGCGGATTCTAGCTTGCTGCCAGATTGCCGTAAAAAACTGATTCCTTATAACCCAAAGGTAAAAATGCATAAGACGTCGATCCTTGCGGATTCCCTTTCCGCGGCATCGCCAAGGATTGCTAGAATGCGCGCGCTCGACACCCCCCTAACCCTTGATGTCACGAACCGGAGTACGGCTAATGAGCACAGAACAGTCCAAAGATCGCGATGGCATGGCGGACGCCATCGCCACCCTGGCCATCATCACTATTGCGGTGTTGGCCGCCGTACTCTGGGTCAGCAGCCGCGGCTGAGAGTCGACTGCTTCGGCTGGTCTTCTGTCACTGGCGCGGGCGGATCGTCGTCAAAGCACCAGGTGCACCACCGTGACGACGGTGAGGATAAACAGCACCGTAAAGATGATTCCAGCCGCGATGAACGCGAGCGGGCTGCCCTGGGTGAAATCCCGCTCGCGATTCGTGCTGCTCTGCACGCCGATGGCCGCTGCCAGCGTGCTGCGGACGATGCTTAAAAAGCCGGGTTTTCCCGGACTTTTGTCGCCTTGCCCGCTTTGCTCATCAGTCATGACGTGCTCCCATTAGCAGCTTGTTGAAAAGTGTCGCGAGGCGGCCAGATGCGAGGCGCACGGCGCGCAGCGACCGAGACATATCAGATAGATAGGCGAGGGAGCGAGCACCGCGCAACGAAGCAAATGGCTGCCGCAGCAGTTTTTCAACAAGCTGCTAGTTGCGGCCCATCAGGGATCGTAGCCCAGCACGGCGTTCAATTCCCGCTCCATCTTCCCCAGCGCGACGCCCTTGCGGCGCGCCAGATCCTCGGCCTGATCAGGCTGCAACTTGCCGGCATTGAAGTAGCGCGCCTCGGGATGCGAGAAATACCAGCCGCTGACCGCCGCCGCCGGGTGCATGGCCCAGTTTTCGGTGAGCTCGATGCCAGTGTTCTTTTGCGCATCGAGCAGCGCGAACAGTGCGCCCTTCTCGGTGTGATCCGGGCACGCCGGATAGCCGGGCGCAGGCCGGATGCCGCGGTATTGCTCGCGGATCAGCGCGTCGTTGTCCAGCACTTCGTCGGCGGCATAACCCCAGAACTCGCGCCGCACGCGGCGGTGCAGGTGTTCGGCAAAGGACTCGGCCAAGCGGTCGGCCAGGGCCTTGACCATGATGGCGTTGTAGTCGTCGCCCGCCGCCTGGTATTCGGCAGCGATGGCATCCGCGTTGATGCCGGTGGTGACCGCGAACGCGCCGATATAGTCGGTGACGCCGCTCTCCAGCGGGGCGATGAAGTCCGCCAGCGACAGCAGCGGGTCCGCGTCGGTATTGGGGACTGATTGCTGGCGGATGTGGTGCAGGGTGGCGAGCGTCTGCGCACGGGATTCATCCGCATAGACGGCAATGTCGTCGGCACCAACGCGATTGGCGGGCCACAGGCCGATCACGCCGTTGGCCTTCAGGCGACCATCCGCGATCAGCTTTGCCAGCATCGCCTCGGCGTCGGCAAACAGCTCGCGCGCCTGGGTGCCGACCACGGCGTCGTCGAAAATCTTCGGATACTTGCCGACCAGATCCCAGGTGATGAAAAAGGGCGTCCAGTCGATGGTGTCGATCAGCTCCGTGAGTGGATAGTCCGCAAACACCTGGATGCCGAGTTGCCTGGGTCGCGGCGGCTGGTAGTGCGCCCAGTCGAGCTTGAGCGCACGCGCCACGGCGCCGGCGTAGGGCAGGGTAGGGCGTGGTCGGCGCGCCCCGGTGCGTTCACGCACTTCGACGTACTCGCTCCGGATGCTGGCGCAGTAGTCGGCATTTTGTTCGGGACTCAAAAGCTGCGACACCACGCCAACCGCGCGCGAGGCATCCGGCACATACACCGTGGGACCGCGTTGATAGCGCGGCTCGATGCGCACGGCGGTGTGGGCCTTGGAGGTCGTGGCACCGCCGATCAGCAACGGCAGATTCATGCCCTGACGCTCCATTTCCGCCGCGACATGGACCATTTCGTCCAGGGACGGCGTGATCAATCCCGACAGGCCGATGATGTCCACCTGGCGTTCCCGCGCGGTTTCCAGAATCCGCTCGGCGGGCACCATCACGCCCAGGTCAATCACCTCGTAGTTGTTGCACTGCAACACCACGCCCACGATGTTCTTGCCGATGTCGTGGACATCGCCCTTGACGGTCGCCATCAGCACCCGGCCGTTGGCGCGCGCGACACCCGACTTGGCGGCTTCCAGGTAGGGCTGCAAATAGGCCACCGCCTGCTTCATGACGCGCGCGGACTTCACCACCTGGGGCAGGAACATCTTGCCGGCGCCGAACAGGTCGCCGACCACGTTCATGCCGTCCATGAGGGGACCTTCGATGACATCCAGGGGCCGCACGGCTGCGCGCCGCGCCGCTTCGGTGTCCTCCTCGATATAGACCGTGATGCCCTTGACCAGGGCGTGTTCGAGCCGTTTGTTAACGGGCCATTCGCGCCAGGCGGGGTCTTCGCGGACTTCGGGCGCACTGCCGTCGCCACGGTATTTCTGCGCGATGGCGAGCAGGTTTTCGGTGCCGCGCGGATTGCGGTCGAGAATCACGTCTTCGACGGCATCGCGCAATTCGGCGGGCAGATCATCGTAAACCGCGAGCTGGCCGGCGTTGACGATGCCCATGCTCATCCCGGCGGCGATGGCGTGGTAGAGAAATACCGAGTGAATCGCCTCCCGCACCGGGTCGTTGCCGCGAAAGGAAAACGAGACGTTGCTGACACCGCCGGAGATCCCGCAGCCGGGCAGGTTGGCGCGAATCCAGCGCGCCGCCTCGATGAAGTCCACCGCATAGTGGTTGTGTTCTTCAAGCCCCGTCGCCACCGCGAACACATTGGGATCGAACACGATGTCGTGGGGTGAAAAGCCGAGACGATCCACCAGGATTTCGTGGCAGCGCGTGCAGATGGCGATACGGCGCGCCAGGGTATCGGCCTGGCCGTCCTCGTCGAAGGCCATTACCACCACCGCCGCACCCAGGCGCTGGCAGAGTTGGGCCTGGCGAATGAAGGCTGCCTCGCCTTCCTTGAGGCTGATGGAGTTGACCAGGGGCTTGCCCTGAATCTGCTTGAGCCCGGCCTCGATCACTTCCCATTTGGATGAGTCGACCATGATCGGCACCCGGGAAATATCGGGCTCCGAGGCGATCAGGCGCAGGAAGGTCGACATCGCATCGACCGAGTCCAGCATCCCCTCGTCCATGTTGATGTCGATGATCTGGGCGCCGTTTTCGACCTGATCGAGCGCCACGGCGAGCGCCGCGGTGTAGTCGCCGGTGGTGATCAGGCGCTTGAAACGCGCCGAACCAGTGATGTTGCAGCGCTCGCCCACATTGACGAACAGCGAATCCGCGTCGATGACGAAGGGTTCGAGCCCTGCCAGATAACAGGTATCCCTGGGCGCCGGCACGGGCCGGGGTGGCTGGCGGGTGACGGCGCCGGCAATGGCGCGGATATGCTCGGGCGTGGTGCCGCAGCAACCGCCGACGATATTGATCAGGCCGCTTTGCGCGAACTCGGCGAGGATGGCGGCGGTTTCCGCCGCGGTTTCGTCGTATTCGCCAAAGGCGTTGGGCAACCCGGCATTGGGATGCGCCGATACCAGCGTGGGACAGAGCTTCGCCAGCGCTTCCACATGCGGCCGCAGCTGTTGCGCGCCGAGCGCACAGTTAAGGCCGATCGCGAAGGGTCGTGCGTGGGCAACGCTGATCCAGAAGGCTTCGGCGGTCTGGCCGGACAGGGTGCGGCCGCTGGCGTCGGTGATGGTGCCCGAGATCATCAGCGGCAGTTCAACGCCGAGCTCGCGATACACATCGCCCACCGCGAAGATCGCGGCCTTGGCGTTCAGCGTATCGAAGATGGTCTCGATCATGATGATATCGACACCGCCTTCAATCAGCGCCCGGGTCGCCTCGCGGTAGGCCTCGGCGAGCTCATCGAAGTTGGTATTGCGCGCAGCCGGGTCGTTCACATCGGGCGATATGGACGCGGTGCGGCTGGTGGGGCCGAGCACGCCGGCGACCCAGCGGGGACGCTCGGGCGTCTGCGCCGTCATGGCATCGGCGGCTTCCCGGGCGATGCGCGCGGCCGCCAGATTCAGCTCGGATACCAGGGCCTGTGCGCCGTAGTCGGCCTGGGACGGCGCGGTGGAATTGAAGGTGTTGGTCTCGATGATGTCCGCGCCGGCATCGAGATAGGCCCAGTGGATGGCACGGATGATGGCGGGCTGCGTCAGCACCAGCAGATCGTTGTTGCCGCCGAGCGGCTGCGGCCAGTCGGCGAAGCGTTCGCCGCGAAAATCGGCCTCTTGCAGCCGGTGCTGCTGGATCATGGTGCCCATGGCACCGTCGAGCATCAGGATGCGTTCCCGCGCCGCGCTGTGCAGGGCCGAGATGCGTTGGCTGCGGTCTGCTGGCATGAGTCACGACCTGGATTGGGGGCGCGCAGTGTAGCAAAAACAGCTTCAATTCCCGGGTCGTCCGGGTCTGCGGCGGACGGATGCGTTGAGCCTGGCTGCCCGCTTCTGTTAGAGTAGATTACCAATTTGGTAGCTCGACCAGAGCTGCTGCGGAGTACCGGCATGGCCCAGATCGAAATCACCCC
Source organism: Gammaproteobacteria bacterium (assembly GCA_046566625.1). Taxonomy (GTDB): domain Bacteria; phylum Pseudomonadota; class Gammaproteobacteria; order Pseudomonadales; family Porticoccaceae; genus JAGPUQ01. The sequence goes on from JBKHWK010000038.1 coordinate 11,700, forward strand.
CCCGGCACAGGCTTACCTCGCCGGTTTGCTCGCCAAGCAGAACTGCGAAGGCATCGCGATTCGTCTGTTCGTCGCCGATCCGGGCACGCCCAAGGCGGAGACCTGCATCGCCTATTGCCGCCCCGGCGAAGAACAGCCAGACGACCAGATCCTGGCGCTGGATGGCTTGCTCGCACATGTCGAAAAGCGCAGTTTGCCTTTCCTCGAAGACGCCAAGGTCGATTACGCCGAAGACCGCATGGGCGGCCAGCTGACGATCCGCGCGCCCAACTCGCGGATGCCCCGCATCGGCGACGACAGCCCCCTCGAAGACAAGATCAACTATGTGCTCTACAACGAGGTCAATCCCGGGCTCGCCGCCCACGGCGGTCAGGTAAGTCTGGAGGACATCGTCGATAACGTCGCCGTGCTCCAGTTCGGCGGCGGCTGCCAGGGTTGCGGCATGGTCGATGTCACGCTCAAGGAAGGCGTCGAGAAAACCCTGATGGATCGCATTCCCGAGCTGTCCGGCGTGCGCGACGTCACCGATCACTCCGATACCAGTCACGCGTTCTACAAGTAATCCCTCCGGCAACTGTCGCCAGCCATTGCCCGTGCAGCGCACCGCTGCACGGGCAATGGCACTGGCTCCCGCCGCTAGGTCTTATACTCGCGCCCTGACAATTGATCGGGGTGGCGCGCCATGACGGCTGTACTGGAAGGCATACGGGTACTGGACTTCGGACGCTACATCGCCGGACCCTACTGCGCGGAACTCCTCGCACACTTCGGCGCCGACGTCATTCGCATCGAAAAGCTTGGCGGCAGCGAAGACCGCTACATGACGCCAGTGACCGAAGACGGGCAGGGCGCGCTGTTTTTCCAGATGAACTGCAACAAGCGCGGCATGACGCTCAATCCCACCAAGCCGGAAGGCCGCGAGGTGGTCAAGCGCCTGGTCCGTACCGCCGACGTGGTAGTGGCCAATCTGCCACAACCGACACTGGTGGAAATGGGCATCGACTACGAATCCCTGAAGTCCATCAAGGAAGACATCATCCTCACCATGATCTCGACCTTCGGGTCGGTCGGTCCCTACAGCGAACGGGTGGGCTTCGACGGCATCGCCCAGGTCATGTCAGGGGCGAGTTACATCGGCGGTTTTCCCGGCCAGCCGATGAAGTCCTTCGCTCCCTATACCGATTACGGCACTGCCACCTCCGCGGCGCTCGGGACCCTCGCGGCGCTGATGGCACGCCAGAAGACCGGGCGCGGCCAGATCGTCGAGGGCGCATTGCTGCGTACCGCGCTCGCGTACGCCAATGGCCCTATGATCGAGCAGATCCTGCTCGGTGTGGATCGAGTCGGCACCGGCAACCGGGCGCAGAACGCCGCGCCGTCGGACATTTTCAAGACCCGCGATGGCGCCATCATCCTCCAGGTGATCGGCCAGCCCTTGTTCGAGCGCTGGGCGCGGCTGGTGGGCGCCGATGGCTGGATCGGTGATGCCCGCTTTGCCACCGATGCCGAACGCGGTCGCAACAGTCAGCTCATCAGCGAGCGGGCCGGCGCCTGGTGCGCCGAGCGCACCACAGCCGAAGCCCTGCTGGCGCTGGAAGAAGCGCGGGTTCCCGCCGGGCCGGTGCTGTCGCCGCAACAGGCCCACGACGACCCTCATGTGCAGGCGATGGGAGTTCTGAACCCGATCGATTATCCGGGGCTGCCCAAAGCCGCACCGGTGGTGGGTACGCCCGTGGTCCTTTCCGAAACGCCGGGCCGCATCACACGCCAGCCCCCGACGCTGGGCGAACACACCGACGCCATCATGGCGGAAATCGGCTACAGCCCCGAAGACATCGCCGCACTGCGGGCACGCCGGGTGATCTGAGCGCCCTGGCGGAGCAGCGAGAACCCGCGAGTCGCGCGCAGCCTTCCCCGGCCGCTGATTGAGTCCGGGTACGCGTGGTATCGTCCGCGACCGCAGCCGGGCAGCTAAAAAGCGGCGCATTTCACCAAGTGACAAGGGGGGATCATGGCGAGCGCAGTTGCCATTGCAGCGGTATCGGAAATGAAGCCCGGCCGTTATCCCGACAAGGACGGCCACGCGCTCTACATCGAAGTAGTGCGCCAGTTGCTCGCAGAGTGGCACCTGAAACCCGGGGATATCCAGGGTGTGCTCGCCTGCCCGGCAGGCATGGCCGGTGGTGGCAGCGCCGATATCTTCGTGCATGAACAACTCTACGAAGAACTGGGCATCCATCCCCTCTACGGCGACACCATGAACGCCGGCGGCGCCACCTACGGCTACATGGTGCAGCGGGCGGCGGTGGCGATCCGCCAGGGCCTGGCTGATAGCGTGCTCTGCATAGGCGCCGGCAAGTTTCCCAAGGTGAGCACCGGCGGCGCGGAACTGATGGCGCGCATGGTGAGCCATGAAGCCTTCGAGTTTCCCTACGGTACGTTCATCCCGGCGATCTATGCCCAGGTGGCCACCCGCCATATGCACGAATTCGGCACCACGGCGGAGCACTTCGCCGAAGTCGCTGTGTCGTCGCGGGAATGGGCGCTGCGCAATCCGCAGGCGGCGACCTATGGCACCGAGCCGCTGACCGTGGCCAAGGTGCGTGCATCGCGTCCGATCGCCACGCCTTTTCATCTCTACGATTGTTCCATCCCGCTCGAAGGCGGCGCTGCCATTCTGGTCACCAACGAAACCATCGCCAGGCGCATCACGCGCCAGCCTGCCTACCTGCTGGGAATGGGCGAATACCACAGCCATCGCAACATTCACCAGGCCGCCGATCTCATGGATATCGGCTGCGGACGGGCAGGGCGCATGGCCTACGAGCGCGCCGGGCTCGGGCCGGGTGATATGCAGTTTGCGCAGATCTACGACGCCTTCAGCGTCAACCCGCTGGTGTTCATGGAGGAGCTCGGGCTCTGCGCGCGCGGCAAGGGCGGAGCTTTCTTCGCATCCGGTGCGACGCGGCCCGGCGGCGATTTTCCGGTCAACACCTATGGCGGCCTGCTGTCGTTCGGTCATACCGGCGACTCTTCGGGGTTGTCGATGATTGTCGAGGGTGCCCGCCAGGTCATGGGCATCGCCGGCGACCGCCAGTTGCCGCGCGCCGATATCGGCGTCGTGCACTCCTACGGCGGCATGATGAGCGAACATTCCACCCTGATTCTCGGCCGCCAGTCCTGAGGGATCACCACCATGAATGACGCAACGATTCCCGCCAAGCCGCTGCCGAAGATGACTCCGGGCGCCGAGCACTACTGGCAGAGCGCGACCCGCGAGCAATTTGTGCTGCCCCATTGCAAGGCCTGCGACAAGGTATTTTTCTATCCCCGCGTCTGGTGTCCCCAGTGTCTCGGCCAGGATCTCGACTGGACCAACGCCAGTGGCCGCGGTGTCATCTACAGCTTCTCCGTCGTGCATCAGGCGCCGTTTCCGGCGTATCGCGGCGATGTGCCCTATGTGCTCGCCGTCATCGAGCTGGCGGAAGGTCCGCGCATGATGGCCAACGTGCTCCACTGCGACCCGACGACGGTGCACGTCGGCATGCCAGTCGAGGTCACTTTCGAAGTTCGCGGCGAGATGAAAATCCCGCAATTCCAACCCGCTCGCTCCTGAGGAGGCAATTCCGGCGATGGCCACCGTAGCCCAAGCACCTTTTCCCCTGACGTTCGGCACCTATGCGGATGCCCTGAAGCTGGTCGGCCAGGCCGGCGAGAAAACCATCGCGGAGTTTTCCGTCACCTGGGAGGCGATCAAGGTCTACTGCGCGCTGGTGGA
>JBKHWK010000039.1:0-15466 GCA_046566625.1 Gammaproteobacteria bacterium
GACCTGGGACTTGGGCGCGCGCCCGGCACCGATCCGCTCACTTCACGCGCCCTGCGCCTCGGTAGGGTGGAGGATTTCCCGGCCGAAGTGGCGCAGGTGCGGCGCCTGCTGGGGCCTTTGCAGGCCGGGCAGTCGTTGCAGGCGATACCCGGGACCAACAGCGGCGTCGCCATCTGGCTGCTGGGTTCGAGCCTCTACAGCGCCCAGCTTGCCGCCGCGCTCGGCCTTCCCTACGCCTTCGCTTCGCATTTCGCGCCGCACTATCTGGAAGAGGCGCTCGCGCTTTACCGGCGCAATTTTCAACCCTCGCCCGCGCTGGCACAGCCCTATGCGATGGCGGGCGTACCCCTGATCGCGGCGCCGACCGACGCGGAAGCCGAATACCTCGCCACCAGCCTGCGGCAACGCGCGCTGGCCCTTCTGCGCGGCCAGAGTCTGCGCCTGCAACCGCCCGTGGCGGCGCTCGACGCGCTCTGGTCCGCGGGCGAACGGGCCGCGGTGCAGGGGTTGCTGGGCCTTGCCGCCATCGGCGGGCGCGAGCGGGTGTGTGCCCAGCTCGACAATCTGCTCGCGCGGATCGAGGTAGACGAACTGATGTTCACCTGCGACATCCATGACCAGAGTCTGCGCCGCCGCGCGCTGGCACTGTTGATGGAGTGGCGCTGTTGATGGGGTGGCGCAGTCTGAGCGGGCCTGGAACGGGCTCTGCTACCATCGCGGATTCCTGATTTGCGGGATCATCATCCTGATGCCGGAACTGACCGCACCCGTGATCAGCCTGTTGGTCGCCGTAGCGTTTTGCGCCGGCTTTGTTTCGTCGATGACCGGCGCGGGTGGCCTCATCACGCTGCCGGCACTGCTGTGGGCTGGCCTGCCGCCGCTGGTCGCGCTCGGGAGCAACAAGGTGCAGAGCGCGCTGGGCACCCTCGTGTCGACGGTCAAATTCGTGCGCTCGGGGCACCTGGATCTGCGCGTGGCCCGCACCGGCTTGCTCATGGCCGGTGGCGGAGCGGTCCTTGGCACCTGGGTTGTGCAGCGCCTGTCGAATGCCGTGCTGGAACCGCTGTTGCCGGTGGTGATGATTGCCATCGCGCTGTATTTTCTGGTCTCGCCGCGGATTGGCGACGACGACGCGCCCCGGCGGGTGTCCCCGCGGGTTTTCGACTACGCTGGCGCGCCGGCCATGGGCTTTTACGGTGGCTTCTTCGGCCCCGGCATGGGATCGATTTTTCCGTTTCTGCTGGTCAGTCTGCGCGGCTATAACCTGCGCAAGGCCACTGCCCACACCAAGGCGTTGGTGCTGACCATCAACGGCACCTCGGCGCTCTTGTTCGCGGCGGCCGATCAGGTGGTCTGGAGACTGGCACTGACGATGGCGGTCGCCCAGATGGCGGGTGCCTGGTTCGGATCGGGACTGGTGATTCGGTACGGCACCCGGCTGGTGCAGCCGGTGATCGTGGTGATCACAGTCGCGGTTGCGCTGCGCCTGCTGTGGGTACGGTGATCCTCTGGCAGGGCAAAAAAACACAAGGAGATGAAGATGGGTTTCAGATTGTCGGTAGCCGCGCGGTTTCTGCTCTACACCGCCGCCTTCATCGTGGTGGTGGCGGGGATGAAGGCGGCGGCGTCGCTGCTGGTGCCCTTCCTGTTGTCCATTTTCATTGCGCTGATCTGTGTGCCGCCGGTCGCCTGGCTCAAGGGGCGTGGCTTGCCGGGCTGGGCGGCCATCACGGTGATGGTATTCGCGATCATCACGGCCGCTGCCTTGATGGGCACCCTGGTCGGCAGCTCGATCCAGGATTTCCGCTCGGATCTGCCGTTCTACGAGACGCGGCTCCTCGAGATGACGGCGGGCTTGCAGCAATGGCTCGCGGGGCGCGGGATGGTTTTCGATGTCGGCGACTGGCGTGACAGCGTCAATCCCGGCGCGGTCATGCAGCTCGCCGGCACCACGCTGGCGTCGCTGGGCGGCGTCACCACCAACGGCTTCATGATCCTGATCACGGTGGTGTTCATCCTCGCGGAGCAGGTCGGGTTTAGCGACAAGCTGGCCCAGGCGCGCAATGTCCCGCGCGATTCGCTCGCGGCGATCGGCCGCTTTACCGACAGCGTCAATCACTATGTCGGACTCAAAACCCTCACCAGCCTGCTCACCGGCGTGCTGGTGGGACTGTCGCTGTGGCTGCTCGATGTTGGCTATCCGGTGATGTGGGGGCTGCTCACCTTCCTGCTCAATTTCGTGCCCACCATCGGCTCCATTCTGGCGGCAGCGCCACCGGTGCTATTGGCCCTGGTGCAGGTCGGGCCGGTGACGGCGGGGCTCGCCGCCGGCGTGCAGATCCTCATCAATCTGGTGATCGGCAATGTGCTGGAGCCGCGCTGGATGGGGCGTGGGCTCAATCTGTCGCCCCTGGTGGTGTTCCTGTCCCTGGTGTTCTGGGGCTGGGTGCTGGGACCCGTCGGCATGTTGCTCTCGGTGCCCCTCACCATCCTGGTCAAGATCGCACTGGAGAGTGATCCCGGCACCCACTGGATCGGCGTGATGCTGGGTCGGGGCGAGGCGCTGGTACCAGTGGCACAGGAGATCGCGGCGACCGAGCCACAGTCGCAACCGCCGGACAACACACCCGACGTTGGGCCATGAGCCGGCGCTCAGCGCGGCCGGAACCCTGAGCGGCGCGTTGCGTGGTCAGTGCGCGGCGGCGCCGAGGATCGGCGCGATGATCGCGTCTTCGTCCATCTTCACCACTGTCGACCCGAGGCGCTCGGTGCCACGAAACAGCACCAGCGTCCCGGCGATGCTCGCATGCACATCCTTGCGTACGCGCCTGCTGTGATCGTAGTCGACCCACAGGATGTTCAGGTCCGCTTCCGGATGCTGCTTCTGGAAACGGTCCAGCACGACGCGCTGCGCCCGGCAGGCGGGGCAGGCGGGTTTGGTGAAGGCCACCAGAATCAGGGCGTTCTCTTCCTGCAAGGTCCAGAACCGCTTGTTGGTGTAGGGGCCGCTGGAAGGCGCGGCGGTCGCGGCCGTGGTTGCCAGCGCGAGCAGGGCGGTTAGCCAGAAGCGACGGGCGGGAAATATGGACATCGGCTGGTCTCCTGCGGTGGGTGGTTGTAAAGGGCCGGGTGTCGAGCGCTGATTGTAGCGCCGCCCCAGTGAAAGGCGTCGTAGTGATTTAAATTTGAGCAGCCGCATTGCGCGCGCTCGGCCGACCGCGCTTTCGCTCCCCAACCCGCCTGCCGAGCGCCGTTTCAATCGTTTCACGAAAGCGATCGTTGCAGCGCGGAAAGTTATAGGCCAAGTATTCGCGGATGTCATGGAGTTGCGCTTCCAGTAACTGGTGTTTGAACAGTTCCCGGTAAGCATACTGGCGCGCCGCCGGGTCGCGATCGAGCTCCAGATAGAGGTCGTGATCCTGGATCAAGCTATTGGCTTTGCCCCAGGCATTCGAGGTAAAACAGACAATCGTCGTCGGCAAAGAAACAGGCGTCGCGGTTGTGGCCGCGTTGCGCCACATGCGCGGGAATTCCCGGTAGATACATCCGTGTCCTGCGCGGCATGGCCGCTCCCTTGCCAGCGATGAAAGGACTTGTAAGGCTACTGAACGATTGCCTAAAAATAAATCACTACGACCCCTTTTCCGTTTCCGTACTACGACCCCTTTTCCGCGCCTGCAGCGAATTGTTATGCCCGACCGCGCCCAAACTCGACTTTGAGAGACGACCCAACTGCAACGCTAGCTCGCGCAAGAGTGGCGAGCGTGACGCTTGTGTCATCTTCGTCCAGCAACCGGTTTACAACAGCGCGACTGGTATTCATGCGCGCGGCCATTTCCGTCTTTGTGATTTTTTTCTTTTGCATAGCCTCAGAAAGTTGCCAAGAAATGACACGCTTGATAGCTGCCGCAACAACCTCTTCGCGGATGCCATCAGACTCAAGCATTTCATCAAAGTCTGTACCGATATGACGATTAGCCATTGGAACCTCCACGGAGCTCTTTTAAGCGCTTTCTTGCAGTTTCCAACTCTCCCTTTGGGGTTTGCTGGGACTTCTTGAGGAAAATATGCAAAAGCACCATTTCGCTGCCAACAAGGGTGAATAGTGATCTGACAATTCGGTCGTCAAGCGAGCTACGCACCTCCCATAGATCTGGTTCCATTTTACGAACCAGCGGCATGCCTAACGGCCAACCAAACTGAACTTCCTTGATGTCTGTGCCGATGATTTTTCGCTCCTCCTGCGTAAGTTTCTGCAGAAACTCGCGAGCCGGCTCTTTTCCGGCAGCAGTCATGAAGAATTTAACGGCAAGAATGGGCTTGGGTTTCAGCATGAAACGAGCGTATCTATATTGATACGCTCTGTCAACTCAGGCGCCCTAGGGCATAACTATAATTAGACACCCCAAAAGGCGTCTTGCATTACACCTTGTGGGTGCCTAATGTTTTACAGAGACAGATTAAATAAAGGTTTTCGGTCATATCAAACGTTGGTTGTAGCGCCGCGCCGGCGCATCGCCCGCCCCGGATTTCCTATCGCGGTTCAGCGCCGCCGCCAGACGTGGAAGCGCGCCACCCAGCGCAGCAGGGCTTGGGGCTGGTGGGCCTGTTTCCAGCGCCCGGCAGCGTATTTATTGGCCTCCGCGCGGGTGGGATAGATGTGGATGGTGGCGAGGATCTTGTTGAGCCCGATGCGCTGGCGCATCGCCAGCACGAATTCGGCGATCAGTTCGCCGGCCTGGGCACCGACGATGGTGACGCCCAGAATGCGGTCGCGGCCGGGCACGGTGAGGACTTTGACGAAGCCATCGGTGGCGCCTTCGGCGATGGCGCGATCCAGATCCGCCAGGGGATACCGGGTGATTTCGTGGGGGATACCGCGCTCCTTCGCCTCGGTCTCGTTGAGCCCCACCCGCGCCACTTCGGGAGCGGTGAAGGTGGCCCAGGGAATCACTGAATAATCGACCCGGAACTTGCCGCCGCGCAGGGTCAACAAGGGCGCGAACAGCGCGTTCACCGCGCAGTACCAGGCCATATGGGCGGCGGTGTGGGTGAACTGATAGGGCCCCGCAACATCGCCGCAGGCGTAGATGTTGGGGAAGCTGGTTTGCAGGAACTCGTTCACTTCGATGGTCTTGCCGGTTTTCACGCCGAGTTCCTCCAGACCATAACCTTCGAGGCGGGCAGCGCGGCCCACCGCGACCAGGATCTGGTCGCAGGGCACCCGGAATTCCTGTCCGTCACGGGTGCAGACCAGGATTTTTTCAGCGGCGGTCTGCTCGACGCGCAGCGCCTGGGTATCCAGCAGCACGGCGATGCCTTCGGCAGCAAACTGTGCCTGGACGGCGAGCGATACCTCGGGATCTTCGCGGATCAGCAGGCGCGGCAGCATCTCCACCTGGGTCACTTTGCTGCCCAGGCGGGCGAAGGCCTGCGCCAGTTCACAGCCGATGGGGCCGCCACCCAGCACCACCAGCCGCGGCGGCAGTTCGCGCAGCTCCCAGAGATTGTCGGACGTGAGATAGCCGGCTTCCGCGAGCCCCGGCAGTGGCGGCACGAAGGGCCGTGCGCCGGTGGCGAGCACGATGTTGGGTGCGCTCAGGCGCTGACCATCGACTTCCACCGTCCACGGATCGACCAGACGGGCATGGCCCTGCAAACACTCGACCCCGAGTGCTTCGTAGCGCGCCACTGAATCATGGGGTTCGATGGCGCGGATCACTTCCCGCACCCGCGCCATGACGCGTGTGAAATCCGGCACGATCGGCACGGCGGCGAAACCGAATTCCCCTGCGCGGCCCAGTTCGTGGGCAAACTTCGCCGCGCGCAGCAGGGCTTTCGAGGGCACGCAGCCGGTATTGAGACAGTCGCCACCCATGCGGTGCGCTTCGATCAGGGTGACCTTGGCTTTCACCGCCGCGGCAATATAGGCGCTCACCAACCCGGCGCTGCCGGCGCCGATCACGATCAGGTTGCGGTCGAAGCGTGCGGGTTTGGTGAAGCCCGCGTACTGGCGTCGCGCCCGGAGGAGCGCCAGGAGCTTGCGGGCGAGCAGCGGAAACAACCCCAGCAGCGCGAACGCCCCGAGCAACTGCGGTGAGAGAATGCCGGCGGGTGAGGACAGCTGGCCGAGCTGGGTGCCAGCATTCACATAGACGAGCGTTGCCGGAAACATCCCGAGCTGACTCACCCAGTAGAAGGTTCGGGTGCGCATCGCGGTCAGGCCGAGCAGCAGGTTGATCACAAAAAAGGGAAACAGCGGCACCAGCCGCAGGGTGAACAGATAAAACGCGCCATCGCGGGCGATGCCGGCATCGATGGCCTGGAGGCGGCTTCCGTAGCGGGACCGGATAGGATCTCGAACGAGGTAACGCGCGGTCAAAAATGCCAGGGTGGCGCCCAGGCTGGATGCAAAGGAGACCAGCAACGTTGCCCACAGCAGGCCGAAGATGGCGCCGGCGGCGAGGGTGAGGACGGTGGCGCCGGGCAGCGACAGACCGGTGGCCACCACATACAGGACGAAGAAGAGGATGGTGGCCAGGAGCGGGTGCGCATCCCGGTAGCCCACCAGAGTCGCGCGCTGGCTCTGGAGATTCTCGAACGTCAGCCAGTGGCCTAGATCGAGCGCGAGGAAGGCGACGACGGCCACGGCGACCAGCATCCAGAGGGCAACACGTTGGGTCATGGTTGTTGTCGGGTCCGGTAATATCGGTGCGTAAAAATCGGGCATGCCCGCGACGCGCGTGCGCTGGGCAGACCATGGTCGCGGCCCGGACCGCATTCATTACGCGCAGCTGGCCGCCTCGCGACGTTTTTCAACAAGGTGCTAGAGTGCCAACCCATCCAGTCGGGAACGCGTCATGTCGAATCAGAGCATCCAGCTGACTCCCGAACTTTACACCTATCTGCTGGACGTCTCGCTGCGGGAGTCCGATCTGTTGCAGGAGTTGCGCGAGCGCACCCGCCAGATGCCGGAAGCCCGCATGCAGATCGCGCCCGAACAGGGTCAGTTCATGACCCTGCTGGCGCGTCTGTTGGGGGTGCGCCAGGCGCTGGAGATCGGCGTTTTCACCGGCTACAGCGCGCTCTGCGTGGCGGCGGCATTGCCCGCCGACGGGCGTTTGATCGCCTGCGACATCAGCGCCGAATACACCCGCATAGCGCAGGAATACTGGGCGCGTGCCGGGGTTGCCGAGCGCATCGACCTGCGCCTTGCCCCGGCGTCCGAAACCCTGGCGGCCCTGCTTGCCGAGGGCGCCGCGGGCAGCTTCGATCTCGCCTTTATCGACGCCGACAAGACCGGCTACGCGGGCTATTACGAACAGTGTCTGGCGCTGCTGCGGCCGGGCGGATTGATCGTGGTCGATAACGTGCTGTGGAACGGTCGGGTGCTGGATACGGCGAGCGCCGACGAAGACACGCGGGCGATTCAGGCGTTCAATCGCCGCATCCACAAGGATGTGCGGGTAGACCTGAGCCTGGTGCCCGTCGGGGATGGACTCAGCCTGTTGCGCAAACGCTGACCGACGCCGCGCCATGCACTGGTGGTATCTCGCTCTGGCCATTGCCGCCGAGGTGGTCGCCACCTCGGCGCTTAAAGCGGCGGAGGGCTTCACCCGACCGCTGCCGTCGGTGCTGGTGGTATTGGGCTACGGCATTGCGTTTTATTGTCTCTCCCTCAGCCTGAGGGTAGTGCCGGTCGGTGTCGCCTACGCCATCTGGTCGGGGGTCGGGACCGCGCTCATCGTGGTGATCGGCTGGCTGTTGTTCGGGCAGAAACTGGATCTTGCGGCGCTGATCGGGCTCGCCCTGATCGTGGCCGGGGTCGCTGTGTTACAGATTTTTTCCCGCTCTTCGGGAGGCTGAAGGCCGCTGCGAGAACTCCGCTGAAGTCAGCTGACTTCAGCTCACTTCAAAATAACAACTGGTTACGTCCGGCCAGCCTTTCGTCTTCATCTGTTGGTAGTGATCCCAAAAAGCATTGTCGATGGCGCGCAGCATCCGTGGGGTGTCGGTGCGCCGGTAGCGGGAGAGCTGTCCGGGGCCGCCATTATAGGCGGCGTAGGTCGCCCGGATCAGGTTGTCGTCGCCGCCGGGACGCCGGTTTTCGCCCCGCCGCAGCGCGTAATCGACCAGATAGTGTTCGAGGATCTCGGCGCCTACGGCGATGTTGTAGTCGGCCTCTTCGGTCAGGCGCTTGAGGTCGTAGATCCCGCGCCACACGCGGCCGTTGATCTGCATCACGCCCACGGCGCCGACGCTGGATTTCAGTACCTGGGGCTTGGCCACGGTGCCTGCGAACTGGCGCCAGCAGGACTCCTTCCAGGCGGTGGTGCGCACCAGGACGGGAAAGGCTTTCGCCAGGCGTTGGGGAAGACGGGATTTTTCGCCCAGGCGCGCGTTGGCCTTGGCATCCAGGATCGCGGCCACCTGTTTGAGATAGGCCTGAAGTTCGCCCCGGCGCGGCACCTTGGTCGTCAGCTTGGGCGCCGGTTCCTCGGCGCGTGCCGCCGGTATCAGCCATTGCACCAGATCATCCAGAACCGGATGGGTATTGCTGGTTTCTGGCTCGAGGCTGAACAGGCCTCGCAACTGTTGATCCACCTCCAGCGGCAACGGGGTGAAAGAGGCCGGCGCGGCGTCGGCGAGCAGCAGGCGGGCGAGTCGGCGCAGGCCATCGCGGGTGATCTCGATCCCGTACTCGGGACCCAGGCCATCGAGCGCCCGCAGCGCGTCGCCGCCCGCGATGAAGCCGGCCAGATGCAGGTCGCCGCCGAGCGCGGGCAGGTCGGCGCGCGCGAGCGTCGCCAGGTGGGGGCGCAGTCGATCCCAGGTATCGGCGAACAGTTGCCGCACCGGATCGCCATCGGGATGGTTCTCGGTAAGCGCCTGAGCGATGGCGTAACGCGCGTCCAGCAATACTCCCAGTAACTCGAAGCGCAGATCGCGGGAATCGGCGGCTTGCGCCAGCAGGGTGATGATGGTGGTCAGAAAGCCGTCGAGTTCATCCTCGACCCGCGCCCATTCGGCGAGTTCTTCCGGACTGAGCACCGGCTCGGGGCCGGTGGCGACCGGCTGCGGCGCCAGCGCGAAACTCAGGGTGGCGCGCAAACCCTCGGGGAGCACCGCAAGCGACTGAACATGGCTGCGTTTCACCAGCGGTGGTGGCGCTTCGGCACCGGGTTTTTGCAATTCCGCCAGCAGATCGTCGATGGCCCGCAGCGGTTCCGCGAGGTCCACCCGTGCCTTGCCCAGCTCAGGCAGGATCAGCTTTTCGGCAAGCAAGCGTACCGGCTGGCTCAACAGGCCTTCCATGCCGTCGCTGCGCAGCAATTCTGCCCGCACCGGCGTAAACACCACCGCGAGACCGGAAGGGTCGGTTCTGGGGCTTAGTTCCACGATCATCTGGCCGCGCCAGGGCGCGGGGCCGCGGCATTCGCCCATGACCTCGACGGCAGTGGTTATCAGCAGCACCAGTTCGACTTCGAGCGGTCCCCGGTCGGTGTGAACCTTGGGGTCGGTGATTTCGACGCTGTTGCAGTTGTTTTCCGCGAGCGTGGTGCGGCGGTCCGCGCCCATGCGCAAGGCGACCGCGACGGCGCTGCCCAGATGGCGGGCGTCGATGGTCAGGGGTATGGCGACGTCGGCACTGTAGGCACTCGGTGCCAGCCCGGCGCACAGCAACAGCAAGCCGCGGAACAGCAATCTGCGGAACAGCAACCCGCGCGCCAGCGCCAAGCCGAAGCGATGCACGCGGACGCGGGGCAAGGGCGCGTGCTTCATGACGAACAACTGACCGCGATGCCCCGACCCCAGTCCGGGGGTGGCGCCGCGTAGCGGGCAAATGCGGGTGACGGCTCGAACGGCTCCGCCAGGGCTTGGCGCAACTGCGCGATTTCACGGTAATCACCCTGGTCGACGGCCGCGCGGATCGCCGTTTCGGCCAGGTAGTTGCGCAGCACATAGGCCGGGTTGACCTGCCGCATCGCGGCACGACGCGCCGCGTCAGTGCGGGTTTCGGCGCCGAGCCGCGTGCTGTAGCGCGCCGCCCAGGCCGCGAAGGCGGCGCGATCCGGGCAGAGATCGCGCAGCGGCGTGTTGACCTCGCCGGGCACGAAGTCGCAGAGGTGGCGGAAAAACAGGGTGTAGTCGATGCCGCCTTTAGCCAGGAGTGCGAGCAGGTCGTCGATCAGGGCGCTGTCGCCCTCAAGTACGGATTCCAGGCCCAGCTTGTCGCGCTGGCGGCGGCGCAGCTCTGCGAGCAGCAGCGGCTCGTATTCTAGCAGTACGGTGCGCAGGTCGTCGGCCGCGATCAGGGAGCTCAGGCCGTGCGCCAGGGCGTTGCAGTTCCACAGCCCGATCGCCGGTTGGCGGTGGTAGGCGTAGCGGCCCTCGTGATCGGAGTGATTGCAGATATGTCCGGGATCATAGGCGTCCAGGAAACCGTACGGCCCAAAGTCGAGGGTTTCGCCCAGGATCGACAGGTTGTCGGTGTTCATCACGCCGTGACAAAAGCCCACCGTCTGCCAGGCGGCAATCAGGCGCGCGGTGGCATGCACGCTGTGGCGGAACAGCTCCAGATGGGGTTTGGCCGCCGCCGCGAGCTCGGGAAGATAGGTGGCGATCACATGGTCGGCCAGGGCGCGCACGTCGTCGGGGCGCTGGCGGTGATGAAAATACTCGAAGGAACCAAAGCGGATGTGGGTGCGCGCCACCCGGATCAACATGGCGCCGGCTTCGATCTGCTCGCGCATCACCGGCTCGTCGCTGCCGACGATGGCGAGCGCGCGCGTGGTGGGAATACCCAGGCCGTGGAGTGCTTCGCCGGCGAGGTATTCGCGGATGGTCGAGCGCAGCACCGCGCGGCCATCGGCAAAGCGCGAGTAGGGCGTCTTGCCGGCGCCCTTCAGATGCAGGTCGAGCAGGCCGGCATCGGTTCGCACCTGGCCGAGCAGCAGGCCGCGACCGTCGCCCAGTTGCGGGCTGTAACCGCCGAACTGGTGGCCGGCGTAGACCATGGCGAGCGGCGCGCTGCCGGGCGCATCGGCATTGCCGCTGGCCCAGGCGAGGAATTCCGGATTGTCGAGCGCGGCGGGCGCCAGTCCCAACAGCTCGCCCACCGCCGGGTTGGTCGCCACCAGATGCGGATTGGCAAAACCGCTGGGCGCGAGTGCCGTGTAGAAGGCATCGCCCAGGGCGTGAAAGCGGTTATCGAACTGAAGTCCGTGCATGGCCGCATTGTAGCAGTGGGCTGCCGCTTATCAGGGTGCGGGAGGAACCGGCAGCAATTGATAACCCGCGCTGCGGGTATGCCAGGACAGATAGAACGCGTTTTCGTGCGTCAGCAGTTCGGGACGGTCGGCAGTCCCTGTGGTAGTGGCCAGTTCCCGCGCCGGACCCCAGCTTGCCCCGCGATCCGCCGAACGCTGGGTCAGTACGCGGATGCGGCCGCCGCGATACTCCTGCCAGAGGAGCACCACCGCGTCGGCCTGGGCCGCGATGACCGGATTCATGGCGTAGGCGTCGGGATCGCCGAAGGCTTGGGGTGCCGAGAAATGTGCGCCGGCGTCATCGGAATACGCCCTGAACAGTCCGCGCTGAGCGCCCAGGGTGAACCAGGCCAGGTGGGTGCGGCCCGCCTGGGTGATCGCGAGCGCCGGCCCCTGGGTGGGGCAGGTGGTGACTCGCCACTGGTCGAACGTGACGCGCTGTACCTGTGCCGGTCCGGCCGCAGGTAGGCGAATCAGGCCGTGGTCGCGGATGTTGTCGGGATACACGAAGCGTGCGGCGATGACCGGCTGCCCCTGCGGGTCGAAGGCGAGCGCGGGTCGGCAGCAGTCGCACATGTCGGTGGCCAACAGTTGTTGCGGCAGGTTCGCAGTCGCGCGATAGAGCACCGTGGGCGCGTCCGGCGCCGGCTCCTGGTACCAGAAGTGCTGCGCTTCGCCGGCGTCATTCATCGCAAAGCGGTGCAGCCGACCGGGCGCCTGTGCCAAGGGCTGCGGTGTAGAAAAGTTCTGCCCGGCGTCCGTGGATAGCGCGTGATACAGGCGTGAAGTGCCGGACCCGGCCGCCACCGGATAGGCGACATGTACCGCGTCGCCGGCGAAGGCGATGCTGGCGCGCTCCTCGACGGAGATCGCGAGCGGCTGGGGCTCGGTGTTCACCGGGACCGGAGTGCTGAACGTCTTGCCGATGTCATCCGAATGATCGACGTACACCTGATGACCGTCGCTGCGCAGGCGCCACAGGCGGCCATCGGGCGCGAAGGCCGCCGTCACGGCGAGCTGGAAATCGGCCGCCGCGCGGGCGCTGGCGTGGCTGCCGCACAGCAGCGCGAACACCAAGGCGCAGGCCAATGTCCGCGCTGGCGTGCGCTTGCGCCGGGTCAGGATGTTGCCATGGGGATCAGAATGCGACATTCAGGGAGCTTAACACCCGGTAGTCCGGGTCCGCCTGGGTGCCGTTCAGGTTTTCCACCACCGGAACGCCCAGGGAAAGCGCCAGGCCCCAGCCCGCCTTGTTCAGGTAGCGCACGCCGGGCGACAGATAGACGACATTGCCGCCGGTATTTTCTTCGCGCTGGCCATGGATTTGCTCGCGATCCCGATGCTCGCCATTGAGCTCCAGCAGCAGATCCCAGGCGTGCGCTTGCGTCAGATCGTAGGGGTTGGCCGGGCGCGCGCCACCGAGACGATAGGACGTCGCCAGGTTGTAGCTGAGCACATCCCCCAGATCGGTGTGCTGGGCGCCGGTGGAGGCCGCGGAATAGAGCAGGCTGGCGTCGTAGGACAGAGCCCCGGACAGGTGGGTAGCCGCGACTCCGAGCAGGCCGTCGGTGGAGCCGGAGCCGGGCTGAAACCCGGTCTCCAGACGTTCGCCATCGTGCTTGCGGCGGGTCTCGCCCGTGGGCAGCTTGACCCCGAACAGTGCGGCGAGGTGCGTTCGCTGGTCGGCGCTGCGCAGGAAACGGTATTCCCCGAACAGGGTGAGATCGCCGAGACCCTCGGGGTCGCCCAGGTTCAGGATGCGCTCTGGGTGCCCGTGGGCGCCGGCGCCGTGATCGAAGACGTGGTGATTGGCTTCTCTGACGTTCTCGCGCTGGATATAAGGCAGGCGCAGGCCCAGGGTCAGGTCGTCGCTAAGGCCGTAGCTGAGTCCCAGCGCCGTGGATAGCAGCGTGTCGACGCTGTGCCGCTCGCTGTTGGCGAGTTGCGGATCGGCAATGCGCGAGAAGTTGTTGTACTCCGAACGCAGGCTGGTGCTCCAGCGGCCTTCCGGCAGCGTGATGGCGGACTCCGTATAGATCGGACTGCCGGCGCCGCCGCCCAGACCGACGGAGGCGTGATCGGCCCAGGCGCTGGCGGCAAGGTTCAAGGCGAGCATCGGGATGCCGCACAGGCAACTGCGGCGCAAGAATGTGGACAAGGTCTTTCCCCTCTGGACGGCTATTGGCGACCGGCAAACTATCGGTCCCGACGCCCCCTGTCGATGCGACAAATTGTCGCACCCGGCACCCGGCACCCGGCACTCGGCACTCGGCACTCGACCGCGCCGCTCGACTGCGGCGCAACCGTCCGCCGCGCAGCGTGATTGTTCCTGCGGCTACGCCCGCGATAATGACGCCATGGAATTGCCCGAACCACGCAAGATCATTCACTGCGATTGCGACTGCTTCTATGCCGCCGTCGAGACCCGCGACGACCCCGGCCTCGCCGGTCGGCCGCTGGCGGTGGGCGGGCGGCCCGAGCGGCGCGGCGTGGTGGCGACCTGTAACTACGAGGCGCGCGCGTTCGGTATTCGTTCGGCGATGCCCATGGCGCAAGCCTTGCGCCGCTGTCCCGGGCTGGTGGTGCTGCCGCCGGATTTCACCCGCTATCGCCGGGCGGCGGAACAGATCCGTGAGATTTTTCTCGACTACACGCCACACGTCGAGCCGCTGTCGCTGGACGAGGCCTTTCTCGATGTCACCGGTGCGAGCGCCGGTGGTGGCAGCGCGATCCGCATCGCGCGGGAAATCCGCGCGCGGGTGCGCAGCGAAGTGCGCATCACGGTATCGGCGGGCGTCGCGCCCAACAAGTTTCTCGCCAAGATCGCGAGCGAATGGCGCAAACCGGACGGCCTGTTCGTGATCACGCCGGAGCGGGTCGATGCTTTCGTGCGCGCGCTGCCGGTGGCGCGGCTGTTCGGGGTCGGCGCGGCCACCGCCAAAAAGCTGGCCGGACTCGGAGTCGAAACCTGCGCCGATCTGCGCACCTTGCCGCAGCCGCTGCTCGCCGAACATTTCGGCGCCCTGGGGCAGCGTCTGCACGAACTCTGTCGCGGCATCGATCTGCGTCCGGTGCTGGCGGACCGGCGCTCAAAATCCCTCAGCGTCGAGACCACTTACGCGCAGGATCTGTCGGGTCCGGCCGCCTGTCTGGACGCCCTGACCGAGCTTCACATCGAACTGGAGCGGCGCCTGGCGCGGCTCGATGCCAGTTACCGCATCGAGCGTCATTTTCTGAAATTGCGTTTCGACGATTTCACGGCGACCACCATAGAGCGCGCGCTGCCCGAGGGCACGGCGCTGACCGGTTACCGCCGCCTGTGCGAAGAGGCCTGGGCGCGCCGCGCGCGACCCGTGCGGCTGCTGGGCCTTGGGGTGAGGCTGCGTGACAGTTCGGGTTCCGGACCTGAGCAGCGCGATCTGTTTGCGGCCACTGCCGTCAGTGCCGAACCTTCCGGCACAGGCCCAGGCGGTTGAGCACCCGATAGCGCAGGTCGTGGGACTTGCCGGTGCCGGCTGCGGTGCATTCGATGACGTCGGGAGCAAACGCTCGTGTTCGCGCGGAGCCGTCTGTAGACTGCATGGGAGATCCAATCCACTGCGCCCGCCACCTTGAACACGACTCCCTCACCGACCTACGATCTCACGGCGCGCGTGGGCTGCGCGCTCAGCTACGAGGTCACGGGCACGGCCTCGCTCCTCCTGAATCTGCAGCCGCTCCCGGAGCGCAACCACGCCGTCGTCTTCCAGGCGCTGACACTCGGCGACAACCTGCCTGCACACGAGTTCACAGACAGCCACGGCAATCACGTCTGGCAGGTGAAACTCGCCCCCGGCCTCAACTCCATCCGGCACGACGCGATCGTCGCCCTCAGGTCGCAGCCCGACAATGCCGGACTGCCTGCCGCCACGCCAGCCCCGCCCGATGAACTCGCGCCCGCGATCCTGCGCTACACGCTGCCGAGCCGCTACTGCGACTCCGACAAGCTCACCAACTTTGCGTGGGAAAAGTTTGGCAGCGTCGAACACGGTCTCCCGCGCGTCGACGCGATCAGCCGGTGGATCCACGACAACATCGAGTATCGCTACATGTCCGGTCGGCCCGACCTCTCGGCGGGGGACGTGTTGCAGCGCGGCTACGGTGTGTGCCGCGACTTCGCGCACCTCGCGATCGCGCTGAACCGCACCTTCAACCTT
>JBKHWK010000040.1:0-15070 GCA_046566625.1 Gammaproteobacteria bacterium
CGACGTTCGCGGCCGAACCCACTGGTACCACCGAAGCCAAGGTTCACTGTGGCGGCGTCAACTCCTGCAAGGGAACGTCCGACTGCAAGACCGCGCAGAATTCCTGCAAGGGACAGAACAGCTGCAAGGGCGTGGGCTTCAAGGCCATGACCGAGGCTGAATGCACCGCCAAAGGTGGGAAAGTCGTCGAATAAATCCTGTCGACAGCCTGAAATCGCCGTGCGGAGTGCGGAGTTCATCCGCCCCCGCACGGTCACTGCGGCCAGTTCTGGATCACGACATCCATGGAACATCAAGGCATTGGTACCGGCGCTATCCAGGGCTTTGGCCTGGGGCTGCGGCGCCAGCATTACGAAACCATTCTCGCCGAGCGGCCGTCAGTCGACTGGTTTGAAATTCTCACCGAAAATTATCTGGTCCCCGGCGGCAAGCCGCTGCATTACCTGGATCGTATCCGCGCGCTCTACCCCATGGTCATGCACGGGGTTTCGTTGTCGATCGGCAGTTCCGATCCGCTCAATCGCGCTTACCTCGCCGAGGTCAGGACGCTGATCGAGCGCGTCCAGCCCGCCTGGCTGTCCGATCACCTGTGCTGGACCGGCGTCGACGGCCTGAACCTGCATGACCTGCTGCCATTGCCCTACACCGAAGAAGCCCTGCGGCACGTCGTTGCACGGGTGCGACAAGTGCAGGATTTTCTCGGGCGGCAGATTCTGCTGGAAAATGTCTCCAGCTATCTGACTTACAACGCATCCGTGATGTCCGAGTGGGAATTTCTCGCCGCCGTCGCCACCGAAGCCGACTGCCTGATCCTGCTCGACATCAACAACATCTATGTGAGTGCGTTCAATCATGGTTTCGATCCACTCGCCTATCTCGACGGTATTCCGGCCGACCGGGTGCGGCAATTCCATCTCGCCGGCCATCTGAATCTGGGCACCCATATCGTCGATACCCACGACCATCCCGTCATCGACGCGGTCTGGTCGTTGTATGAGGCGGCGGTGCGCCGCTTTGGTGTCGTTCCCACCATGATCGAGCGCGACGACAACATTCCCGAGCTGGGTGAACTGCTCGCCGAACTCGATGTTGCGCGCCGGCACGCGGTGCGCTCCAGCGCCAATGCGGTCGTGGCTCGGGAACCAACCCCATGAGCGACGCCTTGGGTCTGGCGGAATTGCAGGCTGCCGTGCAGGATTTTGTGCTCGATCCCGATCGGTCCATCGAACACCTGATCGCCGCCAATGCGCGAATTGCGCCCGCGACCCAGGTCGGCGTCTACGCCGAAGCCTACCGGGCGCGTCTGGTGGAGGCGCTGGACGCCGATTTTTCCGGCCTGCATGCCTACCTTGGCGATGACGAATTCCGGCGTCTGGTGCATGCCTATCTCGCTGAACACCCGTCGCGGCATTTTTCGCTGCGCTGGTTCGGTGCCGAGCTCGCCGCGTTTCTCGCCGTCCATCCGGTGTATGCGCCGCATCGCGAGCTCGCCGAACTGGCGCGCTTCGAGTGGGCTCAGTGCCACGCCTTCGACGCGCCCGATGTGATCGCCATCGACAGCGCGCGGCTGGCCGCCATCGCTCCCGACCGCTGGCTCGCCTTGCGCCTGCGATTTCATCCGTCCCTGGCGCGGCTCAATCTGCACACCAACGCGCCGGACCTGTGGCTTGCGCTGAATGCAGAGGAAGTACCGCCGGCTCTGGAGCAGGAAGCGCAATCCCGGCCCTGGCTGGTGTGGCGGCACGACCTCAAAATCCTGTTCCGCGTCCTGACGGAAGCAGAAGCCTTCGGGTTGGATCAGTTTCGTGCCGGGGCCAGGTTCAGCGCCGTCTGCGAGCAGTGGTGCGACTGGTTCGCGGCGGATGAAGTGCCCGCCCGTGCGGCGGGCTATTTGCAGCACTGGATCAATGCGGGATGGGTAATCGACGTGCTCTGATGGGAGGGAGTGCTCGGTCAGGCAGCAGCACCAAAGAGCCGACCCGCGGCCGCCGTGATGGCCATCGCGAGCGCGCCCCAGAAGGCCACCCGCAGCGCGCCGCGCGCAATCGGCGCGCCACCGGCGTAGGCGGCGGCGCCGCCCAGAATCACCAGGCTCGCCAACGCGGTTGCCGATCCGATCTGCGCCACACGTGCCGGCGGTGACAGCGCCGCGGCGAGCACGGGCACGATGGCGCCCAAGGCGAAGGAAAAAGCCGAGGTGAGCGCCGCCTGAATCGGGCGCGCCCGCAGGGTCTCGGTAATGCCCAGCTCATCGCGGATGTGGGTGCCCAGGGCGTCCCTTGCCGTCAGTTGCGCCGCCACCTGGTATGCCAGTTCCGGGTCCAGTCCGCGCTCCTCATAGATTGCCGCGAGCTCTGCCGCTTCGCGCTCCGGCTCCTCTTCGAGCTCGCGCCTTTCCCGCTCGATATCCGCGCGCTCGGTGTCGAGCTGCGATTGGACCGATACATATTCCCCGGCGGCCATCGACATGGCGCCGGCTACCAGTCCCGCAATCGCGGTGAGCAGGACGCTGCTTTGCGTCGCTCCTGCAGCGGCGACGCCGACCACCAGACTCGCTACCGATATGGTGCCGTCATTTGCGCCCAGCACCGCGGCGCGGAGCCAGCCAATCCGGTCTGAGCGATGGAATTCCCAGTGGATGTGTCTCATCAGTGAGTTCTTCCGGTAGTCAAAAAGGGCAGGGCCGGGGCTTGCCTTGCGGTGAGGCGGCAGCTGCCGCACGAAGGATATTTTCCCTGAGGCAATAAACCGTTCAACCGCAGCCAGTGGGTCAGCGCCATACCGGCAAGAGTGCCACCGCGGCAGCTGCGGAAAGCATAAGCGGAACGGCTACGCGCCACCCGATGGTCCTGCCGCCGATCAGGGCCGCCATGGTCGACTTGGACAGATTATTGCTGGCCGCCGCCAGGACGATGCCGGTGAGCGCCGTGGCCGCGCTCACTTCGCTCAGGCTCAGGTGGCTGAGCGAGGCGGTGATGGCGTCGACATCGGCGATCCCGGAGATCAGCGCCACCGCGAGCAGTGCCTCGTCGCTAACCAACTGGCGGGCGGCGGCACTGGCCAGCATCACCATGCTTAGCAGCACACCAAAGCCGAGCGCGGCCTTTAGCTCTAGCGGGTTATTCAGATGGCCGGTGTCGAGTGCATGGTCGTGGTTCGCCAGATGCCACCAGTACAGCGCCGGCAGCAGAATCAGGATTTCCATGGCGACAAAGGGCAGCAGCAGCGCCCGGGCCAGATCGGGGTGCAACACCAGCGCCACCATCAGAAGGCGCGGCGGCATGGCAGCACACGAGAACAGAATCCCGCCTGCCAGCAGCGTGCCGTGGCCCGGTTGTTGCCGGGCCAGGCGCGAGAAATGCAGGGTGAGCGCGGTGGACGAAACCAGCCCGGAGAGCAGTGCGGTCAGCGCCACACCCCGGCGCTGCCCGAGCAGCTTGACCGCGACATAACCGCAGAAGGAGATGGCCGAGATCAGCACCACCACCCACCACAGCACATAGGGATTGAGCGCCTGCCAGGGACCAAAATTCCCGTTGGGGAGAAAGGGCAGCACCACCACGGAAATCAACAGCAAGCGCAGCAGCGCGGAGAGCTCCTGCTCTTCAATCTTCGCCAGCCAGCCATGCAGGGTCGCCTTCAGGTCGAGCAGCAAGGTCGCCACTACGGCGGCCGCCGCCGCCAGCGCCATGTCGACGTGAGTAGCCAGCGCGCCGAGCGCGAAGGTGAGCAGCAGCGCCACCAGGGTGGTGATGCTGATATTCGCATCCGGTTCGAGTGGTGTGGTGCGGGCATAGGCCACCGCCAGCAGGATCGCCAGTCCGATGAAGACAAGCCCGATGGACAGCGGACCCAAGTCGTTGGCGAGCAGCCCTGCTACCCCGCCGAGCAGGCCGGTGAGGCCAAAGGTGCGCAGACCCGCGACGCGGCGTCCCTCGCCGAGCTCGCGACTCTTCCAGCCGCGCTCGGTGCCGACCAGAAGACCCAGCGCCAGCGCCACGGCCAGGCGCAGGGCCGAGTCGAAGGGGGCGGATTCAAATGTCATGGTTTGCGAAGCTCCACTTCTGCCGGCGCGGGATGCTCAGGCGCGCACGATCACGATGAAGATCGCACACTCTAACAGCAGCTTTTCAACACGTTGCCAAAACCCCGGGACCTCGGCGTCGCGCAGTATTCGCGACGGATATCACCTCGATCCCGGGCAGGATCAAACAGCCCTGCCACAGCCCGGACTATTTGAGCACAAAGCCCTCGTAGTTGTTCGCCGCAACCGCATCACACTTGGCATTGTATTTGGGTACGCCGCCGGCATAGAGCATAAAGGTGCGCTTGCGCTCCGGGTTATTGCGATTGACCCCCATAAACCAGGAATCTGCGGTAGGAAACAAAGTTCGCGCCGCCGCCTCATCGCAATGTGCCGTCCACGCCTCGACCGCTTCCCTGCTCGGTTCAATGCTGGTCAATTTCCGGTCGCGCATGTATTTCAAGAGGTCTGTTACCCAATCAACATTTTTCTCGATACAGCGGGGGATGTTGCACAGACTGGCACCGTTGTGAGGCCCCACCAGGGTCAGCAAATTAGGGAAACCCGGCGCCTGCAAGCCCAGATAGGTGCGGGGGCCATCGGCCCAGGTGTCCTTGAGTTTTTCACCACCGATACCGCGGATATCGATTCGGTTCAAGGCCCCGGTCACTGGATCAAACCCGGTGGCATAGATAATCAGATCCAGCTCATATTCCGTTTCACTGGTTTTAATGCCGGTACTGGTCACCCGTTCGATAGGCGTGTCCATGATATCGACCAGGGTAACATTGTCCTGGTTGTAAACTTCATAATAATTGGTCTCCAGAGGTACGCGGCGAGTACCAAAACCGTGGTTTTTTGGAATTAATTTCTCCGCCACCTCTGGGTCATTGACTCGCGCCCGAATTTTTCTGGCAATGAAATCACTGATCATTTCATTGGCTTTGGGATCGACCATGATGTCCCGGAAATTAGCCAGAGCGATGCCAAAGCCTCTTTCACCATAGAGTTTTTCGAAAAACGCCTCCCGCTCTTCCGGTGGCGTATCGACGGCCATACGGGGATCCGGGCTGTGCAAAAAATTACCAAATGTTTCGCTACACTTCTTGAACATTTCAGGATAGGTGGATTTTATGTTTTTTTGCTCCGCATCGGTAATAAGGCTGTTGTGCAAAGGTGCACACCAGTTGGGGCGACGCTGAAAGACAAATAACTCACCGGCGGTTTTCGCTACTTCCTGAATTACCTGCACACCACTGGCACCGGTGCCGATCACCGCCACCCGTTTGCCGGTGAAATCAATTTCTTTACTGCCGCCAAAGCCATCCGGGTCCTGAGGCCAGCGGGCGGTGTGCCAGGACGGCCCCTTAAAGCTGTCAATGCCTTCTATATTCGGCATCTGGTAGGCCGACAGCGGCCCGGTAGCAGAGATCAGGTATCTGGCGTGCGCGGTGCTGCCATCTTCCAAGGCAATCTGCCATTGCTTGCCGGCTTCATCATAGGTGGCGGCGGTGACGCGACTGTCAAACTGAATATCCTTGCGCAAGCCGAATTTTTCAGCGACCAGGTTCAAATAGCGAAGGTTGTCGGGCTGAGGCGAAAAATGTTCGACCCAATCCCATTCCTGCAATAGCTCTTGTGAAAACGAATAACCGTAGGAATAACTTTCGGAATCGAACCGGCAACCAGGGTAGCGATTCCAGTACCAGGTGCCGCCCACATCACCGCCGGTTTCATAGACCCTGACGGAAAATCCCGCTTCCCTCAATTTGAGCAATTGGTACATGCCGGCAATACCGGCTCCGATGATGATGGCATCGTAGTGGGTGGGCATAAGACAGCTTCCATGAATGAAGGAATGGGGTCGGTTTTCGGATTGTAGCGACGTCGCTTCGGGTTTGAGTAGCAGGCTGATTTGGAGTCCCGATCACACCTGGCCTGATCTGGCCTGGGCGCTTGCGTGATAGCGGTTGCCAAGGTTCAATGCGCGACCCTTCAGGGGACGCGGCAGGCCCCGCCGACGTGCGCGGATCGAAACAGCGGAAATAGGGTGAAGGCTTCCAGCGCCTCCATGCTTCCCCGGCGCCACCGAACCCATTGGGCAACTTTTTGCGGGGTTTGGGGGTCGAAGCGCCATTCGGTGTAAGGTCACGGTTCTGTTCCCGGGCCGGCACC
Source organism: Gammaproteobacteria bacterium (assembly GCA_046566625.1). Classification (GTDB taxonomy): domain Bacteria; phylum Pseudomonadota; class Gammaproteobacteria; order Pseudomonadales; family Porticoccaceae; genus JAGPUQ01. The sequence continues at coordinate 6,200 of JBKHWK010000040.1, forward strand.
GGAACTTCCAGGAGTATTTGATGGCTCCTGCAGAATTGCTCTCCATTGAGGATTATCCATGTACAAAAACATTCTGGTTGCGGCACTGGTTGTAGGCGCTGCGTTGACGCTCGGCGGTTGTGCGTCCAGCCTGAAAGGGGACGTGTATTCTCGTGAAGATGCGCGCACTCCGCAGATCGTGCGCAAAGGCACTATCGAATCATTGCGCCCGGTGCAGCTGGAAGGCACCAAAAGTCCGATCGGCGCGGGTACGGGTGCGGTGGTGGGCGGGATTGCCGGCAGCAGCGTTGGCGGCGGCAGGGGCGCCATGGTTGCCGCGGTGATCGGAGCGGTGGCGGGCGGCTTGATCGGCGCGGCAACGGAAGAGGGATTTATGCGGACGCAGGCGGTCGAGATCACGGTCAAGGAAGATGAGGGTCTGACCCGCGCCTATGTGCAGGAGGTCAGCGAAGGTGAAGTGTTCCGTGTCGGGGACCGCGTGCGGATCAATATCGTGAACGGGAATAGCCGTGTCGCCTACGATCAGTGATCGAAACGAGGCTTGAAACGACGATTGCAAGGGCCGGCATTTGCCGGCCCTTTTCGTAAGGAAGAGCCGGGAAGGAGCGCGGGCCAGTTCCGGTACCGTGATTCGTTTCGATCCCGGCACCAACCAGCGGCCAGCGCGATACTTCGGTAGCGTCATCTGCACATTTTTTTTCCTTGTGTCGCTGCGCGTCCGTCGCGCGCCATTCTCCGCGGGCAGGTGCGCCGGGCTCCCGGTTTTGCGTGGGCAATGCGGTGCCGCTCCCGCGTCTGTTGCCAGCACGCCTGCGCGCGTTTCAACACTGCGCTCCTGTGCTAGATTGCCCGCCACACCCTTGACCCGCCGGAGCCCGTAATCGTGACTACCGCCCACCCGCCGCAACTGACCCCCGCTGCCGTACGCGACCATTTCCATTCCCGTGATACGGTCTTCGTTGCGGGCGGCTGCGGACAGCCGGATGCGGTGCTCGACATCCTGGCGCAGGCACGGCTCGACTTGCCGCTGACGGTGATGGATTGCTCGGTGCCGGGCATGACGGAACTCGATCCCGACCGCATTTCCAGCGCTTCGATCCTTAACACCGGATTCTTTCTGGGCGGCTACCGGCGCCTGCACGCCGCCGGTCGGCTCGACTGGGTGCCGGCGTTTCATTCCGCGCGCTACCGCGCCCTGGAGGATTTCTACGGCGTTGATATCGCGCTCATCATGGTGGCGCCGCCGGGTGCGGACGGCACATGCAGTCTGGGTCTGCACACCGACTATTCGCTGGCAATGCTGGCGAAGGCGCGCCTGGTGATTGCCGAGATCAACGCCGCCGTGCCCGACATCGCCGATGCGCCGCGCATTCCACTCGCCGACATCCACTTCGCGGTGACGACGGATCGTCCGCTGCTGGAATACCGCATCGGCGGCAAGGCGGCCGATGCCGATGCCCTGGTGGCGGACCATATCGCCGATCTGATCGAGGACGGCGACTGCCTGCAGCTGGGTATCGGCGCGCTGCCGGTGTCGATCCTGCAACGGCTCGGTGGCAAGCAGGATCTGGGTGTGCATACCGGGCTGCTTACCGAAGCCTTCATGCCCCTGGTGGAAGCGGGCGTGGTGAATGGCCGGCGCAAGAATATCGACACCGGCAAACTGGTCACCGGCATCGCGGCGGGGAGTCAGGATTTCTACCGCTGGTGCGCGGGCTATGCCGGGCTCGCGCTGCGTCCGGTCACCTATACCCACAATGCCGGGGTGCTGGCCTCGATCAACCAGTTGGTGGCCATCAACACCACGCTGGAAATCGATCTGTTCGGCCAGCTCAACAGCGAGACCCTCGATGGCCGTCAGGTGGGCGGCGGCGGTGGCCTGGTGGATTTCCTGCGCGGCGCGCGGGCCTCGCGCGGTGGGCGCAGCATCATCGCGCTGCACTCGACCGCCAAGGGCGGCAGCCTGTCGAAGATCAAGCCGCTGTTGAGTGGGCCGATGACCGCGCTGCGCGCCGATGTCGATTATGTGGTCACCGAGCAGGGTGTTGCGCGGCTATCGAACCAATCCCTCGAACGACGTGCGGAAGCGCTGATCGGTATCGCCCATCCGAATTTCCGCACCGAACTGACCGCGCAATGGCAGGAGCTCCTGCGCCGGTGTTGAACCCGCCGCGGTCCGGTACCAGCGCCCAGCGCGGAGGTACCCTCGTACCCGTGCTCTTCGCCCTGGCGCTGCTTGCCACGGCGACGGCTGTCGCCTGGCATTTCCTGGGGCCGGTGACGGTGACTGCTTCCGTGCCCAGCCGCGGCTCCGCAGTGGAAGCCGTGTACGGTTCCGGAATCGTGGAGCCCGAGGTGATGGTGGCCATCGGCCCCAAGGTGAGCGGGCGCTTGCAGGAGCTCGCGGTCGACGAAGGCGATAGCGTGCGCAAGGGTGCGGTGCTGGCGCGGCTCGACAGTCGCGATCTCGCCGCCACGGTGGCGGAATGGGAATCGCGCGTGCGTTTCGGCGAGGCGGAATTTCGTCGTATCGAAGAACTGGCCCGCCGCCGACTCGCGGCCGCAACCGACCTCGATCGCGCACGCAACGAGCTCGCTACCGCCAGCGCGGCGCGGGATCGGGTGCGCGAACAGCTCGCGGACATGACGCTGCGCGCCCCGGAGGACGGCGTCATCCTGCGGCGCGAGGGCGAGATCGGTCAGTTGCAGCGTCCCGGCGACACCCTGTTCTGGTTTTCCTGCTGCGGCGGCCTGCGCGTGAGCGCCGAGATCGACGAGGAAGACATCCCGTCCGTGCAACCGGGCCAGCGGGTGCTGATCGCGGCGGATGCTTTTCCGGGCCGCGTGTTCGAAGGCAAGGTCAGCGAGATCACCCCCAAGGGCGATCCGGTGGCGCGCAGCTTCCGCGTGCGCATGGCGCTGCCCGCCGACACGCCGCTGCGCGTGGGCATGACTGCCGACTGCAACATCATCGTGGCCGAGCGCAACGACGCCCTGCTGGTGCCCGCCACCGCCATCGCCGGCGACAAACTGTGGGTGATACGCGATGGTCGCCTGGCGGAACAGGCGGTGACCCTGGGTGCCGGCCGCGACGGTCTGGTGGAAATCCGTGCCGGCCTCGCCGCTGACGACGTGGTGGTCAGCCCCCTCCACGCTGGCCTGCGTCCGGGACGCCGCGCAAGCGTCTCGTCCGGAGGCAAACCCTGATTCTGCCGCTCGGCCTGCGCATCGCCCTGACCCAGCTCGCCAGCCGCAAACGGCAGGCGCTGATGTCGATGCTCGGCATCGTACTCGGCGTCGCGTTCTTCCTCGCCATCAGCGCGCTGATGCGCGGCTCGGAAGCGGATTTCATCCAGCGCATGATCGACAACGCGCCCCACATCACGGTGAGCGACGAGTACCGCGCGCCGTCGCCGCAACCGGCCCGACTCGCGTACCCCGATGCCGCATTGACCCTGATGGGCCTCAAGGCGCGCACCGAGACCCGCGGTATCCGCGGCTACAAACAGAAACTGGCGGCGATCGCCGAACTGCCCGGTTTGCGGGTGGCGCCGGTACTGACCGGCCAGGCCATCATCACTTCCGCCGGCAAGGACCGCGGCGTCACCATGAACGGCGTGGTGCCGCGCCTGATGGCGAATGTGAGTGATATCGAGGACAAGATGGTGGCGGGTTCGCTGGCGGCGCTCGGGGCGAATCCCAACGGCATCATCATCGGCCGCAAGCTGGCGGAGAAGCTGTTTCTCGACATGGGCGACAACCTGACCCTGTCGGCCCCGGCGGGCCTGGTGCGCACCCTGAAAATCGTCGGTCTGTTCGACACCGGCACTACCTCCATCGACGAAGGCCAGGCTTATGTGCTGCTCAAGCGCGCCCAGGTGCTGCTGGGACGCCCCGACCGCGCCAATCGCCTGATCCTGAAACTCGACGATCCCTATCGGGCGCGGGAGGTGGCAGCCGCCATCGAGGCCCGCATCGGCTACCGCGCGCAGTCGTGGCAGGAAGCGTCGGAGAACATCCTGTCGGTACTGTTCGTGCGCAACATCATCATGTTCACCGTGGTAAGCGCCATTCTGGTGGTCGCCTCGTTCGGCATTTTCAACGTGATTTCCACCGTGGTGATGGAAAAGCGCCGCGACATCGCCATTCTCAAATCCATGGGTTTTCAGGCCCGCGATGTGCGCCGCATCTTTCTCGCCCAGGGCCTGGTGATCGGCGCGCTCGGCAGTCTGGTCGGCTCCCTCGCCGGACTCGGCCTGATGGCGGGGCTCGCGGCCATCGAAATCCGCCCGCCCGGCATGAGCCAGAGCGTGCATCTCCCGCTCTACTGGGGGCTGGATCAGGTGCTGATCGCGGCCGGTTTTGCGCTGCTCTCGGCTACCGCCGCCGCGTACCTGCCGGCCCGCAAGGCGGGCGCCGTGTATCCCGTCGAGATCCTGAGGGGAGGCATGGCGTGAGCGAAGTGCTGCGCGCGGAGGGCGTCACCCGGGTACTGCCAGGGCCGGTGCCGGTCACCCTGGTGCAGGACGTGAATCTGTCGATCCGCCGCGGCGAATTCGTGAGCATCCAGGGACCATCCGGCTCCGGAAAATCCTCGCTGCTGTATCTGCTCGGCCTGCTCGATGTGCCCAGCGCTGGGCGGATCTGGCTCGACGGCGTCGATACCTCCCGCTTCGAAGACGACCGGCTCGCCACGCTGCGGCTGGCCAAGCTCGGCTTTGTGTTCCAGTTCCATTTCCTGCTGGTGGAGTTTTCGGTACTGGATAACGTGATCCTGCCCATGGCGCGCCTCGCCCACCTCGCGCCCGCCGCACAGCGCGAGCGGGCCGAGCAGTTGCTGGTGGACCTGGGCCTCGGCGACCAGTTGCACAAGCGACCGGACCAGCTCTCCGGCGGCCAGCGCCAGCGTGTCGCCATCGCCCGCGCGCTCGCCAACGAGCCTTTGGTGATCCTAGCCGACGAACCCACCGGCAATCTGGATTCCGCGGCGAGCGCCAGGGTGCGCGAGATTCTCAGCGGCATCGCCCAGGGTGGGCAGCGCGCCGTGGTGGCGGTCACCCACGATCCCGAATTCGCCCGCGCCGGTGACCGCGTCATTCGCATCGTCGATGGCCGGGTCGAGAGCGATGGCTGACTTGCCCCGATCCGATCCGCCCCGACCGGAATTGAAGCGAACCGAACCGCCTGCGTCGCGCTACACTGGCGCCGATCCGACCCACTCCGTACCCATCAGGACAACTCCCCGCGATGACTCAGTTCGAATCCCGCAATGTCTTCGGCGAACCCCTGGAAAGCTGTAGTACCAAGCCCGTCACCGGTTTCTACCGCGACGGCTGCTGCAACACCGGCCATGACGACACCGGCATCCATACCGTGTGCATCGAAGCCACTGCGGAGTTTCTCGAATTTTCCCGCGGTCGCGGCAATGATCTCTCCACCCCGGTGCCTGACTTCGAGTTTCCGGGACTCAAACCCGGCGATCGCTGGTGCCTGTGCGCGGCGCGCTGGATCGAAGCCTACCGCGCCGGCTGCGCGCCCCGGGTACGGCTGCGCGCCACCCACGAGGAGACGCTCGCCATGGTGGACATGGCGACGCTCAAACAGTACGCGGTGGATTTGTCCTGAGGCGATCCGGCGGCGTCGGGGCCGACGCCACCTGACATCATCGCGGGTGGCCTGAGCGGGGTTTCGACTCAATTGCCGTTTGCGCTAGTTAGCTTTAGCATGCCGCGGACCTGATTTTCCACCATTCCATTAGATCGTATCCGTGGCGGCATCTGTCGCTGGCGATATTCACGGGGGCAATAATGAGCAGAAAGCATGTTCTTGAAGGGGTTCGCGTCCTGGATTTCACCCATGTGCTGGCCGGGCCGACCTGTACCCGCCTGATGGCGGAGACGGGGGCCGATGTCATCAAAGTGGAAGCCGCGCCCATGGGCGACATGGTGCGCCTGATGCCAGCGCTCAAGGATGGCCGCAGCGGCTATTACATCCAGCAGAACCGCGGCAAGAAGTCGATCTGCCTGAATCTGCGCGATCCGCGTGCCCAGGAGGTGATCCACAAGCTGGTGAAGGACGTGGATGTGGTGGTGGAGAACTTCACGCCGGGCGTCATGAAACGCCTCAACATCGACTACGCGACCCTGAGTGCGATCAATCCCAAGCTCATCATGTGCTCGATTTCAGCCTTTGGGCAGACCGGACCGCTCTCGAACCGGCCCGGCTTCGACTATATCGCCCAGGCCTACGCCGGGGTGATCGACATGATCGGCGAGGAGAACGGCTCGCCCTATTTCCCCGGCCTCGGCATGGGCGACGTGTCCACCGGTGCCCACGCCTACGGTGCCATCACGGCGGCACTGTTCCATCGCGAGAAGGGCGGCGGTGGCCAGCATCTGGATATCGCGCTGCTCGACTGCCTGTTCCACTGCCATGAGATCAATGTCCAGGGCTATGACGGCACCAACGGCCAGCTTGTCCCGCACCGCTCCGGCGCGCACCACTTCGCGGTGGCGCCGCTGGGCATGTTCAAGGGCAAAGAGAAGTGGCTGGTGATCATCGCCATCGGCGCGCAGTGGGAGAATCTGCTCACAGTGATCGGCTGCGAGAGCTTCAAGACCGATCCGCGTTTCGCCGACAACGCCGGGCGGGTCAAGCACAAACAGGTGCTGATCGATGCCATCGAAGCCTGGCTGCACTCCACTCCGAGCGATGAGGAGGCGGTGCGTATCCTGGAGGAGAATCATGTCCCGGTGGCGCCGGTGCTGAGCGTGCCGGAGGCCATGGCACATCCGCATCACAATGAGCGCCAGACGGTGCGCACCGTCACCGACCGCGCCTTCGGCAAGCTGAAGATTCCGGGCGTGCCGCTGCGGTTCTCGGCCTACCCCGAATTCCTGCCGCTGCAGGCGTCCTTTCTGGGCGAACACAATGCCGAGGTGCTGAAGACGCTGGGCTATTCGGACAGCGATATCGCCGCACTCGCTGCGGGCGGCGTGCTGGCCAGCGAACCGGTGCCCGCCGCGTCCGCCTGAGGGCGGTATCGGAACCCGAGCCACACTTACAACCGATTGCAACGAGGGCAGGGGCATGGCGTCCAAACCGATTCTGGCCGGGTACCGCATCATCGATTTCACCCAGTATCTGGCCGGTCCCAGCGCCACGCGTCTGATGGCGGAGATGGGGGGCGAGATCATCAAGGTGGAAATGGCGCCCTTTGGGGATCCCAGCCGCGCGTTTCCGTACCGCAAGAACAAGCGCAGTGCCTATTACGTGCAGCAGAATCGCGGCAAGAAAAGCCTGTGCGTCGATCTCAAGGACGCGCGCAGCAAGGAAGTGATCCGCGATCTCATCAAGCAATGCGATGTGCTGATCGAGAACTACGCGCCGGGTGTCATCGAGCGGCTGGGCTTTGGCTGGGAGGTGGTGCGCGAGCTGAATCCCAAGCTGGTCATGTGTTCGATTTCAGCCTTCGGTCAGACCGGGCCGCTCAGCCATCTGTCCGGCTTCGACTATATCGCTCAGGCCTATGCCGGCGTGACCTCGGTGATCGGCGAGCCGGACCGGCCGCCCAGTCTGCCGATGCTGGCCATCGGCGATGTCACCACCGGCGTCCATGCTGCCTGTGCGCTCGGCTTTGCGTTGCTGGATGTGCATCGCACCGGCGTGGGCCAGCACCTGGATATCTCGCTGCTGGACTGCTATTTCCATCATCACGAGATGAATGTGCAGGCCTATTCGGCGAGTGGCGGCGCCATGGTGCCGCGCCGCGCCGGGTCGCATCATTATGCGGTGGCCCCGACCGGTATTTTCCGCGGTCCCGAAGGCTACATCATGATCCTGGCGCTGCTGCACCAGTGGCCGGTGCTGTGCAAGGCCATGGGTCGCGAGGATCTGATCGCGGACGCACGCTTCAAGACCAACGAGCTGCGGGTGGCGAACCAGAAAGAACTGATCGCACTGATCGAAGGTTGGTTGCAGAGCTTCCCCACCGACGCTGCCGCTATCGCGGCGCTGCAGGCGGTGCGGGTACCGGTGGCGCCTATCCTCACCGTGGCCCAGGCCGTCGCGCATCCTCATCACCGTGCGCGCGGTACGGTGCGCACGGTGTCCGACCGGATGCTGGGGGAGTTCGATATCCCCGGCATGCCGTTGCGCTTTTCCAACCATCCCGAGCTGCCGCCGTTACAGGCGCCGCTGCTGGGCGAGCACAATGCCGAAATTCTCACCGGCCTGCTCGGTTACGGGGCAGCACAGGTGGCGGAACTGGAGCAGGGCGGGGTACTGGTCAGCGCCGCGCACTGACACCGTCCGGGCCGCGTCCGGACACGAAAGCCAAAAACACGAGAACCTGATGATGCAGCCGAAACATGTACTCGACGGTTACCGGGTGCTGGATATCACCCAGTACCTGGCCGGCCCCGCCGCCACCAACCTGATGGTGCAGATGGGTGCCGAAGTCATCAAGCTGGAGATCGGCCCTCACGGCGAGCCGGTGCGGAATTTCCCGTTCAACCGCGATGGTCGCAGCGGCTATTTCATTCAGCAGAATCGCGGCAAGAAAAGCCTGTGCCTGGATCCGAAAACCCCCGAGGGGCTGGACATCATCAAGCAGCTGCTCACGCACTGCGATGTGTTCATCGAGAATTTCGCGCCCGGCGTGGTCGGTCGCCTGGGTCTCGGCTGGGACGTGGTGCGGGAGATCAATCCCGAGATCATCATGTGTTCGATCTCGGCGTTTGGGCAGGAGGGGCCGCTCGCCGCGTATCCGGGTTTTGATTACATCGCCCAGGCCTATGCGGCGGTGAGCGATCTGATCGGCGAGCCCGATCGGGCGCCCTCGATGCCGATGCTCGCATTCGGCGATGTCGG
>JBKHWK010000041.1:0-13846 GCA_046566625.1 Gammaproteobacteria bacterium
AAAGTCGGGCGTGGATTGAAACGGGTTGGTGTTGGTTTGGCTGACCACGGCCTGCCAGCATCGCCCGGCTGCAAAGTCGGGCGTGGATTGAAACGTGCTGGCTGGACGCAGTACACCCGCAGGATCTTGCATCGCCCGGCTGCAAAGTCGGGCGTGGATTGAAACGTAAAACGAGCGCAGATAGGGGCGATAGCTCTCCGCATCGCCCGGCTGCAAAGTCGGGCGTGGATTGAAACGGCAACCACTTCCCGAGGCCGAACCGGTCCAGCGGCATCGCCCGGCTGCAAAGTCGGGCGTGGATTGAAACAGTGAGCTGATATAGGTCGATGCCACCCCGCCGACGCATCGCCCGGCTGCAAAGTCGGGCGTGGATTGAAACCGGCTGGTGGATCTGATAACCGACGCTGATGGGCGGCATCGCCCGGCTGCAAAGTCGGGCGTGGATTGAAACGCGGTTTCCCGGTGCTACAGCTCGCTCCTCTGGCGGCATCGCCCGGCTGCAAAGTCGGGCGTGGATTGAAACGATCAAACAAAGACATGCTCAATCACCTCCGTAACGCATCGCCCGGCTGCAAAGTCGGGCGTGGATTGAAACACGCCGTCGTCGCGGATCACCTCCATCTGGTGTTGCATCGCCCGGCTGCAAAGTCGGGCGTGGATTGAAACTATTTGGCCCTGTCGTAGTTCACAGCCACGTTATGCATCGCCCGGCTGCAAAGTCGGGCGTGGATTGAAACTTGTTCAGCAAGATCAAGCCGTCGTGGCGCTGCACGCATCGCCCGGCTGCAAAGTCGGGCGTGGATTGAAACCCCCGACTCTTGGCCATCCCCTCCCCCGCTGGCCGGCATCGCCCGGCTGCAAAGTCGGGCGTGGATTGAAACAGCTCTGCCTCTGCCTCTACCTGCTGCGCCAGCGGCATCGCCCGGCTGCAAAGTCGGGCGCGGATTGAAACCTATGCATCCGCGAGCGTGCCAACTGGACGTGTGGCATCGCCCGGCTGCAAAGTCGGGCGCGGATTGAAACCCGATTCGGTTGTAGACCTTTCGTCAATTTCGATGCATCGCCCGGCTGCAAAGTCGGGCGCGGATTGAAACCACCCCAGCGCCGAAGTCCAGCGATACAAGATAGAGCATCGCCCGGCTGCAAAGTCGGGCGCGGATTGAAACTTGATATCCTTGCCGTAAGCCACGTCGTAGCCCTGCATCGCCCGGCTGCAAAGTCGGGCGCGGATTGAAACAACTACATCTATGGGCTCTACGTGATGGGCATCCATCGCATCGCCCGGCTGCAAAGCCGGGGCGTGGATTGAAACCGTTAGGGGTACTTGAAGCGCTTCAAGGGATCGCCCACGAAAACGGGCAAGCGCTCGGCCCCTGGCATTCGTGGTTGCGTCATTGCAGGCCAGCCCGGATAATCGCGCCCCGCAATGGTGGCCCCTGCCGGTTCCCCGCGGCGAACAACTGTGAACCCCGCCAGGCCCGGAAGGGAGCAACGGTAGCAGCGACTTCGCGTGCCGGGGGTTGGCTGGCAGGGGTTGCCACCCTTAATTCTGTCAAACAGCGCTTCCCGCGATTTTGCCAAGCAGTGCTTCCCGCGTCCCGAGCCGTCGTAACTGGCAGCCCTGACCGCTGACGGTCCTGACCGGACGCTCGCGAACCGGATTGTCGCGGACTGGACTGTCACCAACCGGACGCCGCCAGCCTATAATGACCGCCGGTCGCGACGACGCCATTCCCACAGGCGCAAATTCCCATGAGCTATCAGGTGCTTGCCCGCAAGTGGCGGCCCCGCTTTTTCACCGAAATGGTCGGGCAGGAGCATGTGCTCAAGGCCCTGATCAATGCGCTCGACCAGGGCCGGCTGCACCACGCCTATCTGTTCACCGGGACCCGCGGCGTGGGCAAGACCACCATCGCCCGCATCCTTGCCAAATGCCTCAATTGCGAAACCGGGGTGAGCTCGAAGCCCTGCGGCACCTGCGGGGCCTGCGTCGAGCTGGCGGAAGGCCGCTTTGTCGATCTGATCGAAGTCGATGCGGCGTCGCGCACCAAGGTCGAGGACACCCGCGACCTGCTGGACAATGTCCAATACGCGCCGACGCTGGGGCGTTACAAGGTGTACCTGATCGATGAGGTGCACATGCTGTCCGGGCACAGCTTCAACGCCTTGCTGAAGACGCTCGAAGAGCCGCCGCCCCACGTCAAGTTTCTGCTCGCCACCACCGATCCCCAGCGCCTGCCGGTCACCATCCTGTCGCGCTGCCTCCAGTTCAATCTCAAGAATCTCGCGCCGGAGCGTATCGTCGAGCACCTGACCATGGTGCTGAGGGAAGAACAGGTACCCTGCGACGAAGCCAGCCTCTGGGCACTGGCCCGTGCCGCCGACGGCAGCATGCGCGATGCGCTGAGCCTCACCGACCAGGCGATCGCCCACGGCGGCGGCCAGATTGCGGAGCAGGAGGTGAGTGCCATGCTGGGCACCATCGACCGCTCCACGGTACTGAAAATCTGCCAGGCACTGGCGGCGGGCGATGGTGCCGCCGTGCTGGGCCTGGTGGATCGACTGGCCGAGCTTGCGCCCGATTACGCCGCCGCACTCGCGGACATGATCGCCATCTGGCATCAGGTGGCGGTGGCCCAGACGGTGCCGGAAGCGCTGGATCTGCGCGGTGGCAATGCCGAAGACATTCGCCAACTGGCCGCGCAGCTGACGCGGGAGACCGTGCAGCTGTTTTATCAGATTTGTCTGCTGGGGCGGCGCGACCTGCCCCACAGCGGTGATCTGCGCGTCGGCTTCGAAATGATCCTCCTGCGGCAGCTGGCGTTTGAGCCGGTGCCGTCCGTCATGGACCCCCGGGGTGAGCCGGCGGCAACTGCGGCGCGGGAGGTGCCGCCCGCGGCAAAAAAGCCCGTCCCGACGGCTGAAGCCGCGCCTGCGCCGCTGCGCGAGGTGCGGGCGCCGACTGCCGTGATTGCGCCGATGCTCGAACCGGTGCCCGCCGCGACGGTGTCCCCGCCCGCGCCGGTTGCTGCGGCGCCGGTGGTGGATGCCGCCCTTGCGCTGGAGCAGTTCGGTCCCGCGCAGTGGCCCGTGGTGTGCAAGGCGCTCGCGCTCGGTGGCGTAGTGGCCAATTCCGCCGCCAATCTGGAGCTGGTCGAACGGGTGGACAAGCGCCTGGTGTTTCGGCTCGACGCGCGCAGTGACGCGCTCTATGACGCGAGTCACCGGGAGCGCATCGAAGCCGCGCTGTGCCGGTATTTTGCGACGCCGGTGCAGGTAGAAATTGCGTCCGGTGTGCTCGAGGCGGAATCGCCGCGCGAGGTCGAAGTGCGGCAGCGCCGGGAGCGCCAACTAGCGGCGGTGGCGACACTGCGCGCCGATCCCCTGGTGAGCGCACTGATGGAGCGCTTCAACGGCGTCCTGCTTGAAGATACCGTGGTCCCTCTGGACGAGTGAGGTAGTCATGAAAGGTCTGAACGATTTGATGCAGCAGGCGCGGCAGATGCAGGAAAAAATGCAGAAGCTGCAAGAGGAAGCCGGTGCCGCAGAGGTGGTGGGAGAGTCCGGCGCGGGGCTGGTCAAGGTGCGGATGACGGGGCGTCACGATGTGCGCAAGGTCAGCATCGATCCCAGCCTGCTGGTCGAGGACGTGGAGATTCTCGAGGATCTGCTGGCCGCCGCGATGAATGACGCGGCGCGCAAGGTGGAGGCGCGCCAGCAGGAGCTGATGGGCGGGCTCACGGCCGGCATGCCGCTGCCGCCCGGCTTCAAGCTGCCGTTTTGATCCCGTGTTCGACGGCCTGATCAGCGAGCTTATCGACGCCCTGCGCTGCCTGCCGGGCGTGGGCCCCAAAAGTGCCCAGCGCATGGCGCTGCACCTGCTGGAACGCGACCGGGACCGGGCGCTGCGTCTGGCCCGCGCGATCACCGCGGCCGCGGAGCGGGTCGGGCGCTGTCGCCGCTGTCGCGCGCTCACCGAGGCCGAGGAGTGCCGCATCTGCGCCAGCCCGCGCCGCGACCCGACCTTGCTGTGCGTGGTGGAGACGCCCGCCGACCTCTTTGCCATCGAGCAATCCGGGAGCTACCAGGGCCGTTATTTCGTGCTCCTCGGGCGCCTGTCGCCCATTGATGGCATGGGGCCGGAGGAGATCGGCATTGATCAATTGCTGCGGCGGCTTGCCGAGGAACCCATCGAGGAACTGATTCTGGCTACCAATCTCACGGTCGAAGGTGAAGCCACCGCCCATTTCATCAGCGAGCACGCCACCGCGATGGGCGTGTCGGTGAGCCGGATTGCCCACGGCGTGCCGCTCGGCGGCGAACTGGAATATGTCGATGGCGGCACCCTGTCGCACGCCTTTTCCAGCCGCCGGCGCATGTCCTCGTGACCGGCGCTTCACCGCCCGCGCACCTGATCACCGGGGCTGCGGAGCTGGTCGCGGCGGCGGCGCACTGGCGCCGTTGCCCTGCGGTTACTCTGGATACCGAGTTCATGCGCACGGATACCTTTTATCCGCGCCTGGCGCTGGTTCAGGTGAGCGATGGCGACGCCGCCTGGCTCATCGATCCGGTGGCGCTGGACGATCTGAGCCCGCTGGGGGAGCTGCTGTCCGATCCGAACGTGGTCAAGGTGCTGCACTCCTGCTCGGAAGATCTCGAGGTGCTGCAACTCGCGCTGGGCTGCCGGCCCGCGCCCCTGTACGACACGCAGGTGGCGGCGGCCATGGTCGGCTACGGGTTTTCGCTGGGTTACAGCGCACTGGTGAAGCGCCTGCTGGATATCGAAATCGGCAAGCAGGAGACGCGCTCCGACTGGTTGCAGCGCCCGCTGTCGGCGGCTCAGCTCGCCTACGCGGCGGCCGATGTGCAGCATCTTTTTCCGGTGTATCACCAGCTCGTCGAGGCCGGTGCGCGCCTGGGTCGCACGGACTGGATCGCGGCCGAGATGACGGCGATTCTCGCGCAGGCCGCGCAGGAGACGCCGCCGGACCAGCAGTATCGTCGCGTCAAAGGCGCTGGCCGCCTGGGCGCGCGGGAGCTCGCGGCACTTCGCGAACTGGCGGCCTGGCGCGAAGGCGAGGCGCGACGCCGCGACCGCCCCCGGGGCCATATCGTCAACGACGTCGAACTGCTTGCGCTGGTGCAGGCACGACCGGCGGATCGCGCCGCGCTCGCCCACATCGCCGACCTGCGGCCCCGGACCGCGCGTGATCATGGCGCAGAGTTGCTGGCCGTGCTGGCGCGGGCCGCGCAGGTGCCGGCGGCCGAGTTTCCGGAACCTCTGGAGGGCGAACCCCTGAGTCGCTCGGCGCGGGATCTGGTGCGGGCCTGTCGCGATTGGCTGGCCGAGCGTGCCGGCGAATTTGGCATTGCCCCGGAAATGCTGGCTCGACGCCTGGATCTGGAGCAGCTCGCCCGCGCCTGGAGTAGTGGCGCGCCGCAACTGCCGGCGGTGCTGGCAGCGGGTTGGCGCCACGACCTGGTGGGGGCGGAGCTTCTCGATTTCGTGCGCGCCTGGAGTGCGGCAAGCCCGTGACGGAGGACAAGATGCTGTGCAAGGTGTATCGCAGCGCGCGGCGCAGCGAAATGTATCTGTATGTAACCGGGGAGCAGGATCTGGCGCCGGTGCCGGACGATCTGCTGCAGAGGTTTGGCCCTCCCGAACTGGCGTTGACGCTGGCGCTGGCGCCGGACCGCAAACTGGCGCGCGTCAACACCGCTGAAGTGCTGGCGGCGCTGCGCGAGCGCGGCTGGTTTCTGCAGATGCCGCCGCTGCCGGATGCCGAGACCTCGGCGATCGCCGGGCGCAATGAGAAACTGCCTCGGGGCAGCTGATGGAGCGTTTTTGGGAGCACAAAACGCTCGCCGCGCTCGATGCTGCTGAGTGGGAGGCGCTCTGCGACGGCTGTGGTCGTTGCTGTCTGCTGAAACTGGAGGATGCCGACAGCGGCGACATCGCCTATACCGGCGTCGCCTGTCGGCTGCTGGATATCCGACGCTGCCGTTGCCGCGATTATGAGCGCCGCGGGCAGCGGGTTCCCGACTGCGTGATACTCGACCCGGTTGCCGTGCCCGCCACGGGCTGGCTGCCGGACACCTGCGCCTATCGCCTGGTGGCCGAGGGCAAACCGCTCGCTGACTGGCATCCGCTCATCTCGGGCACGCCGGACAGCGTCCACGCGGCGGGTATTTCGGTACGGGATCGGGTAGTCTCGGAAGAGTTCGTGCATCCGGATGCACTGACCGATCATGTCGTCCGCTGGGTGGGGTAGGTCGCGTGTATAGCCAAGAGAATTATTTCTGGGGTCTGGTCGCCTATTACCTGGGGGTGTTGCTGGTGCTGGCGCCGCTGTGGCGGATCACCCGGCCGCTGCCCGGATTTCCACTCCGCGCCTGCGCGCGGGTCGCGGTCATCACGCTGCTCGCGACGCCGATGTTCCCGTACCCCGACATGCCTTATCTCGCTCCCGCCTGGGGCGTCATGCTGTTTGACGCCATCAGTCCCGACCGGGGCGATGCACTGCTCCGTGGCGTGCTGCCCCTGCTGGCGGTGTTCGGTCTGCTCTATGTGTTGACGCTCGGGGTTTGGTTGACCTTCCGGCCCCGCAGGAACGCGGCGTCAACAGCGTGCAAACCGGCAACTGCCGCCAAATCCGCAGCGGCTCCGGCACCGCGAAATGGTCGGCGGGAGCCCACTTTCGTCCAGGGGCCAGCGCCTGAAAGTCGCGCTCCCCCTCTGAAAACGTCCGTCCAGAGGCGATCTGGCGCGCGGGTTGGAAGCGACAAAAGCTTGCCGTAGAATGCGGCGCATTCGATTTTTTCATGGTTCCAGGAGATCAAGATGCAATTCACGGGTACAGAACGGTATGTCGCCACAGACGACTTGCAAATGGCGGTCAATGCGGCGGTGATCCTGCAGCGCCCGCTCCTGATCAAGGGGGAACCGGGTACGGGAAAAACCATGCTCGCCGAAGAGGTGGCCTTGGCGTTGGGCAAGCGTCTGATCCCCTGGCACATCAAATCGACCACCAAGGCTCAGCAGGGACTGTATGAATACGATGCGGTGTCGCGGCTGCGGGATTCGCAACTGGGCGGCGACAAGGTTAACGATATCGCCAACTACATCAAGCGCGGCAAGGTATGGGAGGCGTTCGCGGCCGACGAGCAGGTGGTACTGCTGATCGACGAAGTGGACAAGGCCGACATCGAATTCCCCAACGACCTGTTGCTGGAACTGGATCGCATGGAGTTTCATGTCTATGAAACCGGCGAGCGGGTTGTCGCCAAACACCGCCCGATCGTCATCATCACCAGCAACAACGAAAAAGAACTGCCTGACGCTTTCCTGCGTCGCTGTTTCTTTCACTTCATCAATTTCCCGGATCGCGAGACGATGTTGCGCATCGTCGATGTCCATCATCCCGGCATCAAAAAATCCCTGGTCGATGAAGCACTGGACGTCTTCTTTGATGTGCGCAAGATTCCGGGTCTGAAGAAAAAGCCATCCACCTCCGAACTGGTCGACTGGCTGAAGTTGTTGCTGTCCGACGACATCCCCGACGAAATTCTCAAACAGCGCGACCCGACCAAAGCGATCCCGCCGCTGTATGGCGCCCTGTTGAAGAACGAACAGGATGTGCACTTGCTCGAGCGTTTGGCGTTCATGACACGCCGGGAGAAGCATAGCTAAATGTTGCTCAACTTCTTTTTTGCGCTCAAGACGGGCGGGATTCCGGTTTCCATCAAGGAACTCCTGACTCTGCTGGAAGCGTTGCAGAAGCACGTCGCGTTCGGCAGCGTCGACGATTTCTATTTGCTGGCGCGCACGGCGATGGTCAAGGACGAACGCTATTACGACAAGTTCGACCGCGCCTTTGCGCTTTATTTCAAGGATCTCGAAACCCTGGACGATTTCCTCAATATCCTGATTCCCGAGGAATGGTTGCGGCAGGAGTTCGTGAAAAGCCTGACCGAAGAAGAAAAAGCCAAGATCGAGAGTCTGGGTGGCCTGGAGAAGCTGATCGAGGAGTTCAAGGCGCGCCTGAAGGAGCAGAAGGGTCGCCACGAGGGCGGCAACAAATGGATCGGCACCAAGGGCACTTCACCGTTCGGTAACAGCGGTTACAACCCGGAGGGTGTGCGGGTCGGCGGCGAGGGTGGGCAGAAGAAAGCGCTCAAGGTGTGGGAGAAGCGCGAATTCAAGAATCTGGATGACACCATCGAGCTGGGTACCCGCAACATCAAGGTTGCGCTGCGCCGCCTGCGCAAATTTGCGCGCACCGGCGCTGAGGAAGAACTGGATCTCGACGACACCATCCGTTCCACCGCCAGGAATGCCGGCCTGCTCGACATCAAGATGGTTCCGGAGCGCCACAACGCAGTGAAGGTGCTGATCTTCTTCGACGTCGGCGGTTCCATGGATCCCTATGTGCGGACCTGCGAGGAGCTGTTTTCCGCGGTGCGGACCGAGTTCAAGCACCTTCAGTATTTCTACTTCCACAACGCGCTGTACGACTATGTGTGGAAGGACAATTTTCGCCGTTACAACGAAAAGACCGAGACGATCGACCTGTTGCGCACCTATCCTGCCGACTACAAGGTGATTTTCGTCGGCGATGCTTCGATGTCGCCCTACGAACTCGAGAGTCCCGGTGGCAGTGTGGAGTACTACAACAAGGAGACCGGGATCGAATGGCTTGAGCGCCTCACTCAGGTCTACCCCAAGATGATCTGGCTGAATCCGGTGCGCCACGACTACTGGGAACATACCCCCACCATTCAACGGGTGCGCGGCGTACTCGAAGACCGCATGTTCCCGCTCACCCTTGGCGGGCTGGAGCAGGGGATCTCGCTGCTGGCCAAGTAGCGCGCGCCGCGCCATGTCCGGGCCGTCACCGGCGCGGCATCCGGTCGGGCTCGACGGGATGGCGCTGCTCACCGCAAAAATCGATCAGTGCCTGAGTCATCAGGTCGCGGACCTTCGACGTGCGCAGGCGCGCATCGCCCGCCGTGTTGCCCAGGATCTCCCGGTCGCGCGCGATCTCTCTGGTCTGGAAGCCCGCATCGCCAGTTCCTGCGCTGCGGTACAGGCGCGACGCGACAGCGTTCCCGCTATCAATTATCCCGACGAATTGCCTGTCGTGGGGCGGCGCGAGGACATCGCGGCGGCCATCCGCGATCATCAGGTCGTCATCCTGGCCGGTGAAACCGGCTCCGGCAAAACCACCCAGCTACCCAAGATCTGTCTTGAACTGGGACTCGGCGCCCGCGGCCTGATCGGGCACACCCAGCCGCGCCGGATTGCCGCGCGCACCGTGGCCAGCCGCATCGCCGAGGAGTTGCGCGTCCCGCTCGGTGGATTGGTGGGGTATCAAGTGCGGTTTGCCGATCAGAGCAGCGAACACACGCTGGTCAAACTGATGACTGACGGCGTGCTGCTGGCGGAAATCCCGCGCGACCGTCTGCTCCAGCGTTATGACACCCTGATCATCGACGAGGCCCATGAACGCAGCCTCAATGTCGATTTTCTGCTGGGTTATCTCAAGCAGATTCTGCCCCAGCGCCCGGACCTCAAGATCATCATCACTTCGGCCACCATCGATGTGGAGCGCTTTGCGCGCCATTTCGACGCAGCCCCGGTGATCGAGGTGTCGGGTCGCGGATATCCGGTTGAGATCCGGTATCGGCCGCCGCCCGAGGAGGACGCCGATCCGGTGGCGGCGGCGGTGACGGCGATTGCCGATCTGGTGAGCGCGCCGGGGCGCGGCGATGTGCTGGCCTTTTTCAGTTCCGAGCGCGAGATTCGCGAAGCCTCGGTGGCGCTGCGCAAACTGGCGTTGAACGGGGTCGAGGTGCTGCCGCTGTATGCCCGGCTGGGTCTGGCGGAGCAGAGTCGGGTGTTTCAGTCGCATCGGGGGGTGCGGGTGGTGCTCGCAACCAATGTCGCGGAAACATCCCTCACGGTGCCCGGCATTCGTTATGTGGTGGACACCGGGCGGGCGCGGATAAGCCGTTACAGCTATCGCACCAAGGTTCAGCGGTTGCCCATCGAAGCGATTTCCCGGGCCAGCGCCAACCAGCGCGCCGGGCGCTGCGGTCGCATCGGACCCGGCGTCTGCGTGCGACTCTATGGTGAGGACGATTTCGCCGCACGGCCCGAATACACCGATCCCGAGATTCAGCGTACCAATCTGGCTGCCGTGATTCTCCGCATGCTGGAGTTGCGCCTGGGGGATGTGCGGGATTTCCCGTTTCTCGATCCCCCCGACGGCCGCCTGGTCAATGACGGCTTTCAATTGCTGGCGGAACTGGGCGCCATCGATGCCGAGAGTGCACTCACGGCCATCGGCCGGACCCTGGCGCGGCTCCCGGTCGATCCGCGCCTGGGACGCATGCTGGTGGCGGCGGTGGCCGAAGGCTGTCTGAGCGAAGCACTGGTGATCGTCGCGGGGCTGAGTGTTCAGGATCCCCGGGAGCGTCCCGCAGATAAGCGCCAGGCGGCCGACGAGCGCCATCGCCAGTGGGCCGATCCGCAATCGGACTTCGTCGCGCTGCTCAACCTGTGGCGGCACGCGGAGCTTAAGCGCCAGGAGCTCAGTCGCAGTGCGTTCGAAAGCCATTGTCGACGCGAGTTTGTGTCGCCGCTGCGCTTGCGGGAATGGCGCGATCTGCACCACCAGTTGCATCTGGTCTGCCGGGAGCTGGGGTGGCGCGATGGCAACGTGCCGGCGGCGACACCCCAGATCCATCGAGCATTGCTGGCGGGACTGTTGACGCTGGTCGGGCTGCGCGGCGACAACCGCGAATATCAGGGCGTGCGCAATCAGAAGTTTTTCATTTTCCCGGGCTCGGGGGTAGCCAAGGCCGCACCGCGCTGGATCATGGCCGCCGAGCTGATCGAGACCAGCCGCCTCTACGCCAGCAACTGCGGGACCATTGAGCCCGAATGGCTGGTAGAGCTTGCGGCCCATCTCGTCAAGAAGAGTTACAGCGAGCCCCATTACAACGCTCGCGCCGGCCAGGTCATGGCGTGGGAGAAGCAGAGCCTCTACGGTCTGGTGATCCAGGAACGCAAGGCGGTTGCCTACGGTGCCATCGATCCGGCGCTGGCGCGGGAAGTGTTCATCCAGGGCGCGCTGGTGGATGGCGGCTATGCGCACGGGGGCAAAGGGGCCTTTTTCGCACGTAATGCTGCGCTGGTCGCGGAACTGCACGACCTCGAGGAGCGGTTCCGGCGCCGCGACATGCTGGCTGACGAGCGGGAGCTCTACGCGTTTTACGAAGAGCGGGTGCCTGCCGACGTGGTGGGTCTGCGGGCGTTTGAACGCTGGCGGCGGGATGCGGAGCAGGGCAATCCCGAGCTGCTGTGCGTACCCCGCGAGCGGCTGCTGCGCAACGCCCCGGCGGCCAACGAGGTTGCCCAGTTTCCCGGGGTGATCGCCTGGAATGGACGCGATTACAGCGTGCGTTACCGGTTCGAGCCCGGTCATCCCGAGGACGGGATCAGCATCCTGGTGCCTGTGGCGATTCTCCACGAAGTGCCGGCGCACCGCTTCGATTGGCTGGTGCCCGGGTTATTGCGCGACAAGTGCATCGATCTGGTGAAGACACTGCCGCGTCAGTGGCGGCGACCGCTGGTGCCGGTGCCGGATACCGTGGATCGCTTGCTCACCGATGTCGAACCCGGGGATCGCCCACTGGTTGCCGTGCTCAGCGAACGCATTCGCCGCGTCATGGGGCTGGATGTGCCTCCAGACGCCTGGCAGCCGGAGCGCCTGGATGCTTTCTACCGTGCGAATTTCCGTCTCGAAGACGAACAGGGCGCGCTCGTCGATCAGGGCCGCGATCTGGCAGTGCTCAAGCGGCAGTACCGCGATACGGTGCGGGCGTCACTGCGCGAGCCGGATGGCCCGGGTACGGGTGTGGAGGTGACCGGGCTCAAGCGCTGGTCGCTGGACACCTTGCCGCAAGTCGTGACCCTGACCCGTGGCGGACTGCGCGTCACGGCTTATCCCGGGCTGGTGGATGAGGGTGACAGCGCTGCCGTGCGGCTGTTTGATACGCCCGCCACGGCCGCGGAACACACCCGGTTGGGACTGCTCCGGCTGGCGGCGACCGAGCTTGCCGCTACCCTCAAGTATTTGAGGAAGGAGCTGTTCAAAGGTGCGGCGCTGGTGCTGGCCGCTGCCCAGCTGCCCGCCCGCGATGTGCTGGTCGAGGATCTTGTGGAAGCGGCTTTGCAGCGCGCACTCTTCGCGGGGCATCCCACACCCCGGGATGCCGCCGCCTTTGCGACCTGCCTCGCTCACCGCTCGGAAGTGGTCGCCGTGGCGCAGCGATTGGAAGCCCAGGTGCTCGCCTGGGGCGACGACTTGAAACGATTGCGGGCCTGGCACACCGATCGCGAAGCGCGTTATCCCGCCGTGGTCGCTGACGGGCGCGCGCAACTCGACTTCTTGCTGCGCCCCCACTTTCTGCGCGACACCGGCGCGCAATGGCTGGATCAGTATCCGCGCTACCTCAAGGCGGCCTGTGCGCGCTTCGAACGTCTGCCCGGACAGGTTGAGCGCGATGCCGCCGCTACCCGGACCATCGCTGGATTGGTCGCCTGGTGGCGGGAGCGCGTGACCGGTTGGCGCGAAGGACGCCTGTCCGACCGGGGTCATGGCACCGACGGCTCCGGCGCAGTTGAAGAGGCGTTGGAGCGGTTTCGGTTTTTACTGGAGGAATACCGGATCTCGCTTTACGCGCAACAACTCAAGACGCTGGCGCCGGTGTCGGAAAAGCGCCTGACTGCGCTGTGCGAGGAGTTTGACCGCCAGTTTGCCATTTCCCCACGCCGCCAATAGAATGGCGCCCCCGCCGGCACTTGCCGGCGGCTCCTTGCCGCACCGGCGTGCCGGGTGGCTTCAAACCTTGGGGAGCAGCAATGCGTCATTACGAAGTGGTATTCCTGGTCCATCCGGACCAGAGCGAGCAGGTCGCTGCCATGACCGATCGCTACGTAGGTGTCATCGAAGCCGGCGGCGGCACGATTCACCGCCGCGAGGACTGGGGGCGGCGTCCGCTGGCCTATCCGATCCAGAAGATTCATAAAGCCCATTATGTGCTGCTGAACGTCGAGTGCGGGGCGGATACGATCAGCGAGATCGATACCGCGTTCCGCTACAACGATGCGGTGCTGCGCAGTCTGATCATCAAGCGCGACAGCGCCGTAACCGAGGAAACCCAGTTTCTGAAGGAAGAGCGGGCTGACCGTGCCGAGAAAGAAAGCCGGGAGCGCCGTGAAGCCGAACGCGCCGCGCGCATGGCTGCCGAAGCGGAAGCAGCCGGCGAGGCAGGCGAAGTCGCTAGTGAGGAAGTCGCTAGTGAGGAAGCCGCTGACGAGGAAGCCGAAGGCGAAGCAGCCGTTGCAGGAGAGGAGGCAGAATGAACATGTCGTCGTCATCATCGTCATCGTCGAAATTCAACCGCCGCCGCAAGTTCTGCCGGTTCACGGCTGAGGGTATTACCGAGATCGATTACAAGGATCTCGAACTGCTGCGGCCCTATGTTTCCGAGACCGGAAAAATCGTTCCGAGCCGCATTACCGGCACCAATGCCCGGTATCAGCGGCAGTTGGCCACGGCAATCAAGCGGGCGCGCTTCCTGGCGCTGTTGCCGTACAGCGACAGCCACCAGTAGCACCGGAGCCGCGCGCTGTGGGTGCGCTGGCGAAGTTCATCATGGCGAGCCGCGCCCGCGCGGCGTTGGTCGCCGTGGTGGGCAATCTGCTGCCATTGCTGAGCCCGGCAGTTGTCTGGCTCGTGGTGTTGCGCAAGGGGTTCGGTGAAGGTCTGTTGATCGG
>JBKHWK010000042.1:0-9494 GCA_046566625.1 Gammaproteobacteria bacterium
TGCGCGCTCAGCCAGCCAGCCATGGCGGCTCAGCGCGCCCGGCAGCGATTCAGGATGGCGTCGAACTGCGCCGGCCCCACCTGCTGGATCGACAGCCGACTTTTGCTGACCAGCTCCATGTCGGCAAACAGGGCGTCGGCCTTGATCGCCCTGAGGGTCAGGGGTGTATCGAAAGCCTCCTTGAACAGCAGATCCACCAGCACCCAGCGGGGCTTGTCGGGGGTTGCCTTGGGGTCGTAATAGCGCGCCTCTGGATCGAACTGATAGGGGTCGGTACGCGCCGCACCGCACACTTCGGCCAGCCCGACCACGGCCGGCTCGGCGCAGCTCGAATGGTAGATCAGCACCGGATCGCCCACCGCGATCTCGTCGCGCAGCCGGTTGCGGGCCTGGTAGTTGCGGATACCGTCCCAGCCGCAGCGCTGTTCGCGGCGCAGGTCCGCGATGCTGTAGGTCTCGGGTTCGGTCTTGAAGAGCCAGTGCCGCATAGTCGTCATCTCCCGGGCAGGTCGCCCTCAGGTGCTGTGATCGCCCGCCGGCCCGAGCGCCGGGGGATGGACGCCAAACACGCGGTCCAGATGGGCTTGCGGCAACGGTCGGGTCACCAGTGACACCCCGACCGTCACCAGGATGCAGAATGCCTCGGCCATGGTGGTGCAGGCGAACGGGTTATCGGCCTGGCCGGCGACCCAGAACAGCGCCTGCGCCAGCGGATTGCCGTCGATCGCCCCGCCCGGCAGCCAGGCCTGGCGCAACGCGGTAAAGGCCACGGCGCCGGCGATAAATCCCCACAGCGCACCCTGCCGGGTTACCCCACGCCAGAACGCGCCGAGAATCAGCGGGCCCACCAGCGCCGCCATCAGCCCGCCCAGACCCACCCACACCATGAGCGCGATGTTCTGGCCGATCGACTCCCAGGCGAGCCACGCCGCTCCGATCATGACCACCACCACGCCCCAGCGGCTGATGCTCAGGATATTACGATCCACCTGCTCCGGCGTTGCCTCCGGATGTAGCAGCGGCGCCAGACCGCGGCGGTAGATGTCGTTGGCGAACACCTGCGAAATGGAGATCACCAGACCATCCGCCGTGGACATGATGGCCGCCAGAATGCCGGCGCCAAACAGCGCCGCGAGCCAGGCCGGGAATACCTCGATCAGCAGCACTGGAATCGCCTGGTTGGGATCGCCGGGGGCCGTCAGCAAGCGGTCGCCCAGCACGGCGCGGGCCAGCAGACCGCCGAGGATCATCGCGCTCAGCACCAGCCCGAAGATCAGGCACAGCAGCATGAAGCGCGTATGGCCGACGCCTTCGCGCAGCGCCCAGATCTTGTTGCCGATATGGGGCAGCATGCCGAGCGACAAGTGGGCGAGAAAAATGGCGCTCAGATCCCACCAGGAATCGAACAGCGACGAACCGGGGTAGAACAGCTTGACCGTATGGGGATCCAGTGCAGCCAGGCGATCCAGCACCCCCGCGAGCCCGCCCTGTACCCCGACACCGGATGCGAACATGCCGATGATCACGGCGGCCAACACCAGCATCACGGCGCCCTGGATCCCATCGGTGAGGATATCGGCGTGCGCGCCCCCGAGCACCACATAGACCATCAGCACCGCAGCCGTCACGCCGAGCGCCCAGGCGGCGTCGAGCCCCAGCAACTGCTGAAACATCACCAGCCCGGCCAGCAACTGGGCGGCGAGATAAAAAAGCAGCACCAACGAAAACACCGCGACCACGATGCGCAGTGGCTCTGACTGGTAGCGATCGCCGATGAATTCCGGGATGGAGCGATTGCCGAAATGATGGCCGGTGCGCTGGACCTGCTTGAAGCACAACCAGATGCCCAGGTAGACCGCAAAAGGGTAGAGCAGCGCATAGCCCACGGCGGGCAGTCCGTAGATGTAGCCGAGCCCGGGAATGCCGAGAAAAGTGGCGCCGGAAGCGGTGGTGGCGGTCATCGCGAACCCCAGGAACCACATGCCATAGCCATTGCGCGCGGTGGAGAAATCATCGCTGCCGGTAACGCGTCGCATGCCCAGGTAGCCCAGTCCGAGCATCAGGCCGATATACAGAATCAAGAACGTCCAGGACCAGATCAACAGGGGCGTCATGGATACCTCAGTCAAATAAAACAGGCTATGCACGGGTCAGACGGGCTGAAAGCCGGCGGGATCAGGGCGTCAGGGTCGGCACCGCCTCGGGAAAATCCCGCACGGCGTGCCAGTCCAGGCCGAGGCTACCGCCCAGCATTCGCCAGTAGAGAAACGGCAGATAGTATTTTTTCAGCCACCAGTACAGGCGCCGCGGAATGCGCGGGTCCAGCGGGAAACTGGGCGCTATCACACCGTCGTAGAGGAACTCGGCGAGCATGATTTTGCCCCTGGACGTGGTGAGCGGGCAGGACGCATAGCCGTCGTAGCTTTTGGTCTCACCCTTGCCGTGGAGCCGTTGCAACAGGTTGGCGACCACAACCGGCGCCTGGGCGCGGACGGCGGCGGCGGTCTTGCTGTTGGGCGTCGTGGTGCAGTCACCGAGTCCGAACACATTCTCGAAGCGGGTGTGGCGCAGGCTGTTTTTGTCGACGCTGAGCCAGCCCGAGGCATCCGCCAGCGGACTCGTCTTGATGAAATCCGGCGCCGATTGCGGCGGCACCACATGCAGCAGATCGAACGCCAGCTCCACGCGCTGTTTGCTGTCGCCGCTGGTCACCTCGAAAGTGGCGCGCCGCGCGGCCCCGTCCACCGCCACCAGGTTGTGGCCGAAGTGAGGCTCGATGCCGTAGTGAGCGACCACTGTGTCGAGCGCCCTGGCGTAGAACGGAACCCCGAACATCGCCGGCCCCGGCGAGAAAAAGTGCATCCCGGCAGCGACGCCTTTCCGGCGCCAGTGATCCGCGCCCAGATAGAGGATCTTCTGCGGCGCGCCCGCGCACTTGATGGGCATCGCGGGCTGGGTGAACAGTGCCTGCCCAGCGCGCAGATTGCGGATGCACTCCCAAGTGTAGGGCGCGAGATCGTAGCGATAATTGCTGGTAACGCCGTTCTTGCCGAGCGTCGCTTCCAGGCCTTCGATGCGATTCCAGTCGAGCTGGAGGCCGGCCGCCACCACCAGATAGCGGTATTCCACCTGCGCGCCGGAGGCGAGCAGCACCCGGTTGTGCTCAGGATCGAACCCGGCGGCGCGCTCCCGGATCCACTTCACTCCGGCCGGCATATGGCGCGCGGTTTCGTGCCGGGTTTTCTCGATCGGATAGGCACCGCCGCCCACGAGCGTCCAGGCAGGCTGGTAATAATGGTGTTCGGATGGCTCGATGACGGCGATGTCGAGGTCGGCCTGGGCGGCTTTCAACAGCGCGGCCACGGTGAGGCCGGCGGCACCGCCACCGACGATAACCACCACATGGTGCGAGAGGGCGTCATTCATGGGACAGCTCCTTTTTGTGGTGCGGACTGTTTGTGGTGCGGACTGTGGTGCGGTCAGATTCCCGCGAGCACGGCCAGCTTGCAGCCTTGATTGATAAAAATCTAATATAACCTGTGCAGCCACCGTTCCTGAGCTGATTTTACGGTGTCCGGGGCCCGGGTTTGATCGCCGCGCCACTTTACCCGAGCGGAGGTTACCCATGGCAGCCGATGACGCCCCACGCCAAGAAAATCCCTGGCTGCGCCGCTGCCGACGGGCGCTGCCCCTGTGCGCCGATCTCCGCACCCTGGATCGCGGTGGCCTGATCCAGGATCTGCTGGCCGGGACCATCACCGCCATCCTGCTGATCCCCCAGGCGCTGGCCTACGCCCTGCTCGCCGGTCTGCCTCCCGAAGTGGGACTCTACGCCAGCATCCTCCCGCCCTTGATCTATGCACTGCTGGGCACCAGCCGGACGCTGGCGGTGGGACCGGTAGCTGTGGCCGCGGTGATGGTGGCCGCCGCGCTGACGCCCTACGCCGGTGGCGACCCGGACAAATACCTCACCGGCGCCATGATTCTCTCCGCACTCACCGGTCTTATCCTGCTCGCGCTGGGTCTGTTGCGGCTGGGCTGGCTGACCGCCTTCATCAGCCACCCGGTGCTGTCGGGCTTCACCACCGGCGCGGCGATCTTCATCATCGGCACCCAGTTGGCCGCGCTCAGCGGCATTGCGGTAGCGCGGGATGCCGATTTTTTCGGTGTGCTGGTAACGGTCGCGCAGCAGATCGGCAACCTCAACCCGATCACCACCGGCTTCGGTCTCACCGCGATGGCATTGCTGCTGTTCGCGCGCCAACCCCTGGTAGGGCTGCTCGCCGCGCGCGGCGTCAAGCCCCAGACCGCCGCGATTCTCAGTCGCACCGCGCCTCTGGTCGTGGTCGCCACCGCGATCCCGGTCGCCATGCTGCTGGACGTACAGGGACGCTGGGGTGTGGCCGTGGTGGGCGCGGTTCCCCTGGGCCTACCCGGATTGCAGCTGGACTTTCTTGCCCAACCCGGCTGG
The DNA here is from genome assembly GCA_046566625.1 of Gammaproteobacteria bacterium. Classification (GTDB taxonomy): domain Bacteria; phylum Pseudomonadota; class Gammaproteobacteria; order Pseudomonadales; family Porticoccaceae; genus JAGPUQ01. The sequence goes on from JBKHWK010000042.1 coordinate 4,472, forward strand.
CTCGCGCTGCTGCCATCGGCCGCGCTGATCGCGCTCATCGCCTATGTGGAGAGCATTTCGGTCGCCAAGGCCCTGGCGTTCCGGCGGCGCGAACGGATCGATCCGGATCAGGAGTTGCGCGCCCTGGGGATCACCAACATCGCCTCCGCCTGCGCCGGTGCCATGCCGGTGGCGGGCGGCTTTGCTCGCTCCATGGTGAATTTCGACGCCGGCGCCCGCACCCAGCTCGCCGCCATCGTCACCGCGTGCTGGGTCGCGCTCGCGGCGCTGCTGTTCACCGGACTGCTCACCGACCTGCCCAAAGCGGTGCTGGCCGCGATCATCGTGGTCGCGGTGTGGCAGCTCGTCGACTTCGCCGGATTACGCCACACCTGGCGCTACGACCGCGGCGATGGCACAGCCCAAGGCGCGACGGTGCTCGGGGTGCTGGCTTTCGGAATCGAACTCGGACTGTTGATCGGCGTGGGTCTGGCGCTGGTACTGTTCCTGTACCGAACCAGCCGCCCGCATATCGCCGTGGTCGGCAGGATTGCCGGCACCGAACACTTCCGCAACATCCACCGCCATGTGGTCGAGACCTGGTCGGGCCTGTTGCTGGTGCGGGTGGACGAAAACCTCTATTTCGCCAATGTGCCCAGGGTTGAATCCGAATTGCAGAACCTGGTCGTCGACCGGGAGGGTCTCCGCGATCTCGTGCTGGTTTTTTCCGGGGTCGCCTATATCGATGCCAGCGCGCTGGAAATGCTCGAAAATTTCGAGGCCGGGCTGTCTGCTGCCGGGGTCCGGCTGCATCTGGCGGAGGTCAAAGGACCCGTCCTGGACCGGCTGCGCAACGGTGATCTCTTGACCCGCCTCGGCACCAGCCGCGTCCATCTTTCCACCCAGCAGGCCGTAACCGCCCTCACCGCGGCGAGCTGACATGGCGCCGACGCCCTGGCCCCAGGCGCGACGACGCCACTTGCGCAACATCGCCGCCGCCCTTCTGGGCGCCCTCACATTGGCCGCGCTGGCCGGTACGCCGGCGGTTCACCGCGGTCATGAAGCCCTGCTGATCCTGCTCGATATCCAGGCCGGCGTCGGCCCGAGTCGCCTGAAACACCGCACTCGGGATCCGCTGCGCACCGCGGCCGATTTCCGCATCCTCGGGCGCGACCACCAGGCCGATCGTTACCAACCTGCGGACCGGGCGCCGCGAGCCACCCTCGTGCTGCTCCACGGACTGACGCCCGCGGGACGGCGCGAACCCCGGCTGGAGCGGTTTGCCACCACCCTGGCCCGCGCCGGGTTCCGCGTCCTGGTGCCGGACCTGCCGGGCCTGCGCTCACTCGGCGTCGGCACCGAGGACATTCGCGATGTAACCGACACCCTGCGCCAGGTACTGGGTCCGGAAACCGATCTCGACTGCAACGCCGTGGGATTGATGGGCTTCAGCTTCGCGGTCGACCCGGCGCTGATCGCGGCCCTGACCCCCGACGTGGCGGAGCGCCTGAGTTTCGTGGTCGCGGTGGGAGGCTACTACGGCCTGGCAGACGCCATCACCTACGCCACCACTGGCTACGATCCCCTTTCAGGACGGCGCGGCGCACCCCCCGCGCCCGAAGGAAAATGGTGGCTGCTCCGCAGCGAAAGCCAAAGACTGACGCGACCGGAAGATCGCAGGCTGCTCGATGAACTGGCGCAGCGGCGGACGCGCGATCCGACCGCGGCGGTAGACGATCTACTGTTGCCGCTGAGTCGGGACGGGCGCGCGGTTTATGCGCTGGCCGCCAACACCGATCCGGAGCGCGTCGGGGAACTGATCCGCCAACTACCGGCGGAAATCCGCACCCAACTGCAAGCGCTGGACTTGGCTCCACAGAAGCTGGAAACACTGCGCGCGCATCTGCTGCTGATCCATGGCACCGATGACAACGTCATTCCGGTCGGGCACAGCCGGGCATTGCTGGCGAGGCTGGGAAAGGCCCGGGCGAGCCTGTTCGAAGCCGGCGGACTGGATCACGTCGATGTGGCACCCGGGCTCCGCGACACTTTGCGACTTTGGCAGGCGACCCGGGAATTGCTGTGGCTCGCCGATGGCGGCGCGCGCGAACCCGCTTGTTGAGCGGGCCGGTCATCAACCGGTCAACAATTGCCTTTCTTGGCCTGTCCGGGCGGACAGAAGCGGCTGCCACGGCGACCGTGATCGTCATGGCCGTGATAATCATCATGGCCGTGGTAATCATCATCGTGGCCTCGGTCACGGTGACGATCATGGCCATCCCCGTGATCATCGGTGTTGATGGCGGCGCCCGCCGCTGCGCCCACGCCAGCGCCAATGATGGCGCCGTCGCGGCCGCCAACCTCTTGCCCCACCGCGCCACCGATCGCACCGCCCACGGCACCGCCGATGGCGGCATCCAGGGTCTGGTCGCCGGCGAGGGCAAGGCCGGGCACCAGGACCAGCGTGAGAATCGCAAGACTTCGGCTCATTTGCTTCATGTTTTCGCTCCTGTCGCCAAACCGAGTTGGCACTTTTTCAATTCTGATCGAAGTCCGCTCGCTACCCAATCCGGACCGCGGCGGCGTGAGAATTGCCTCACAACCTCACAACCTCACAACCTCGGGGATCTACTTGCGGACCCAACCACTTGCGCTTTCCACCCACCAGCCTTTCGGAGCGCGTTCGAGGAAACGTTTAGCGAAGGTGGCGCGGACATCCGCTTCCCACTCGGGGTGGTCGTTGGCACGGGCAATTTCGCGGTAGAGCGCGGCGCGGTCGGCATTCTCCGCCGCGACCAGCCCATTGACCCGGCCGCGCTGGGACAGCGCCACTTGCGCGGCATCGCGCAACGCCAGATTACCGTTGCCCGCCTGACCCACCGCGCCGGACTCGTAAAACGGCAGCAATTCGGTGTGGCGCGCCCTCATGGCATCCGTCAGCGCGCGGATGGCGGGAGTATCGATATCCAGGTTGGCCTGCGCGAACACCAGCCCCGTTGCCAGGGTCAGCAACCACGCGACCACTACCCGCGGCAATTGCATCGGTTTCACGGTGTCTCTCCTTTTCCGGTGGGACGCTCGCCGGGGGCGGCTGCGGGTGGGACAGCGTCGTTCTGAAGCCGCCAGACCTCGTCGATCACCCGATCGGCTGCCTGCTCGGCCGCGGCGGCCGGAAAATAGATATTGATGGTTACGCAGGCCGTGAGGGCCCCAGCCATACCCGTCGCCCAGGCAACTTTCTTGCTGATAGCTTTCATTCGGCCTTCTCTGCCTCTGCGATTCGGTGCAATCGTCCCCTTCACTCCACTACCGGCGCGGTCTCGACCGTGGTCACGCGCGCCAGGCGGGTTATCAGCTCGTCCCAATCGACGCGGCGATTGTAGCCGACTACATCCAGGGCCGGGACGCCGCCGCCCTGGATGATGAGGAAGCCGCCGTCGGGCCGCGCGCGCCCGGGCTCGATGCCGTCCATCACGCATACCCCGTTTTCCAGTACACAGGACAGTCCGATGCGCCGATAGCCGAAACTGTCGAAGTACTTCAACGCGCTCCGTTGAATAGCGTTGACAACGCCGGCGCCGCCGAACGCGCCGATGTTCTGCAGGGCCCGCTGGCTAATGCGGCGCCGGTAGCGCCCGGGACTGCTCTCGACACGCGCGTCGAACCGTACCGGCCGCCAATTCGCGAGTTCGAGGCGATGCACCCGGGCGTCGATACGGCCCGCGATGCTGCCGAAGTCGAAGGAGTCCGTGAGCATGCCGAGGTCGATGTTCTTCGCCTGTGCTTCGGCACGCACGTAGGCACCGACGCCAAAGGGTTCGATCAACCGCAGGCCCGTGATGGCGATGGCGCCGTCGAACAGGGCAATGGCGATTTCACCTTCGGCAACGATCTCTCCCGGTCGCACCCGCACCCGGGGCAATTCTGCCGACAGCGCCCCGCCCATGACCGGCAGCCCCAGGGCCGCCGACAGCCGGGGCATGGCGATGGGGTCGATCGCCGCGCGCCCCTCGCCGTACCAGCCGCCGGCGTCACGGCGCCATGCGAGGTCCTCCAGGCGCAGCCTGCCGTCGAGCACCGGGATGGCGACCGGTGCGACGCTGACGGATTCCGCGTCGGCCCGTGCGGCGATGCCGAACGCACCCAGGTCGAGCGCCTGCCAGTGCCCACCGGCGATGTCGAGCCGTACCGATCCGGCGCCGTCGTCGCGCCAGGACAGCTCTCCGCTCGCGGGCCCCAGCGCGAAATCGAATCCCGAATGCCCAATGCTGACGCCGGCGAGCCGGGCTGCCAGTGCGGTGGGCCGGCCCATCGCCAGCGTCGCAGTTGCGTGCGCGCGACCCTCGAAGGTCAGCTTGTCGGCCAGAGCCGGCGCCAGCAGGGGCACCAGAAAGCGCGGGCCGAACACCGCGAGATCCTCCGCTTCGACCGCCAGTTCCATATCCCCGATAGCGAAGGGCGCGCGCCTGAGATCGCCACGGGCGCTCAGGGCGCCGACTCCGGCCATGGCGATATCCATGTGTTCGATGCCGATCCGATCGGCCGCAAACACGCCGCGCGCCGACAACTTTGCCGTGGCGGGGACATAGATCGGGTGAACGTAGAGCTCCCCCGCCCGCCAGTCCAGTTGCGCCTGCCAGTTCCCGCCATGGGCGGCAGGTCGCGCACTCGCGACCAGGTCCAGCACCAGCGCTGCGCCGGCCTGCTGTCCGTCGCTGCTGGAGAACGCACCGTTGGTCAACGTGCAGGCGAGCTCCACGGGTACCGACCGGGCGTTTGCGGGCACTGCCAGCGTACAGTCGACGGTCCCGCTCGGGCTCCAGGCGGCAAGGTCCGGCAGCCAGGGCTTGAGGAACCTGAGATCGAAGCCCTCGATGCGGACCTTCACACCGTCCGACCCCAGTTCGGCCGCCAGTCGTCCACCGCCCGCCAGACCCACCGTCAACTGCCCGCTTTTGCCATCCGGACGGATGGCGAACTCGGCCCGCGCATCGCTCAGCGGTTCCGGCGCCCGCAACGATCCCTGCTGGCAGCGGATCAGTTC
>JBKHWK010000042.1:9591-13684 GCA_046566625.1 Gammaproteobacteria bacterium
TCCGCGTGCCACTCGAAGACGGCACAGCGTAGTTCCAGCCCGCGCACGGACACATCGCCCAGCGTCAAGGCTCCGATATCGACCGCAGCGCCGCCATCGCGCAGGCGAATCTGAAGGTCATCGAGCACCAGCCCCGGATACTGAATTCGCCCGATTCCCAGCAGCACCGACCAGTGCCGTGACGAGGAATCACCCGCCGCGATGGCCGCCGACAGCGCGACCGCGAGCGCCACGGACAGTACCGCAAACGCCCGGGCTGGCCGCCGGTGAAGTGCCCACCCGGGAGCAGGACTGGCTGGCTTCAGCAGCAGGCTGCCGCGGCCTCCCCGCCGCCACGCTCGAATGGCAGACCGCCGCCACAGCCTTCGAACAGGCCGACGTGACGACTGAAATCACCGTGAAATTCGAAGTGGGGCGCAAAGCGGGTGTCCGCCAGCATGCGCCAGGTGTTGCCGCATACCGGAAATAGCCGGCCCGTCTCGATGCCGTGGTGTTTGTCGAGCACAAACCGGTCGGGGTGGTCGGGGACGGTGCCGCGATAGATCACCGCCTGCCCGTAGTCCTCGCAGGCGCTTTCCAGCGTATCGAGTTTGAACAGGCGGTAGGTCGCCGAATGGAACCCCACATTGCCTACCCGCGCGGCGAGCGCCGGGTCGGTAACGGCGAGCGGACGATCCTCGACCAGGCGCGGGTCGGCAAAACCCTGACGCTGGGCCAGGCGCAGAAAATCGTTCCAGTAAAGCGCGCCGCCCAGACATTCGCCGTACAGCTCGGGATCGTTGCGCAGCGCATCCGGCACCCGGCGATCGGCGTAGACATCCGAAAAATAAAATTCGCCGCCCGGCTTGAGCAGTCGCTGCACGCCAGCCAGCACCGCATCTTTGTCCGGCGAGAGATTCACCACGCAGTTGGAGACGATGACATCGAAGCTGCCCGGTTCGAGATCGAGCTGTTCCAGGCTTTCGATGTAACCCTGCAGAAACCGCACGTTGTCGAAACCGAAGGCTTCGGCGTGAAAGGCGCGCTGGCCTTCCGCCACCGCCAGCTGCGCCTCGGTCATGTCGACGCCCACCACTTCACCGCGCGCACCCACCAGTTGCGCCAGCGCATAGACATCGCGCCCGGAGCCGCAGCCGAGATCGAGCACCCGGCAACCCTCGAGCTGTGGCGGACACACCAGACCGCAGCCGTAGTAGCGCGCGAGCACTTCGGGATGGATGCGCGCCAGCAGCGGGCGCAGCCAGCCGGGCACCTGGGACAGGTCGCAGCAGGCGGAGGTCTTGAGATCCGCCGAGGATTGCAACTGGCGGCCGTAATAATCCTTGACGAGTTCGTGCATGAAAATACCGTCAGCGAGTGGGTTTGATGAACTTCAGCGTCATGCGATCGCTCTCGCCGATGGCCAGGTAGTGATCGCGTCTGGCCGCATCGCCGCGCAGCGAGGGCGGCAGATTCCAGACTCCCTCAGGATGATCGGCATGATCCTTGGGATTGGCATTGATCTCGCTTTTGGCGACGAGTTGGAAACCCGCGCGCTCGGCCATATCGATCACGAAATCCTCGCGCAGATAACCGCTCTGGTCCTGATCGCTGAGCGGCCGGTTCGCGGGCAGACGATGATCCACCACGCCCAGTGTGCCGCCCGGCTTGAGCGCTGCGTACATCGCCGCAAACGCCGCCAGCGTGCGCGCCTCGCCACCGCCGCGCATGGTCCAGTTGTGGACATTGCGAAAGGTGAGCACCAGATCGGCGCTGCCGGGCGGCGCGATCGCAACCGCGCGCGGCGGATCGAATTCGGTCACTTCAACCTGGCCGTAAAGCGTCGGGGCCACCGCGAGCTTGTGCAGAAAACCTGCGCGCAGTTCGCGGAAGTATTTGAGTTCCGCATCGGCACTGAAATGGGCCCCGTACAACTTGCCCCGGTCACGCAGGTAAGGCGCGAGAATCTCGGTGTACCAGCCACCACCGGGCCAGATTTCGACTACCGTCATGTCGGGTCGGATGCCGAAAAAATTCAGGGTTTCGTAGGGATGGCGGGCACCATCGCGGGCCACAAAATCCGGGGTGCGATGGGAGCCCGCGATGGCGGCGCGCAAGGCGTCGTCGGCCTCCGCAGCAGCCACGAACTGGCCGTACAGACTCACGGCCAGGACGAGTAGAACAGCGTACGCCCTGACGCAGGTCGGTTGTCCACTGGAACAATTACGCATGACGGTCCTCCATACGACGGCTATCCAAACCTGGCGCCGGGATCATCTGAGCTCGGCGACCCACCCTACCACAGCCGGTCACGGCGGTGACGAATCACCGGCCGGCGGGAACAATTGGGGTCGGGCCGCCCGCCACTCCGCCGCCAGTTGCTGAGCGCGCGCTATCTGTTCGGGTTTCATGTCCGTGGCCACGGAATCGCGGTTGAAGATAGCGTTCTCGTGCCCGGCACCGGTGATGTCAAACCACATGTAGGCCTGGACCAGATCTATCTCCACACCCAGCCCCTTGTCATAGAGCAGTGCGACAGCGAACTGGGCCAGGGGATCGCCCAGCTCAGCGGCTTGGCGGTAGAGCTGCATCGCCAGGGCATAGTCCTGTTTCAGGGCGCCGTATTCGTACAACAGACCCAGGTTATACATGGCGGGCGCAAAATTCTTGTCAATCGCCTGGCGGTACCACTCTGCGGCCACGGCGGGGTTACGAGGGACGCCTTTGCCGCTGTCGTACATCACCCCGATGTTGTATATCGCCGCTGCATTGCCCTGGTCCGCCGCCTTGCGATACCAGACCAGCGCGTCGGCGTCGGACTGGGCCACCCCGGTACCCGCCTGATAGAAATTACCGAGTATCCGCTGGGCATCGGCATCGCCGGCGTCCGCAATCAGCCGGCACGCGGCAAACGCCGCCGCAGGATCAGTGTCGGAACCCGGACAGGTCGCCAGCGCATTACCTGTCGCTGTCAGCAGCACCATTGTCAGTAGCAGTAGTCTCATTTATCTCTCCTCTCTTATTGGTTCCAGATCAGATCAGCGGCGACCCTGACACACTGGGCCCGCCGGCTTGCGCCGATAGCGCGGCGAGTTTAGCCGCCGCTCACAGCGTCAGCACCCATTGCGGAACCCAGGCTACGCCGAGCGCCTCCAGACGCTTGTCGAGGCCGGTCAGTACCAGTACGCCGAGCAGCGCCAGCAGGCCGCCGAGCACCTGCTTGCCACGCCCGGCATTGGCCATCACCTGGGGTCGCCAGCGCTGCAATGCCCGTTGCGACAGCAGCCCGGCGGTCAACAGCACCGCACCGGTGCCAAGGCCGTAGGCCAGCATGATCAGAAAGGCCGTGCTCAGCTGCTGCCCCACCGATGCCAGCGCAATGGCGGCGCCCAGTGTAGGGCCGACGCAGGGCAGCCAGATCAGCCCGAGCAGGGCGCCGACGCCGAACTGGCCGAACGCCTGACTGTCGCCGAAGCTGCCATTCAGGCGTCCCGACAGTGCCGACAGCTGCTGGCTGACGCGCTCACCGAGCGCCGGCAACAGCAGCACCGCCGCCACCAGCAGCAACAGGATGCTCGCCAGGTAGCGGAACAGCTCCGGATCGAGCCCGGTGCTGACCAGCACGAACGACAACAGCGTGCCGGCCACCGCAAACGACAGGCTCAGGCCGGCGGTCAGCAGCCAGGGCCCGCCGCGCCCGCCGCTGGCGGCGCTGGACATGACCACCGGCACCAACGGCCACACGCAGGGCGAAAGCACGCCCAGCGCGCCGGCACCGGCCGCCAGCGGCAGGGCAGCGAGGCTCAGGCTCATCAGCTGCCGGCTGCTTCAAGCAGCGCCGTGGTAATGACATCCTTGCGCGTCTCAGCCACGGCGAACCAGCGCTGTTCGGTGCCCTTGTAAACCAGCAAGGTCGACTGGCGCGGCGCCTTGAAGTGTTTGACCCATTCCTTCTGCGTGTCGAAATCGACGGTCAGGACGTGCAGGCCAATTTCCGGGTGCTGCTGCCGGAACGCGTCGATCACGGCCTTTTGCGCTTTGCAGGTGGGACACCAGGTGGCCGCCACGTCGACCAGGATCAGCGCGTTGTCCGCCTGCAGCGCCTCGAAGCGCG
>JBKHWK010000043.1:0-12759 GCA_046566625.1 Gammaproteobacteria bacterium
CGGGGCGGTGCGCCAGTTCCGGCGTCCCGGTGCGGGCGGGCCGGATGCAACGAGAATTGTCATTGCCCCTTGTGACAATTCGATGGTGGCGTCCTGCTTCGTCTTATTTTCGCGGCAGAATTTCTGCGCGCGTCACCACGTCGGCCAAGCTTCACTCAGCAAGTTGCTTAGCGCTCCCTGAACGTCAGCAAGCTTTGTGCCGGCGGCATGCCGTGCAACGGAAATGTTGTGGCGGAGCCTCGGTCCGGTGTGGAATCGTCATGGCGCCGCCGCATTCCCCTTGCGATACTGGCGCCCCGCGGCGGCGTGAATTTTGCCCCGGGCAGAGCGGCAGTACGGTAAGCAGACATGGTATAGCGCAAGATGTTCCCTGCGATGCAATTTTTCGCATCCCGAACCGAACCCCAGCAGCATCCTGATGCAGGTTTTACTTTGGCACAGAAATATGAAACTACAACCGATTCCCGAATCCGGTTCGATTGATCTGAGTCAAGAGGCAGTCCTTATCCTCGCTGGTCGCCTCCACAACCCGCTGGAACTGCTGGGCCCGCAGACGCGCGACCGGAGGGCGTTGCTGCGCGCCTTGCGACCGCGCGCCCAACACCTGTGGGTCGAGACCGCGCGCGGGTTTCAGGCCATGGATCGGGTGGGCAATACCGCGCTGTTCGAGTGGCGTGGCGATCCGGCCGACCTCGGTCTCCATCCGCGACTGCGGGAAGAGGAGGCGGACGGTACCTGCCGCGAGTTTGTCGATCCCTACAGCTTCGCTACCGGCATTCCAAACGCGGATCTGTGCGCCTTCGCGGAGGGCCGCGCCTGTCACGCCCAGCGTTTTCTCGGTGCCCACCCCGAGATCGTCGACGGCATCGCGGGCACCCGCTTCGCGGTCTGGGCCCCCAATGCCGAGCGGGTCAGCGTGGTCGGCGATTTCAATCACTGGGACGGCCGCGTGGCGCCGATGCAGAGTCGCGGCGACAGCGGCATCTGGGAGCTGTTTGTGCCGGGGATCGGCGCCGGAACGCTCTACAAGTACGAGCTCCGCAACCGCGACAACGGCGCGATCCTGGTCAAGATCGATCCCTATGCGCGCCGTTTCGAGACGCCGCCACGTACCGCTTCAATGGTGGTCGGCACTGCCCCGTACGACTGGACCGATGTGGACTGGATGGCGGCGCGCGCGCGCTGGGACTGGCAGCACAGTCCGCTGGCGATCTATGAGGTGCATCTGGGTTCCTGGCGCCGCGCGGCCGACGGCAGTCTGCTCAATTACCGCGAACTCGCCGACCAACTGGTGCCCTATGTGCGCGATCTCGGTTTTACCCACATCGAGTTGATGCCGGTCAGCGAACATCCCTTCGATGGTTCCTGGGGTTATCAGGTCACCGGCTACTTCGCGCCTACCAGCCGCTTCGGCGGCTTCGATGATTTCTGTTATTTCGTCGATCAGTGCCACCGCGCCGGCATTGGCGTGCTGCTCGACTGGGTGCCCGGGCACTTTCCCCGTGATGCCCACGGCCTCGCCCGCTTCGATGGCAGCGCGCTCTATGAACACGAGGACCCCCGCCTCGGGGAACATCGGGAGTGGGGTACGCTGATTTTCAATTACGGCCGCAACGAAGTGAAAAATTTCCTGCTGTCGAGCGCCCTGTTCTGGCTGGAGTCCTGCCATATCGACGGCCTGCGGGTCGATGCCGTGGCCTCGATGCTCTATCTGGATTACGACCGCCCGGCCGGCGAATGGCTTCCCAACCGCCATGGCGGCCGGGAAAACCTGGAAGCGATCGACTTTCTGCGCGAGCTGAACTGTCTCGTGCATGAGCACCACCCCGGCGCGCTCACCATGGCGGAGGAATCCACCGCCTGGCCCATGGTGTCCCGCCCCACCTATGTGGGTGGCCTCGGCTTCAGCATGAAATGGAACATGGGCTGGATGAACGACACCCTCGCCTATATGACCGAGGATCCGGTGCACCGCCGCTATCACCACGATCACCTGACCTTCGGACTGCTCTACGCCTTTACCGAGAATTTCATTCTGCCGCTGTCCCACGACGAGGTGGTGCACGGCAAGCGCTCCCTGCTCGACAAGATGCCGGGCGACCCTTGGCAGCGGTTCGCCAACCTGCGCCTGCTCTACCTATATCAGTACAGTCTGCCGGGTCGCAAGCTGCTGTTCATGGGCGGCGAATTCGCCCAGGGTAGCGAATGGGCCCATCACCGCGAACTGGACTGGGACCTGCTGCGCATCCCTATCAGCAAGGCGTGCAGCGCCTGGTAGGCGACCTCAACCGTCTTTACCGGGAGTGCCCGGCGCTTCACCGCTACGATTTCGAAGCGCAGGGTTTCGAATGGCTCGACTGCCATGACAGCAGCCAGTCGGTGATCGGTTTTCTGCGCCGATCCGGGTCTGAGTTTGTGATCGTGATGCTCAACTTCACGCCAGTCGTGCGTCATAGCTATCGCATCGGCGTACCCGAGTCCGGTAGCTATCGGGAAGTGCTGAATTCCGACTCGACCTACTATCACGGCAGCGATGTCTCCAACGGCATGCACATCGTCGCCGAACCCATGCCCGCCATGGGGCGGCCCCACTCGCTGGTGTTGACCTTGCCACCGCTGGCCGGGCTCATCCTGCAACGGATTCCCGGGTAGGGCGCCCAGCTAATGCGGCTGCTGTTTGCCAGTTCCGAAGTGTTCCCGCTGGCCAAGACCGGTGGGCTGGCCGATGTTTCCGCTAGTTTGCCCCGCGCGCTTGCAACGCTCGGCCACGAGGTATGGGTTGCGCTGCCCGCCTATCCCGCGGCGCGCGCGGCCCTCGCTGAGCCCAGGAGCCTAGGTCCGGTACCCGGACTGTCGGGAGTGACCCTGGTCGGCGGCCGGCTGCCCGGGACGGAGCTGCCTGTCGTGCTGGTGGATGCGCCGGCCCTGTTCGAGCGTCCCGGCGGACCCTACGGCGATGCCTCCGGCCGCGACTGGCCCGACAATGCGCGGCGTTTTCACGGCTTCGCCCGCGCCCTCTGCGCCATCGCGCTGGATAGGGCGGGGCTCGGCTGGCGCCCGGATCTGGTGCACTGCAACGACTGGCAGACCGGGCTGGTGCCGGCTCTCCTGTCCCGGGAGACACCGCGTCCGGCCACCGTGTTCACCATCCACAATCAGGCTTACCAGGGTTTGTTCGATCGCGCGCGGTTCGATGCCCTGGACCTTCCCGAAGCCTGGTGGACACCGGATGCGCTGGAGTTTTACGGCGGGTTTTCCTTTCTCAAGGCGGCGCTGGTGTTTGCTGACCAGCTCACCACCGTGAGCCCCACCTACGCCCGCCAGTTGCTGGAGCCGGAGCACGGTTGCGGACTTGATGGCCTGCTGCGCCACCGTCGCGATGACTTCACCGGAATCCTCAACGGCATAGACGAGGACATCTGGACTCCTGCCACGGACCCGTATCTCGCCAGTCCCTACGACCGCGCCACGGTCGACGCGGGCAAGCGTGCCAACAAGGTGGCGCTGCAACGGGAAATGGGGCTGCCGGCGACCGAGCAGATCCCTCTGCTGGGGCTGGTCGGTCGTCTGGTGAAGCAGAAGGGCATCGATCTGGTGGCGGAGGTGATCGAAACCTGGCGCGACCGCCCCGTGCAATGGGTGTTGTTCGGCAACGGCGAGGTGTGTTGGGAGGAGCATTTGCGCAAACTCGCCGCCGACCGTCCCGAGCGGGTCGCGGTGCGCATCGGCTACGACGAAGGGCTCGCGCACCGCATCGAGGCCGGCGCCGATTTTTTCCTGATGCCCTCGCGCTTCGAGCCCTGCGGACTCAACCAGATGTACAGCCAGCGTTACGGTGCGATTCCCGTGGTGCACCGCACCGGCGGTCTGGCCGATACCGTGGTGGATGCCTGCGCCCGCCACGACGGCGAGGAGGCGACCGGACTGGTGTTCGACGAGCCAACCTCGGCGGCGCTCGCGCTGACCCTGGAGCGGGGGCTCGGCCTGTACCGCGACCCGGCCGCCTGGCAGGCGCTGCGGCGCAATGCCATGCTTGGCGACTTCAGTTGGCGGCGCAGCGCGGGGCAGTATCTCGCGGTCTATCGCCGTGCTCTGGTCGATGCAGCGGGAATCGCGCAGGGCTGAGCCCCCGATGCTCAACTGCGGCCTCTCTCCGGTCGGATACCAACCGCCGGCGCGGCGAACCTGGCCGGTGGTGCTCGATACCCGGAATTCACGCCCCTTTCATCAATGGATACCACCCATGGCGCTCAAGGCCACGATTTACAAGGCCGATCTCCAGATCGCCGATCTGGACAGGAATTACTACGCCGATCATGCGCTCACCCTGGCGCGCCATCCCTCCGAAACCGACGAACGTCTGATGGTGCGGGTGCTCATGTATGCGCTGCATGCCCAGGAGGGCATCGCCTTTACCCGGGGCCTGTCCGAGGCGGACGAGCCTGAAATATGGGTGAAAGACCTGACCGGACAGATCAAACTGTGGATCGACATCGGCCAGCCGGATGAAGCGCGCTTGCGCAAGGCCAGCGGGCGTGCCGAGCAGGCGGTCGTGGTCTGCCACAGCAGCGGTTGTGGCCTGTGGTGGAAATCGCTCGAAAGCAAGCTGACGCGACACAAAAATCTCAGCGTGCTGCAACTCTCGGTTGCCAGCAGTCAGGCACTCGCCGCGCTCGCCACGCGCACCATGCGGCTGCAATGCCTGGTACAGGACGGCGAGGTGTGGATGAGCAATGACACGGCGCGTGTGCCGGTGGCGCTGACAGTGCTTAAAGCCCCGGGTTTGTGAAAACTTTCATTGCCTCTGGCAACCAACTCCGCTGAAGGGCCTGACCGCACCGGGCTGCGCACTCTGCGGGTCCGGCCGGTGGCGCAACCGTCATGCACGCAAGCATGACGGTTGTTCGGTATCGTCCAGGGCGGGTGCCGGCCACGGGATAACCATCCATCACCTTGAACCGGTGGCTGATCCGGCGATCCTCCGGCACACGCACAAGGATATCGCCGTTGCGGCCGGCGACCCGGATCGCCATGCCTTAGGGCGAGCCTCCCGCCGGCACCTCCACGCGCGCCACTTCGATGCGTGAGGCTTCCTTGTTCTGGCCCATCTCCTTGATCGTGCCCTGGTAGGTCAGGCAGAACAGCGTGCGGCCGTCGGCGCCGCCCAGGGTGCAGGCCACGGGATAGCGATCCACCACCTTGACCTTGTGGGTGATCCGGCCGCCCTCCAATACGCGCGCAAAGGTATCGCTGTTGAAGCCGGCCACCCAGATCGCGCCTTCGGCATCGAGGCAGATGCCGTCCGGGGCGATGTCGAGTTCGGCGAATACCTTGCGATTGTTGAGGCTGCCGTCGGCGGCGATGTCGAAGACGCTGAGTTTCTCGGCCCAGGATTCGGCGACGATCAGCCGCTTGCCGTCGGCGGTGATCACCGGACCGTTAGGCACGGCGAGATCGCGTGCCACCTCGCGGGCTTTGCCATCGGGCGTTACCAGCACGAAATTGGTGGGTTTGAATTTTTCGCCGGCGCTCAGATTGAAGCCGATGTTGCCGACGTAGGCGTTACCGCGCTTGTCCACCACCATGTCGTTGATCTCGTAGGGGCAGAGTTCGGACAGGTCGGCGTGCAGTTGCAGCTTGCCCGCTTGCAGCTTCTTGAGCTTGCGGTCGTGCATCGATACGATCAGCGGCGTACCGTCGGGCAGAAAGCCGATGCCGGACGGTTTGCCGGGTACTTCGACCGCTGCCTCGCGGGCGCCGTCGGCGGTCAGGCGGTAGACGGTGTGGCCCAGCATGTCGGAGACCCAGAGCCGGTCGCCGCGCCAGCGCGGCCCCTCCAGAAAGACAAAGCCGGCGGCGAATACTTCGGTCGACAATACGTTGGCAGCTGATGTGTTCATGAAAACCCCGGTTGATTATTTTCGGTGCCTGTAGCCTACTCCCAACGGTCTGGTCCATGCACCTATGGGGACCATCGACCGCGAAGTTCGTGCTTTCGAGCAGTGTGCTACCAGCCGTTCAGCGCGTGCTCGGGCCATCGGGGACTCTCTGGCGGTGCTTATTCGCGTATGGGACGGGCGTTTTCAGCCTCGCAATTCGCACCCGGGCGGAGTCCTGACTTGAGTGGGCGGGCAGGGTAGAATTCGGTCTCGGACCCAATGGCCCCAGGCAGAGTTGCATTCCCCGCGCCTGGGACGGTCGAATTTCCTGCTCACCCTGTGCCGGCTATCCGGCCCCGAACGGACCCTTCCATGGACTATCTGCCGACGCCGGTGCCCGCGCCGATTGCCGCAAATCCGTTTAACTGCACGGGATCGCGCGGGTGACTGCCCCTCGCAAGGCGAGGCCGCCGCTGGTCGGCGTGATCATGGGATCTCAGTCGGACTGGGACACGCTGAGTCACACGGCCGCCACGCTGGAAGAACTGGGTATTCCCCATGAGGTGGAGGTCATTTCGGCGCACCGAACCCCGGACAAGCTGTTTGAATACACCGACGCAGCGCAGGCGCGCGGGCTTGAGGTGATCATCGCGGGCGCCGGCGGCGCCGCCCATCTACCAGGCATGGCGGCGGCCAAAACCGCGCTGCCGGTGCTCGGCGTGCCGGTGCAGTCGCGGGTGCTGAACGGCGTCGATTCGCTGCTTTCCATCGTGCAGATGCCCGCCGGGATACCCGTGGGCACGCTCGCCATCGGCCGCGCCGGCGCGATCAACGCCGCCCTGCTGGCGGCGGCCATACTGGCCAACAAGTATCCCCGTATCCGCAAGGTATTGGCCGCGTACCGCGCCGCGCAGACCGAGCGCGTGCTGGCGAGTCCCGATCCGCGAGTCGTTCAGCCGTGATCGTCGGCGTCATCGGTGGCGGGCAGCTGGCGCGCATGCTGGCGATGGCCGGACATCGCTGGGCGCACCGCTTTGTGTTTCTCGATCCGGTGCCCGATGCCTGTGCCGGGCCGCTGGGGGAGCTCATCACTGCGCCCTACGACTGCGAGCGCTCATTGCTCCAGCTCGCCGAGCAGGCCGATGTGGTGACCTTCGATTTCGAGAACGTCCCAGCACGCAGCCTCGCCTTCCTGGCCGGTAAGGTTCCAGTCTATCCGGGTGCGCGCGCACTCGGCGTGGCCCAGGACCGCCTCCATGAAAAAACCCTGTGCCACGAGCTGGGCCTGACCACGGCAGATTTCGTTGCCGTCGCCGGTGCCACTGAGTTAGCGGGCGCGGTGGCCGAACTCGGCCTGCCGGCGGTGCTCAAGACCCGCTCCCAGGGCTATGACGGCAAGGGCCAGTGGCTACTGCGCGCAGCGGCGGACGTCGCGGCGGCCGGGCGCGAGCTGGGCGATCAGCTCGCATTGCTGGAAAGACTGGTGCCCTTCGATAGGGAAGTGTCCCTGATCGCAGCCCGCGGCCGCGACGGCACCGTCGCCTGCTATCCCCTGTCCGAAAACACCCATCGCGACGGCATGCTCCACACCACGCTGTGCCGCCCCGGTGACGCCATGCAGGCCGTGGCCGAGGCGCACACCCAGCGGCTGCTGGATGCACTCGATTACGTGGGCGTGCTGGCAGTGGAATTCTTTCAGGTGGGCGGCGAGCTGCTCGTCAACGAATTTGCGCCCCGGGTCCACAACTCCGGGCACTGGACGATCGAGGGCGCGGAGACCAGCCAGTTCGAAAACCACCTGCGCGCCATACTCGGGCTGCCCCTGGGCAGC
This sequence comes from Gammaproteobacteria bacterium, assembly GCA_046566625.1. GTDB lineage: Bacteria > Pseudomonadota > Gammaproteobacteria > Pseudomonadales > Porticoccaceae > JAGPUQ01. Next base: position 7,711 of record JBKHWK010000043.1, read on the forward strand.
ACCCGCGCGCGCGGCGACTACGGCATGGTCAACCTGATCGGCGCGGTTCCCGATGCGGCTCGGGTGCTGGCCATCCCCGGCGCCCACCTGCACGATTACGGTAAGGAGCCACGGCCCGGGCGCAAGGTGGGCCACGTCACCGTCGCCTGTGCCCAACCCGGGACGCTGCCGCCGGAGCTGCTGGCACTGTGAGCTCCCGCGCCGGAAGCCGCGGACAGCGGGGGGAGCGATGAAGTTCGGCGTGTTGCAGTTTTTCAGTTGGCCCGGACGGCGAATTCCCCTCCCGGAAGTCTACCGGCGCGCGCTCGAACGCATCGACATCATGGACCGCAGTGGCTACGACTGCGTCTGGCTGGCCGAGCATCACTTCACCACCTACAGCGTCTGCCCTTCGATCCACCTGATGGCCATGCATGTGGCCGACCGTACCCGCAACCTGCGCATCGGCACCGGCGTTTCCCTCGCCGCGCTTTATCACCCGTTGCGGCTGGCCGAGGAGGTTGCGCTGCTCGACGTGCTCAGCGGCGGGCGCGTCAACTGGGGCGCCGGACGCGGCTTCGACCCAGGCGAGTTTCGCGCCTTCGGGGTGCCGGCGGAAGAAAGTCAGGAGCGTTTTCGGGAAGCGGTGGATATCGTGGTCACCGCCTGGCGCGACGAGCGTCTGAACTGGTCTGGCCGGCACTGGCAATTCAGTGATGTCGAGGTGTTGCCCAAACCTCTCCAGCAGCCGCATCCGCCGCTGTGGGTGGCGGCGTCATCGCCGCCGGCCATCGAGTGGGCCGCGAGCCAGGGCTACTCCATCATGCTCGACCCCCATTGCAGCCTGGGCGATCTCGGCCAGAAGCGCGAACTCTATCGTCGCGAGCTGGCGCGCCATGGGCGTTCGATTGTCGGGCGCGATCTGCCCATGGCGCGCCTGATAGCGGTGGCGGACACCGCGGCCGAAGCACGACGCGTCGCCGAACAGGGCGCGGCCTGGACGGTGAGTGCCTATGCGAACAAGGACAATGCGGGTAAGGCGATCAGCGCCGGGCTGTTGTCGCAGCCGGACGATGTCACCATTGGGGATGCCGCAGCGGTGGAGCGCTATGTTCGCGAGGTGATGATCCACGGCACGCCAGAGCAGGTCGTCGACCAAATCCGCGCGCTGCAAACCGACATCGGACTCGACTATCTGCTGTGCGCGCCCGTGAGTCACACCTCCTTCACGTTGTTCACCGAGCAGGTCCTGCCAAAATTCCTGTAGCGGGTTGGTCATCGCGCTTACCAATGAACCCGGCAATCCGGCTGCCCCGATGATAGGATTCCCGGCCAGCGCCGCCCGCGTCACGGCGGGCGCCGGAGGTCGCGCCGATGGGGTGGCCCGCGCGGTATGTGGAAGTACGCCCAATACAAGGAGCCGCACATGAAGATTTCCCGAAGTGTCCTGCTGTCGCTGACATTGGTAGCGGGGCTGGCCCTGACCGGCTGTGGTCGCAAGGACAAAGACGCGCCACTTGCCTTTGTGCCCGCCGACACCGCTTACGTCTTCGCCAATCTCAAGCCGCTGCCCGACGCCGTTTCCCGGGCTTGGCTCGATCAACTCAAGCCGCTGAACGCAGCGCTCGGCGAAAGCGTGGCGGCGCTGCGCGCGGAGTTGGCCGCGCATCCGGATGCGGCCGCGGAAAAACTGCTCGCGATGATGGCGCTGGCCGAGGGTCGGTTGAGCATCGAGGGAATAGAGAAAATGGGCCTGCGTCGCGATGCCCTGACCGCGATCTACGGCGTGAACCTGCTACCTGTGCTGCGTATCGAACTGGCGGACCCCGACGCCTTCCGCGCGTTCATTGCCGATCTCGACAAGCAGCGCGGTAGTCCCTTGCCGGTGGCGGACATCGACGGCCACCCATACTGGCGCGTGGAACTGCAAGCCGGGATGCCAGCGCTCGTCGTCGCCATTCTGGGCAAGCATCTGGTGGCGACGCTGGATCCCGGCGCCAAGGGACCGCCGCTCGCCGAGCAGCTTGGCTTGAAGCGCCCGGCGCGCAGTCTGCTGGAAAGCGACGAGTTGGCCCAGCTCAACCGCGACTATGGTTTCGGGCCGCACGGCACCTTCCTGTTCGACAACAAGCGTCTCGCCGGCGCGCTGGTGGCTGGAGAGGGCAGGGACGCGGGCTTCGCCGGTCTGCTTGCTGCGCGGGGCCAAACCCTGTCGCCCGCCTGTCGCCGCGAACTGGCCGGTATTGCCGAAGCCGTGCCGCGTGTCGTCGGTGGCTACGACAAGCTTGAGGCGAGCGCCATGACGATGACTTCCGTCGTCGAGCTGCGCCCGGACCTGCTCCAGGGCCTGCTGCCGATTCCCGCGCCCGTGCCGGGTCTGGGCGGCACCGGGGATCCCAAGGGAATCGATTTCGGCTTTGGTGCGAAGCTCGACAAGCTGGCGGAATTTCTGCAGGCGCGCGCGACGGCCATCAACGCCACGCCCTATCAGTGCGAATGGTTTGCGGCGCTGAACACTGGCTCCGGCGCCTTTGCCCAGCAGCTCGCCGGGCTCTATATGGCCGCCGGCTGGTTCAGTGGTGCCCGCGTGGCCCTCCCTGACCTGAAGTGGACCGGAGACAAACCCACAGACATCGAGGCCACGCTGGTCATCGCCTCGCCCAATCCTGCCGGGTTGATCGGCATGGCGCAGGGCTTCGTGCCCCAGCTCGCCGCCGTGAACCTAAGTCCCGCCGCCGAGCCGCAGCCCATCGACCTCGGGCCACTGGCCGGCGGCATGTTGTCAGCGAATTCCCGCTCCGCGTTTATCGCCGTGCGAGAGGGGGCGATCGGCATCGCGATCGGTGCCAACGCGAAGCAGTCGGTAGTGGAGCATCTGACGGCCAAGGTCGCCGCACCGCCACCGCTGATGCACATGGGCTACGATGGCGCCATCTACAGCCTGTTGATGGGCAAGCTTGAGGAGATGACGCTCTCAATGAGTGCAATGGCGCGTGCCGCAGAGGCTGCCGCCCACCCCGGGAGTATTCCTGGTCCCGATATAGATAAAGCGATGGCCCCGATGCGGGCGGCGCTGAACAATCTTTCGGCGGGTATCGATCGGGTATCTGTCGATGTCATCGTTACCGAGCGCGGCATGGAAATGCGCCAGCAGATGACGTTGAAATAGAGTTACATTGTTGAAATAGAGTTACATCACAGGAAGAGTTAACCCATGTTGTATTGGCACTGGCTGGTGTTTGGTGTTGCCCTGATGGTGCTGGAGATTTTCCTGCCCAGTTTCGTGGTGCTCTGGTTCGGCATCGGCGCGGTGGTGGTGGGGCTTTGCCAGTGGGTGTTCCCGACCCTGCCCTTTGCCGCCCAGTTGCTGATCTGGCTGCTCGCTTCGAGCGCGATGGCGGTGATATGGTTTCGGTACCTCAAACCGCGCATGCTCGACAAAACCACGGCCGGCGTGGCCCGCGAGGCGCTGATCGGCGAATCCGGGCAGGTGATCAAGATTCCGGTGGATGGCGGTCGCGGCATGGCGCGGTTCAGCGTCCCCGTGCTGGGCAGCGACGAATGGGAGTTCATCTGCGAGGAGCCGGTCGCACTCGGAGATCGCATAATGATCCGGGAGTTTTCCGGCAATACCCTGATCGTTGCCCGGGCGCGCTGACCGCAACGGTCGGCGGTCCGCAAGGCAACGTCTTTCGCAACCGAGATCTTTCACCGCTCAACTTTCACCGCTCAACTTTCACCGCTTAAGAAGGAGTCTCGTCATGGAAAGTATCTGGATCATGGGTGCACTGCTGGTCGCCATCGCGGTCACCTTTTTCAAGGGTGTGCGGCAAGTACCCCAGGGCAGTAAATGGGTGGTGCAGCGGCTCGGCAAGTACAACAGCACGCTCCCTCCCGGGCTGCAATTCATCATTCCCTACATCGACACCGTGGCCTACAAGGTCACCACCAAGGACATCGTGCTCGACATTCCTTCGCAGGAAGTCATCACACGCGACAACGCCGTGATCATTGCCAATGCAGTGGCCTACATCAATATTCTCTCGCCGGAAAAGGCTGTCTACGGGGTAGAGGATTACGAGATTGCCATCCGCAATCTGGTACAGACCTCGCTGCGTGCCATCATCGGCGAGATGGCGCTCGACGATGCGTTGTCGTCGCGCGATCAGATCAAGGCCAAGCTCAAGGCCGGTATTTCCGACGACATAGCGGACTGGGGCATCACCCTGAAAAACGTCGAGATCCAGGACATCAAGCCGTCTGAGACCATGCAGCAAGCGATGGAGGCCCAGGCTTCCGCCGAGCGTCATCGCCGCGCCACCGTGACCCGCGCCGATGGCCAGAAGCACGCCGCGATTCTCGAGGCGGAAGGGCGGCTGGAAGCTTCGCGCCGCGACGCCGAAGCCACGGTGGTACTGGCCGAGGGCACCAAGTCCGCGCTGCGACTGGTCAATGAGGCGGTGGGCGACAAGGAACTGCCGGTGCTCTATCTGCTGGGTGAGCGCTATGTCACTGCGCTGCAACAGATGGCCACGTCCCAGAACAGCAAGCTGGTGATGATCCCGGGCGATCTGCCGGCGTCGATCAAAAGTCTGCTGGGTAGTTTCAAGTAGCGCCGGCTGCCGCGGTTTTTCAACAAGCTGCTAGACTATGCGCCCTTTTCCGGACCCTCCGCCCGATGCTCGAAATCAATCCCATCCGCACCGCCCTGGACGATCTCGAGGCGCGTACCGACGTGCTCAGGGGGTACCTTTGACTATGCCGAAAAGAAAGAGCGGCTGACCGAGGTAGAACTGGAGCTCGCCGACGCGGGGGTCTGGAACAATCCCGAACGCGCCCAGAGCCTGGGCCGCGAGCGGGCTGCGCTGCAAGCGGTGGTGGAGACCATCGAAACCCTGGATGCCGGCATCGCCGATGCCCGTGAACTGATCGAACTGGCCGCCGAAGAGGACGACACCGAGACGGTCGCGACCATCGAACAGGATGTGGCGCAACTTGAGGCGCGGCTTGCCGATCTCGAATTCCGGCGCATGTTCTCGGGTGAAACCGATCCCAACAGCGCCTATCTGG
>JBKHWK010000044.1:0-12695 GCA_046566625.1 Gammaproteobacteria bacterium
GACATATCTGTTGGATAGGCGAGGGAGCGAGCACCACGCAACGAAGCAGATGGCTGCCGCAGCAGTTTTTCAACAAGCTGTTAGATCCGTGCGGCGCGGCGCGGCCTGAGTTCGGCCAGTGCTGCCGCCAATCCCGGGCGCCATTCGTTGTCCAGCCCTTCCAGTATCTGCGTCAACCTGGCACTGGATAATTGCGCATTGCGCGGGCGCACCGCAGCCGTGGGGTATTCGGCGGTGGTGATGGGACGAACTTCCGGCGCACGCATCAGCACACCGAACCGCACCGCTTCAGCAAAAATCGCCTGCGCAAATTCGTACCAGCTCAGGTGCGGGAAACCGCCGAAATGGTAGATGCCACCCGCAATCGGATCACCATCCAGCCGCCGGCGGATGAGTCGCAGCAGCACCCGGGCAATGGCCGGCGCATAGGTGGGGCCACCCCGCTGATCGGCGACGACCGCCAGCGACGCGCGCTCGGCGCCCAGCTTCAACATGGTTTTCAGAAAATTGTGTCCGAACTGGCTGAACACCCAGCCGGTACGCAGGATCAGCGCGTCCGGGTCCGCCGCCCGCACGCGCTGCTCGCCGGCAAGTTTGGTGCGCCCGTAGACACCGAGCGGATGCGTCGGGTCCAGTTCCGTATAGGGTTCGGTCTTGTACCCGTCGAACACATAATCCGTGGAGACATGGAACAGGGCGATGCCCCGCGCGCGGCAGGCCTGTGCGAGCACCTCGGGACCGAGCGCGTTGGCACGCGCGGCGGCGGCCGGCTCGGATTCCGCGCGATCCACGGCAGTGTGGGCCGCCGCATTCACCACCGCCCGCACCAGATTCGCATCCAGGAACCGTGCAACCGCGTCGGCATCGGCGATATCGAGCGCGACACGCGCAGCGAAGATCAGCTTTATCCCGGCGGCCAGCGCCTCCGGGGCCAGCCAGCGGAAGGATTGCCCCAACTGACCGTTGGCCCCGGTCACCAGCACAGACGCGAGCGCCGCACCCGTCATCGACTTGCGCCGAGCAGCGCGTCGAGGGTCGGATAGCTACCGTCCTTGGCGGACAGCACCGGGTCGCGCACCGGCCAGTCGATGCCCACGTGGGGGCAATTCCAGGCCAGGCCGCCCTCATCCGCCGGATCGTAATAATCGGTGCATTTGTAGACGAAGTCCGCCTCCGTGCTCAGCACGCAAAAGCCGTGGGCGCAGCCCGGCGGTATCCAGAGCTGGTGGTGATTGGCATCGCTCAACTCCACGCCGACATACTGGCCGCAGGTGGGCGACGCCGGATTGATGTCCACCACCACATCGAACACCGTGCCCCGCGTCACGCTCACCAGCTTGCCCTGGGGTCGGGTGCGCTGAAAATGCAGACCCCGCAGCACCCCCTGCTGCGAGCGCGAATGATTGTCCTGGACGAAGGGCAGCGCGATCCCGGCCAGCGCGCGGTAGCGCTCGGCGCTGAAAGTCTCCAGAAAAAATCCGCGCGTGTCGCCGAACACGCGGGGCTTGATCAACAGCACGCCGGACAGCGCGGTCGCGATCACTTCCACCCGTTGGCCTCCTCCTCGGCCAGCCGCAGCAGATACTGACCGTAGCCGGTGCGACCGAGCGCCTGTCCCTCGGTCGCGAGCTGCTCCCGGGTCAGCCAGCCATTGTGGTAGCCGATTTCCTCCAGGCAGGCGATCTTGAGCCCCTGCCGATGTTCGACCGCCTGCACGAACATGCCGGCTTCCAGCAGACTTTCGTGGGTTCCGGTATCGAGCCAGGCGAACCCCCGGCCCAGCAGCTCCACATGCAGGTCTCCGCGCGCCAGATAGGCGCGATTCACGTCGGTGATCTCCAGCTCGCCGCGCTGCGACGGCAGGATCCCGCGCGCGATGGCAATGACATCGTTGTCGTAGAAATACAGCCCCGGCACCGCGTAACGGGAGCGGGGTTTGGCGGGCTTTTCCTCAATGCTGACCACGCGGCGTTGGGCGTCGAATTCCACTACGCCGAAACGTTCCGGATCGGTAACGTGATAGCCGAAGATGGTGGCGCCGCGTTCCCGTTCCACCGCGATCCGCAGCGTTTCGGAGAAATGATGTCCGTAAAAAATATTGTCGCCCAACACGAGACACACCTTGTCGGCGCCGATGAAATCCGCGCCGATGATGAAGGCCTGCGCCAACCCTTCCGGACGCGGCTGTTCGGCGTACTGCAAACGCACGCCGAAGCGCCCGCCATCGCCCAGCATGCGGCGAAAGCCCGGCAGATCATCCGGCGTCGAAATCACCAGAATGTCGCGGATGCCGGCCAGCATCAGTACCGACAGCGGGTAGTAGATCATCGGCTTGTCGTAGATCGGCAGCAGCTGCTTGGACGCCCCAAGCGTGATGGGGTGCAGCCGGGTGCCATTGCCCCCGGCCAGTACGATGCCCTTGTACTGCGTCATGCTTCGCTCTCTTCGTGGCTCGTGCCCAGGGGCAAGACCGGGGAAATCCGCTGCTCCGGCGCTTGAGTGCATCAGCGGCTCGGGGAAGTGCGGTATTGTGACTCAGAGCTTGCCATCCCCCAACCGTTCCAGCCGGTAGGCGCCCGAGAGCACCCGCTGCCACCAGTCACGATGGTCCAGATACCAGCGCAGCGTCTTGCGCAGCCCGGTGGCAAAGGTCTCTCGCGGCACCCAGCCCAGTTCGCGCTCGATCTTGCCGGCGTCGATGGCATAGCGGCGATCGTGACCCGGACGATCATCCACGCGGGTGATGAGATCGCGATAACGCGCCACCCCAGCCGGCTTGGCCGGCGCCAGTTCCTCCAGTAGATCGCAGATCGTCTCCACCACCACCAGGTTGCGCTGCTCGTTGTGGCCGCCGATGGCGTAGGTTTCGCCCACCCGCCCCCGGGTCAATACCTGGTAGAGCGCGCGGGCGTGATCGTCCACATAGAGCCAGTCCCGCACCTGCGCGCCGTCGCCATACACCGGCAGTGGCCGGCCCGCCAGCGCGTTCAGAATCATGTGGGGAATCAGCTTCTCGGGAAACTGGCGCGGCCCGTAATTGTTGGAGCAGTTGCTCACCACCACCGGCAGGCCGTAGGTGCGGCCCCAGGCGCGCACCAGATGATCGCTGCCCGCCTTGCTCGCCGCATAGGGCGAACTGGGCGCATAGGGCGTCGCCTCGGTGAAGGGCGCCGCGTCCGGCGCCAGATCGCCGTACACCTCGTCGGTGGAAATGTGATGAAAGCGAAAGTCCGCGCGCGCTGCGGGATCGAGCCCGGCCCAGTACGCCCGCGCCGCTTCCAGCAACACTCCGGTGCCCAGCACATTGGTGGCGATGAATTCCGCCGGTGCGTCAATGGAGCGGTCGACATGGCTCTCCGCCGCCAGGTGCATTACCGCCGTGGGGCGAAATGCGGCGAACACCGCGCGCAGCGCCGGACCATCGCCAATGTCCACGCGGTGAAAGCCGTAGCGCGGCGAGCCGGCCACATCCGCGAGCGACTCCGGATTGCCCGCATAGGTGAGCTTGTCGAGATTCACCACCCGGGCCGAGGTCTCCGTCAGCAGAAAGCGCACCACGGCGGAGCCGATAAAGCCCGCGCCGCCGGTGACCAGAATGCGTTCACCCAAATCAGCCGTCGTCATCGATGCCACTCCTCCGGGCAGGTCGCCCGCCAATCGGCCAGGGCCGTCTCCAACGTGTAGCGAAAGGGATAATCGTGCGCGCGCAGATAGGCCGGCACGATATCGTTGGCCGCCACCAGCTTGCGAATGCGCACCGGGCTGAAGGGATGCGCGATACCCAGCAGCCAGCCCGCGGTCAGCAGCCAACTGTAGGGCAGGCTCGGCACCCGCCGCTCAACGCCGGCCACGGCGCAGATCGCCGCGACATAATCGGCGAGCGCCGGCGCCGGATACAGAGTCGCGTTGAACAGAATCACCGCCTCTGCCGTCGCAGCCTGGCGCTCCAGCCCCCACCACAGCGCCGCGCACAGCTCGCGCACATAGATCCCCGCCTTGCGGGTGCCCCGATTGCCCGCGTAGAAAAAATACCGGCCGAGCACCGCCCGCACCAGCCGCGACACATTGCCGCCCTCCCCCGGCCCGAACACCACGCCGGGCCGCGCAATCACCAGTCGCCGCTGGGAATCGCCGGCCTGCCAGGCACGGTGAATGTGCTCGGCGACCAGCTTGGAGCCGCCATAGGCGGTCGCCGGCACCGGCAGCGACTGTTCGTCGCGCCGCGACGTTCCCGGGCCGTAGGGCGAGATGGAACTGGCAAAGACCATGTGCGTGCAACCCACCCGCGCCGCCCAGGCGCACACCTGCTCGGCACCGCGCACATTGGTGTCGTAATACTCGGCATCCGCGTGCCCCGGCTCGCGATGCACCGCCGCGAAATTTCCGATCAGGGCCACCGGCTCCGGCGGCACCCAGGCGAAGGGCTCGCGCACATCCGCCGCAATCCATTCAATGGCGGGATCGCCGCTCAATTGCCGCCGTCGCCAAGCGCTCGCGATGGCCGCCACCGGCTCCCGGTCGACCAGATACACCTTGCGAAAATGGCCGCCATCGACGAGAAAACGCGCAAAAAAACCGCCGATAAAGCCGGTGCCGCCGAAGAGCACGGCGCAGCCGGGCGCGCGGGCGCGCATCCCTGCTTCACTCATGGTCGCTGCTCGTCTCGCATTGGTGGCGCCTTGCGGCAGGGACACTCTGAATAATCGTCATGCCCGCGCAAAGCCTGCCCTCGCGAGGGCAGGGGCGAGTATCCAGAAGGCTTTGATCGCCCTGGGTTCCCGCCTGCGCGGGAACGACGATTGCGTTGTTATTCAGAGTATCCATAGGTATCGGGATTCTACGTTTTCTGTCGGCAACCGCCGGGACGCGGCATCTCATGGCGCTAACGCCCCACGACGCGCGCGTAAAGCTCAAGGTGAGCTGCGGCGATCGCCTCCCAGCTGTGGCGCTTGACCCACTCCCGCCCGGCCCGACGCAGATCTGCCTCTGCGGTCGGGTCCGCGCGCAACGCCTGCACTTGGGCTAGGGCGTCCGCGGGGCCGGTCGCGAACCGCACCACCGACTCCAGATCGAGCGGTGTTTGCGGGCCGCGATTGGTGATCACCACCGCGCCGTTCCCCAGTGCGGCCAGCAAGGTACCGCGGCGCTCCGAAGCACCATCCGGATAATGCAGATACAGAAATCCCGTCTCCGCCAGGCGCTGCGCCACTTCCTCGTCGGGGCGATCGAGATCCCAGACCAGGCGCGGCAGTCCTGCGGCGGCCTGCCGCATCTGTTCGCAGTACGCGCGCTGCCCCAGCGGAATCGCGCCCAGCACCCGAAAACTCAGCTGCGGCGCCACGTCCGCCGCCAGCTGTGCCAGCGCGAGAAAGGCTTCCAGGCCCTTGTCGGGTCGGATCAGTCCGAAATAGCAGACTTCGTCCATGTCCGGTGACTTTTGTGCCATCACCCAGGGAATATTGGAACCGATGGGAATGACATGACTGCGGCCTCTGCTCCAGGGATACCAATGCCCAAAAGCCGTGCGTTCGAAAGCGTTGGTGAATACCAGTGCGTCGGCACGGCTGAACGCCAGTCCGGCGATCCGGCGCAGCAGATGCGCCTGGGAGAACTCATGCAGGGTTACCAGAGTGCGGCAGCGCGGCAACTGCGCCACCCAGTAGGGCATCAGCGAACTGCCGTAGCGCGCCATCGGATATTGCACATGGACGATATCGGGCTTGAGGACACGCGCCTGTGCGGCCACCGCGCAGGCCGAAAGCCGGCCCTTGCGCTCGCCGCGCGTGATGGTCACGCGGACCCCCAGCTCCTGCAATGCAGCGGCCAAGCGCAGCGCATACTCCATCACGCCGCAGGGTCCACCCTGCTCGGGAGCCAGCAGAAGAACCTTCACCCGATGGACTTGCGCGGTGCCGTTACGCAGCAGCGCGCGGGAACCCTGATCACGCCGGCACGCGCCTGTGTCGGCACCGAAGTCGGCACCGAAGTCAGCACCGAGTCCGCGTCCATCTCAATCCGCGCACCGATTAGAGCGAGCCATCGGAATGGCGCTGCCGCAGACCGCAGGCCAAACCCCGAACCACTGCCCGCGCACGGCCGAACTCGCCGCACAGCAGCCGCTTGCAAAAGCGCAGCGACCCGCCCACCAGGACTGCTGGCCAGGGATGCTTCGCGTAGCGGAACATGAACCGCACCGCGGACTGGTTGAAATGCCGGTCTTTCTGGCGCAGACGGCGCTGCGACGCGCCCGGCGCCCGGTGCAGCACCCGGCTGCCGGACGCAACCGCCAGCCGCCAGCCCTGTCCACGCAGGCGATAGCACAGATCGGTCTCCTCCCAGTAGAGGAAATATCCCTCATCCAGCAGGCCCACGGCTTCCAGAGCGCGGGTTCGCAGCAGCAAGCTGGCCCCGGTCAGATAATCGAGCTCGGCGTCCGCCACCTGCGCCAGCGTATGCGCTGGCCGCCCGAACCGCAGATCGACCCGACCACCGCCCCAGGCCAGCACGCGGTCCGGTTTCGCGCGATCGCAGATCAGGGATCCCACCGCGCCCACACCGGCATCCGCCTCGGCCAGCTCGACCATCGCGGTCAATGCCTGCGGGTCCGCCCGGGTGTCGCTGTTGAGCAGCCAGACATAGTCGGCACCCAGCGCCATAGCGTGCCGGATACCCACATTGCAGCCCCCGGCAAATCCCAGGTTCGCGCCGGTCTCCACCAGATCGATGTCGGGACAGACCTCCGCAATGCGCGTCACGGAGTCGTCACCGGAGCCGTTATCTACTACCAGGACGCGAAAATTGGGGTAGGTGAGCAGACGCAACGACTCGACACAGCGGAGCGTGTCGTCCGCGCCTCGCCAATTGAGCGTTACGATGCAAACCAGTGGTGTCATTGACTTTCCAAGCTCGCCAACCAATGCGACTGTGACGCCAGCGCGCGTCGCGCGTCAGCACAAACGCGGCATTTTACCGGCGCGGCGCCACAAAAGGCAGACCGACTTCTCGCGACCAAGATGTCCTGACCAAGACGTCCAGCCGAGCCTGCGCCCGAAGCCCAGGATCGGGCCAGACTGTCCGGACCCCGGCCAGGGGATACACCGACATATTCGTGAGCTCCAAAACCAGCGCCGTCTGCTACGAGTGTCGGCGTTATCCACGGGAAGGAGAGCAGTGCTCTGTCGAAGGGTAGTCCAGGCTCGCTGCCGACCAGACCACAACCGGGTGCAACCTAGCGTTCCCGACGCGGAGCCTTGGTCAGCCGCGAGGCGTGCGTAGTTCGGCCTGCCACTCGCGCCAGCAACGTGCAATCAACGCCTTCAGTTCCGCGCGAAACCGCTCCGCCGCGAAGCGTTCGGCGTGGCGGCGTATGGCCACTGGATCGAAACGGGCTTCATTCGCCTCGAACAACGCTAGCGCTGCAAGCAGGGATTCCACAGTCTGCTCGGGAAAAAACACCCCGGTCGGCGCGCGGTTCTGGCCCGTAGCAGGGGCGGGATAATGATCGCCTCCTGCCCCGCGCATGGGGAGAACACTGCCGCCACGCGCGCCAGCTTCCACGGATACTGCGGCACTGCGCTGCAAGTATCCGACGTCAACGTACGCCATGGCCCCGGTCTTCGCTACCGGTGCATTGACAGCGCCGATTTGCTCCAGGGCAACCACGGTTTCCGTGACGCCTCCTTTCCCGAAGGCGATGACCGGGGTACCACAGGCCTGCGCCTCGACCGGGATGATCCCGAAATCTTCCTCGGCGGCGAAGATGAACGCCCGCGCGCGGCGCATGTGATCCCGCAACACCTCGGCCGGTTGATAGCCCAGAAACTCGACATTCGGCGGCGCCCGCCGACGGATCAGCTTGAGCGCCGGCCCTTCACCGATCACCACCAAGCGCTGATCGGGACGCTGTCCGAACGCTTCGACGATAAGATCCATGCGCTTGTGGGGCACCACCCGCGAGGCGGTCAGGTAGAACTCGCCGGTGCGTTCGCCCGGTTCACCGGGTGTGAACATATCCACATCGACGGGCGGATAGATCACCCTGGCATCGCGACGGTAAATCTTGTGAATGCGCCGGGCGATGAACGCCGAATTGGCGATCATGTGATCGACGCCATTGGCGGTCCGCTGATCCCAGATCCGCAGGCCATGCAGTTGCCAGCGCGCGAGCCAGCTCAAGGGCCCGCGCTCCAACCGGCTCTCGCGCAGGCACTGATGCTGCAAATCCCAGGCGTAGCGCATGGGCGAATGGATGTAGCTGACATGAAGCTGATCGGGCCCGGTCAGCACCCCCTTGGCGACCGCATGGCTGCTGGAAATCACCAGATCGAACCCCGAGAGGTCCAGTTGTTCCATGGCCAGCGGCATCAACGGCAGATAGTGCCGGTAGAACCGCCGCGCGAACGGAAATTTCTGGATGAACGACGTCTGCACCCTGCGGCCCTGTAAAAAACCGCGCTGCTCCGGCGGCACACAGTCGATCACCGCAAACAGCGTCGCCTCGGGATAGAGCCGGAGGATCTCTTCAAGGACACGTTCGGCGCCGGCAATCTGGGTCAGCCAATCGTGGACCACGGCAACTTTCATCGATTTTTCACCGTTCTGATTGACTTGTCCTCAGCCGCACATTGCGGGATCGCAACATCAGCGCAACACCCGGGCACCGGGAACCAGATGCTTATTGTATTCGCCGCCCGTCCCCGAAGTCAGACCCTGGGTTCGCACGCCGACCCCGCGCCTACCCAACCGAGGTCTGTGAAACCTTCACTGCCGCAGCTCGACAGCACGCGCAAACGACGCACCCGCCGGAACCGACCCATGGCGGCCGTGGCGGCGCAGATTCCATCGGCTGTCCCGTATCGCGCGATGGCCTGGATCACACCGGAGCCGGTGAGGGGCGCTCTACCGAATCACAGGCAACTGTGGCCGGTCGCACGTTCCGGGGTTCCGCCACCCGCGTGCTGCGTTTGCGCGGTTTACGGAGCCAGGCGTGCGCGCCACTGTGTGTAGCACCCGAGCAAGGCACGCGCGGCGGCAATGCCGGCCAGCAACGCGGCGAAGCGCAGCTCCCGGTGGTGGGGATATTCGCGCGCCAGCCGGTTGCGCACTTCGCGCCACGCCAGCCAGGCGTCGACGTCGAGATAGCCGAGTTGTTCGAGGCGGTCGAGCGGGTCGTGCGATGCTCTGGCGGCAAGGGGCTCCTTCAGAGCGGCGAGGGTGTTGGGCACCAGGCTCTCGCCGATCACATCCTGGAGCTTGAGGAAGCCGAACAGCACCTGGTCCACCGGACGCGCATGACCGCAATGCGCTTCCAGGGAGTCCCAGTCAGCGGCGGGCGCGCGATCCCATTCCGCCAGGGCAGCGGCAAGCATCGCCGCGTGCCGATCGGCCTCCCACAACGTGGCGACGAGGCGGTCCGGGCGACTCATGCCGGCACCCGCGGAACGCCTGTCGGTTTCGCGCCAGGCGCCATGGGCAGTGAATCTGGCGGGTGGCGCGCCGCCGTGGCGTTGGCTTGCAAATTCAGTCGCATAGAATCGTAACCAGGGAATACGTGTTTCATGGTACTGAGCATTTCCCCGCCGCGCGACAATTCGCCGACACCACTCGACGACACCATGACGAGCACGGCTTGCGGTGGCGCGGCGCGTCCGTACACAATCCCGCCATGGACATGAACCGCTACGCCGCGCTCTTCAAGGCGCTCTCCGAGCCGGCCCGCCTGCGCATCGTGCATCTGCTCCGCCAGCGCGGCGAGCTGTGCGTGTGCGACCTGGTGGATGCGCTCGAACTGCCGCAAAGCGCGGTGTCGCGTCACCTCGCCTATCTGCGCCATCACGGGTTGGTGGCGGCGCGCCGCGAAGGTACCTGGATGTACTACCAGCTCGCCCCCGCCAACGCTTTTGCCGAGCGGTTGCTGGCCCTGCTCGGCGACGACGCCGAGTTCGTCCCCGAGCTGCGCCACGATGCGCGCCGACTCGCCAAAATGGCCACCCGCAGTTGTAGCTGACAGTTTGCTGAAATGCTGCTGCGGCAGCTCCGTAAATCCGTCATGCCCGCGCAGGCGGGCATCCAGAAGGCCTTGGTGTTCCTGGGTTCCCGCTTGCGCGGGAACGACGCAGGTCCGGCTGTCGCGCAATAACTCATGGTCCCTGGATTCCCGCGTGCGCGGGAATGACGGCGTGGATCAGCGCCGTGGGCAGGTTGACGGCCCCTGGATTCCCGCTTGCGCGGGAATGACGGCCTTGCGGAAGCTGGCTGCCCGGGATCGTTCCCTGAATTCCCGCTTGCGCGGGAACGACGATGGGGTGATTGTTCAGAGCATCCTTGACAGCTGTCGTTGAACGGTCACATTTTTTGACTAATATATCCGCTTAACCGGATATACGGCTCAAGGTGATCCAGATGGCAACCCGCATCGCGCTCAACGGCTTCGGACGCATGGGACGCCTGGCACTGCGCGCCGCCTGGGACTGGCCCGAACTCGATATCGTCCATATCAACGAGATCGCGGGCGACGCCGCCACCGCTGCCCATCTGCTCCAGTACGATTCCGTGCATGGCACCTGGCCGCAGTCCGTCGCCGCTGAAGCGGATGCACTGCACATCGGCACGCGCCGGCTCGGCTACTCGCGCCATGCCGACATTGCCGCCACCCCCTGGCGCGAACTGGGCGTGGATCTGGTGGTGGATTGCACCGGCAAGTTCAAATCGAAAGCCGCGCTCGCGCCCTACTTCGCCGCCGGCGTGCGCAAGGTGGTGGTATCGGCGCCGGTTAAGGACGGCGCGCTCAATATCGTGATGGGCGTCAATGATCACGACTACGTCGCGAATCGCGATCAGATCGTCACCGCCGCCTCCTGCACCACCAACTGCCTCGCGCCGGTGGTGGCGGTGATTCAGCGTGAATTCGGCATCCGCCACGGCGCCATCACCACGGTGCACGACATCACCAACAGCCAGCGGGTGCTCGACGATTACCACCCGGACCTGCGCCGGGCGCGCGCCTCGGGTCTGTCTTTGATCCCGACCACCACGGGCTCGGCCACCGCGATCACCGAGATCTTTCCCGAGCTGCGCGGGCGCCTGAACGGCCTCGCCATCCGGGTGCCGCTGGCCAACGCCTCGCTCACCGACTGCGTGTTCGAGGTGGAGCGCGCCACCACGGTGGAGGCCG
Organism: Gammaproteobacteria bacterium; assembly: GCA_046566625.1. Classification (GTDB taxonomy): domain Bacteria; phylum Pseudomonadota; class Gammaproteobacteria; order Pseudomonadales; family Porticoccaceae; genus JAGPUQ01. Next base: position 11,174 of record JBKHWK010000044.1, read on the forward strand.
TCAATGCCGCGCTCGCCACCGCCGCGGCCGGCCGCCTTGCGGGAATTCTCGGCTATGAGGAAAAACCCCTGGTGTCGGCGGACTATCGCGGCGACACCCGCTCGAGCATCGTCGATGCGCTCTCTACCCAGGTGATCGACGGCACGCTGGTCAAGATACTGGCCTGGTACGACAACGAAACCGGCTATGTGCACCGCCTGATGGAGCTCGCCCGCAAGGTCGAGGCTGGGCTCTGAGCCGAACCATGGACCGCGCGCTGCGCCAATACGCCCTGGTCACCGGCAGCTACTGGGCGTTCACGCTCACCGACGGCGCGCTGCGCATGCTGGTGGTGCTGTACTTCCATCAGCTCGGTTACACGCCGCTGCAGGTGGCGCTGCTGTTTTTGTTCTACGAATTCTTCGGCGTGGTGACCAACCTGGGCGGTGGCCTGCTCGCGGCGCGACTGGGGCTGAACGCCGCCATGCAGATAGGCCTCGGGCTCCAGATCGTGGCGCTCGCCATGCTGCTGATCGATCCCGCGTACCTCGGCGTGCTCTATGTGATGGCGGCGCAGGGGCTGTCCGGGATCGCCAAGGATCTCAACAAGATGGCCGCCAAGAGCAGCATCAAGCTGCTGGTGCCGGAGGGACGCGAGGGCCGCCTGTATGCCTGGGTGGCGCTGCTCACCGGTTCCAAGAACGCGCTCAAGGGGATGGGGTTCTTTCTCGGTGCCGCGCTGCTGGCGGCGCTGGGTTTTCGCGGCGCGGTCACGGCGATGGCGATTGGCCTGACTGCGGTGTTTGCGGCGGGGCTTTTCCTGCTCGACAACCGGCTGGGCAAAACCAGTTTCAAGCCGAAATTTGGCGATCTGCTGTCCCGCAGCGGCCCGGTGAATCGCCTGTCGGCGGCGCGGTTTTTCCTGTTCGGCGCACGGGATGTCTGGTTCGTGGTGGCGCTGCCGGTGTTCCTGCAGGCGGAGCTGGGCTGGAGCTTCATGGCCGTGGGCGCCTTCCTCGCGTGCTGGATCCTCGGCTATGGCGCGGTGCAAGCGCTGGCGCCGCGGCTTACCGGCAAACGCGTTCCGGACGGCCGCAGCGCTCTCGTCGCGGCGCTCGCGCTCGCGGCGCTGCCCGCCGGCATCGCGGTCGGACTCGGGCATCTGAACCCGGCCTGGGTGCTGGTGGCGGGCCTGCTCGCCTTCGGCGTCCTGTTCGCACTCAATTCGGCGATCCACTCCTACCTGATCGTCAGCTATGCCCGCGCCGATGGCGTCTCCCTCGATGTCGGGTTCTACTACATGGCCAACGCCGGCGGTCGCCTGCTCGGCACGGTGCTGTCGGGCTGGGTCTATCAGGTCGCCGGACTCACCGCCTGCCTGTGGGCCTCGAGCGCCCTGGTGGTTGCAGCCGGCGCGTTGTCGGTCGGGCTGCCACGGCGCGCACCCCATGCGCGAGAGGGCGACCGGTAACAGTTGCTCCGGCACCACCCCGCCCGGCGGCCAGCTTGGTAGGCTGCCGCCCCCCCCAATCGAGCCCGCCCC
>JBKHWK010000045.1:0-12560 GCA_046566625.1 Gammaproteobacteria bacterium
AATGGGATGTCGGCAAGGTGATTCGGCTGATGAGGGTATCGATTGATACAAGGCACACCTCCTTTTTGTATTGGTTATTATCGTTTTGCGCCGACCGTCAGGCCCCGCTCGCCATTGGGACGTTCGGCCTCCCCGCTCGCGCCACAAGGGATAAAGGCGCGGGAGTGGAATCGCATGTCTGTGTACCGCGTGTCTGTGTACCGATTGTGGCGAAATCGATTATTGGTGGAGAAATGTTTCGCGCACCATGTGACGCTAACACCTATAACCAGATAATTGCAACAACCAGATAATTGCAACAACTAGATAATTGCAATAGGGTTTGTTTCCGCGTTTGAGATTGGGAAAGGTGGCACCAAGGTACCCCCCGGCGAGATTTTGTACGGCAAGATTTTGTGCGGCAAGACCATGGCGGCCAAAGGCAAGATTCAAACCACAATCGGTAAAATCCAGAACGGATATCTCAAGGAACATTTCAAGAACGAAAGTCGGTCCTTCCAGGCGCATGGTTCCCGAGCCTTGGCGCGGTTCCCCACGCGTCGCTGGCACCATAACGGAAGGTTGAATCAGTGGGGTAGCTGCCGCAATCGGAGGCGAACGCCGATCCTGCCCCCCGAACTGCGTAGTCTCGACAGACCGCTTTCGCTGCGGCAGCCCTGCTTCGCGTGGCGAGGCGCTGGCTGTCAACCGCGCGATCCCTCACTCCGCGGCAGCTCGAACCGGGTGCGCCACCGTATCTGCGTCCAGCCCTGCAGTAGGTAGCCCCGGGCTCACTAAGCGCATTGAGCCCGGCGCTTCATTTTGTGCCGCGTGGGATCCGCCGCAGCTCAGGGTGCCAACTGGCGAATTGCCGCGCGCGTCGCGCCGAGCCGGTCGGAATCGTTGACCGGGCTTACCGCCAGCAGTGGTAGCCGTGCCCCTGCCGCGCGAAACATGGCTAATTGCGAGCGGCACATTTGCGGTGATCCGTAGATGCAGATCTGATTCACCATGTCGTCGCTGATGCAGGCCGCGGCGGCGCGGCGGTCGCCGGTTTTCCAGGCTGCGGTGACCGCATCCATTTCGGTCTCGAAACCGCAGCGCCGCCATTGCAGTCGGTAGTTGGGCAGACGCGCAAAAAACGCCAGGTTGTGTTTTGCCGCCGAGATCGCGGCGCCGAGGTTGTTCGACATGAACGTCGGGATGCTGAGGATGCAATCCAGTTGCGTCGGATCGCGGCCGACCGCGGAGGCGCTTTCGCGTGTCGCGTTCAGCAGTTGCTTGAGGTAATCCAGCGACGGCAAAAATGGCATCAGGCCATCAGCCACTTCGCCCGCCACCCGTGCGCTTTCCACGGTGAGTCCGGCCATCAGCACCGGCACCGGCCAGGCGCAGGGACGGGACGCGAACAGCGGGTTGCGATCCTCGCCCGCCAGGATCTGTTTCACTTTTTGGGTGTAGTCGCGCAGGTAGTCCCGGGGATGGTTCATCTCGATGCCCTGGGCTTTCAGCAGTTGGCGGTGGCTCATGCCCAATCCCAACACCAGCCTGCCTTCGGACAGTTCGGCGATGGTGGCCGCGGTCATGGCAGCCAGGAAGGGGTGACGGTAATAGATATTGGCGATGTTGGTGCCTAACTGGATGCGCTGCGTGGCCGCCGCGATACCCTGGGCGCAGGCCAGTGCATCGCCGCGCCCTTCATTGACCAGTACGGCGGCAAAGCCTTGTTCTTCGGCAAGCTGACCGATGGCGGCCAGTTCCCGTGGTGGCGCCTCGGTGGCGGTGGAAAGAACCAGGCCGACTGTGGTGGTGCTCATGGGAGACCCCTCTGTGGTTTGTTGTGAGATTTGTTATTGAGTTTGTTGCCGGGTTTGTTATCTATCCCGTCAGTGGATTTGATGCCGGTTCCGGCCATGGTCCGTCGGCCGCACCCGGCCGTCAAACTTCACCGTAGCGGGTTGCGTGGCCGAGCCAGCGCTGAATCAGCGGAGCGATCGCTTCCGGGTGCTCGGCCATCAGGGTCGCCGCGCCGCGCTGCACGCTGCCGAGCAGATCGGCGTCGCGCTGCAAGTCGGCGATGCGCAGATTGATATCGCCGGTCTGACGGGTGCCCAGCACTTCGCCGGGGCCGCGCAGTTGCAGATCGCGTTCGGCGATCACGAAGCCGTCGTTGGTCTGGCGCAGGATGCGCAGGCGCTCACGGGAGTGCTGCGACAGCGGTGTGCCGTACAGCAGCACGCAGTGGCTCTCGGTCTCGCCGCGACCAACGCGGCCGCGCAACTGATGCAGTTGCGCGAGCCCCAGGCGCTCGGGATTTTCGATCACCATCAGAGTTGCGTTGGGCACATCGACGCCCACCTCGATCACCGTCGTCGCGACCAGCAGATCGATTTCCCCGGCCTTGAACGCCGTCATGGCGGCGGCCTTGTCGCCCGATTTCATGCGGCCGTGGACCAGGCCAATACGCAAGTCCGGCAGCGCCAGCGTCAGTTCGGCGGCGGCGGTTTCGGCGGCCTGCGCCTGTAGCACCTCGGAATCCTCGATCAGGGTGCACACCCAGTAGGCCTGCCGCCCCGCGCGACAGGCACCGTGAATGCGCGCGATGACCTCGGCGCGACGGCTGTTGGCGATGGCGACGGTGTTGATGGGTTGCCGGCCGGGCGGCAGCTCGTCGATGGCGGAATAGTCCAGATCGGCGTAGCCGATCATGGCGAGCGTGCGGGGGATGGGCGTCGCCGTCATGATGAGCTGGTGGGGCACGGTTCCGGCGCAGCCTTTTTCGCGCAGGGAGAGGCGCTGATGCACGCCGAAGCGGTGCTGCTCGTCGATGATGGTGAGGCCGAGGCGGGCAAAGGTCACCTCGTCCTGGAACAGGGCATGGGTGCCGACGGCGAGCCGGGCGCTGCCGTCGGCGATGGCGGCCAGTTGCGCGGCGCGCGCGCGGCCCTTGAGCTTGCCGGTGAGCCAGGCGCTGTGGATGCCCAGCGGGCGCAGCCAGTGTTCGAGGGTATCGCGGTGCTGCTCGGCGAGGATCTCGGTGGGCGCCATCAGTGCTGCCTGAAAACCTGCGCCCACTGCCTGCATCACCGCGTGGGCGGCAACGGCGGTCTTGCCGGAGCCGACATCGCCCTGGAGCAGGCGCAGCATGGGCACGGGCGCGGCGAGGTCGGCGGCGATCTCGCGGCACACGCGCTGCTGCGCGCCGGTCAGCGTAAACGGCAGGCTGGCGAGAAAACGCTGCTCCAGCTCGATGGATGCTTTCAATATCGGCGCGCGCTGGCTGCGCACCCGTGCGCGCAACTGCTGCAAGCTCAGGTGATGGGCGAGCAGCTCCTCGAATGCCAGCCGTCGCTGCGCGGGATGTTCGCCGCGCAACAGCAGATCCAGGGGCGCGTCCGGGGGCGGCGCGTGCAGGTAGCGCACGGCGTCGGCGAGCGGCGGCAGATCCGGGCGCACCGACGCCGGCAGCCAGTCGCGAAGTAGCGCGCGGTGCGGATCGTCGCTCTGGCCGGCCAGGGCGAGCGCCTGGGTCATGAGTTGTCGCAGCCGCGCCTGGGTGACGCCCTCGCCGGCCGGATAGACCGGGGTCAGCGATTGCTCCAGCGGCGCGGGCGCGGCGGTATCGAGCACATGGTATTCGGGGTGGTAGAGCTCCAGGCCTGCCGGGCCGATTCGTACCTCGCCGTAGCAGCGCAGGCGAGTGCCGCGTGCCAGCGCATTGCGCTGACCCGCCGAGAAATGAAAAAAACGCAGCGTGACGACGCCGGAGCGGTCTCCGAGCTTGCAGATCAGGCTGCGTCGCCGACCCTGGACGACATCGGCACCCAGCACTTCGCCTTCGATCACTACCTCCGCGAGTTGCCGCAGCGCGGCGATGGGCGTGATGCGGGTGCGGTCGAGGTAACGGGTCGGCAGGTGGAACAGCAGATCCTGCACGCCGCGGATGCCGATCCGCGCCAGCCGGTCGCGCAGGTGCGCGCCCACGCCGCGCAGGCCTGTGATGGGCAGTTGATTGGCGGGCTGGGCCGAGTCAGCAATCATCCGGTGACTTTAGCAGCCCGGCACGGCGATGGATTGCAAAACTGCGCCGGCGGGTCGCTTGCTTCCCTGTCGCGGGGTTTGGAAAAACGTCGCGCGGGCAGCGGAAAGTCCCGTGCTACCCGTCCTCATCCCAATAAAATTTATGCAGCATGCGGTGACTGGCCGGCGTGAAGATCACACCCGCCGCGAAAAGGAATATCAGGCTCGCGTAGAGTGCGTAAAGACCGGCGAACAGTTTGCCACCGTCCGTTTTCGGCGCGTCGACCGGCCCCATGCCGTCCATCAGCATGGCGGAATTCAGAAAAGCGTCCAGCCAGGAGAGGCGCTCGAAGTGGGCGTAGCCCGCCAAGCCGGCGAGCAGAGACAGCACGAGCAGGGCGAGCGCAGCGGCGGCGTGCAGCAGGACGCGCTGGATGAAGCGAATGCGGGTCAGCGGTGGCTGGGTTTTGGACTCGTATATGGAAGGTGGTTCTGCCAGGGACGGTGGTGTTTGAAATTCGCGCCTGTGCCTACCGGAGTGACTCGGCAATGGCGCCGTGCATGGCGGCGAGCCACAAAATCGAGTCATGCCCTGAATCGCGATCGTCGCGACGTCGCTAATTGCCTCGGGTGGCATTGGTCATGAACAGCTTTCACCCGCAAAGCCTGGCGTCCAGCTGGACGCCAGGCTTTGCGACCTGCACAGATACCCCTTGGTTACCCTGAAACCTTTGCAGGGGGTGTGCGCGCAGTGATTATTTGTCGTCGCCCTGTGCCGCGTCCTGAATGTTTTCGCCGGCTTTTTCGATCTTTTCTCCGACCTTCTCAGTGGCCTGATCGACGCTCTTGCCGGCTTGCTCCACGGGGCCTTCCTTTTTTTGGCATCCGGATAGAGTTGCCAGCAGTATGCCCATAACCAAAGCTGTGCTTAGTGTCCCGACCAGTTTCATGATCCGTATCTCCTGGTGAATTTTTGTTACCAAAAAAACGAGCGAAATCGCGGCTGCTCCTGATGGCCGATCAACGTGATCATCGACCGTCATTCCCAACCCTCCGGTGAGGCGCATCGCACGTAGGCCAGCATTTGGTTGCGTCGACTGCGTACCGAATGCGCCCGCCGGCAAGCAGCACCGCCGACGGGTTCGCTCATATTGGTTCTGGAAAGGATAGCGCGTCCGGATCACCCAATGCCAGTGTTATTGCGTTGCCCAAAAACGAGCGGCGCTACTACCCAGGCCGCGGAAGCATGCAGTGGCAACCATGCTGAGCGCGAATCGAGTATCGCTCTCGCGGGATTGCCGCGTTTTCAAACATCGGGGCGCGGCAGTCCGCGCCCCGTCGAGCGCGGACTACTCGGCGCCGAAACTTGCCTTAGCCTGGTTGAGGCAGTTCGTCTTGGTATCGCCCGCAAACGCGTCGCACTTTTCCTTCGCTACTTCGTACTTGGCGTCGAGCTTCTCGGTCGCGGCTCCCGCCTGGGCTTTGGCGGATTTTTGGTCGGCCTCGGTCTGTGCTTCGGTAGAGACTTCGGTGGCCTTGGCCTGCGCAGTTGAAGTTTTCAGCCACGAGTCCGCGTCGGCTTTGGCGGTAGTCTCCACTTCCTTCGCCTGCTTCACGCAAACATCCTGCTTGTTGCCGGCCAGATCGTCGCATCGCTCCTTCGCAACCCCGTAGTCGGCGTCCGCTTTGGCGACGCGCACCTGATAAAGATTGTTCGCGCTAGGATCATAGTGGGCGTTGAGTTCGGCCATAGCGACTTTATCATCGCCTTCTGCGCTAGCCATGCAGATATCCTTGGCATTGGCGGACAACGAGCCACAATGCGCCTTGGCCGACGTGTACTTGGCCGCGATACGGTCTTTGCTCACTTTATACTCGTCCTTTGAAACACTTTCCGCCATTGCCCCGGCGCTGACTGCAAGGCCAATCGCAAGTGCGATTGCATTGATATTGAATGATTTCATTGTCGTTCCTTCATGGGTGAGGCTTGAGGTTATGCTCCGGCAACCAATGCCGATATGCCGTCCTCATTGCCAGGAGTGTGGAGCTTGAGGTATTCACGGGGCCACTACAGCGTGGACACTGCATCGCTACTGGCGCCGAGAGTCACAGACTATGCTGAGCGACTTTCTTCGTCTGTCTGCTAGCGCACATCACCTGTGCATGATGATCTGAATGGCTTTTCAGGCATGTTGTTCAGAAGATACCGCGAGCAACAGAGTCCAGTTTTATTTGGCGGATACTGTCAGGGTATCGGAAACGGCGGTTACCGTTGCGGGTTCAAAGTCCGGATGCTCCGCCAGCAGCTTTTCGATCCGGTCCATGAGCGCGTTGCAGCGCCGGATCACCGCGCGGTAGACCTCCGGTTGCGCCATGTCGATACCCGCCCGCATCAATAGCGGGTAGGGATGCTCGGAGCCGCCAGCCCTCAGGATTGCCAGATACGCTTCCCGCTCGGCCGCGCCGCCGTTCTGTACTTTTTCCATCAGATCGTAGGCGGCGGCGAGCGAGGTGGCGTACTGATAGACGTAGAACTCTTTATAGAAGTGGGGCACATAGGCCCACTCGACCGCATAGGCGTCGTCGACGGCCATCACGCCCTGGGCGTGGCCCAGATAGCGTTTGAGAATATCGCCGTAGATGCGACTCAATTTTTCGCCCGATAGCGCCTCGCCCTGTTCGATTTCGCGATGGGTGGCGAGTTCGAATTCGGCAAACTGTGTCTGACGAAAAAACGTGCCGCGCAAGCCCTGAAGTTCCTGGAACAGATAAAACAATGCCTCGCGTGGGGTTTTCGCCGTCGCGCTCAAATGGTTGTAGAGCAGCACCTCGTTGGCGATCGAGGCGATCTCGGCGATGAAGGTGGGGTAGTCGGCCTTCGCAAAGGGCTGCGTGGTATTGGCCAGCAAGGAATGCATGGCGTGGCCCCACTCGTGGGCAAAGGTGGTGAGGGATTCGAAATCGTCGTTGTGGTTGAGCAGCAGATAAGGGTGGACGTCGTAGGCGGAACCCATCATGTAGGCGCCACTGCGTTTACCTTCCGCCGGGCGGACATGCATCCAGTTGTGATTCAGCGCCTCGGTGAGGCGTTGTGCATATTCCGGTCCCAGGGGCGTCGCGGCGGCGCGCAATAGTTCGCGGGAGTCGGCAATCGAATAGTTGCGCTGCTGGGGAACCGGGCTCGGATAGAGGTCGTAATAGTGCGGGTCCGCGATGCCCAGCACGCGGGCGTGGAGGCGCAGATAGCGGTGCAGGGTGCCCAGGTTGGCGTTCACCTCGCTCACCAGGGTTTCGTATACCGCCGGCGGGATGGCATCCACGTCGAGCGCCTCGGCGAGGCTGGAATCGAAGCCGCGCATGCGGGCGGTAAAGGCGCTGGCCTTGAGCTGCCCGGACAGCGTATTCGCCAGGGTTTCGCTGAATTGGCCGTAGGCGCCGAAAAAGGCGTCGAACACCGCCTTGCGATCGGCGCGGTTGGGGGCCGTGCGGTACTGAGCGTACTCGCTGGCGCGCAGGGTTATGGATTTCCCGTTCGACAGGACGATGGTGGGCCAGGCGATTTCGGCGTTTGTGAGCACGGAGTAGGTGTTGGATACCGCGCTCAGAGGATCGGCCGCCGCCGCCAGGATCCGCTCCTCGCGCGGCGACAGGATGTGGGCGCCTTTGCGCATTGTGTTGCGGATCAGGAAGTCGTAATCCGCGAGCGCGGGCGTGGTGGCGAGCCAGGCTTCCAGGGTATCGGCACCGATGCCGATCAACTCCGGGTCGAGGAAGCTCAGCGCCTCGCCGTACTGGCTGTAGAGGGTCTGGGCGCGGGAGAAGCGCTCGTTGGCCGCCGCGTCGCGCAGGTCGGTGTCGCGTTCCAGAAAGGTGTAGCTGAACAGCCGCATCAGCTCGCGATAGGTGACGTGGATGCGGTTCAGACAGTCGGCGAGCACGGCGGCGCCTTCGGCCAGGTGGCCGCGGCAGGTGGCGATTTCGGCGAGCTGCGGCTGGGTCGTGCGAAAGGCGGTTTCCCAGGCGTTCAGGTCGGGGTAGAGATCGCCCAGATTCCAGGTTTCTGCATTCACAGTGGGTTCCGGGGCTGCGCTGGCGGTGTTTGCGCCGGCTGAGGTTGCGTTGAGGGCGGTGGCAAAGGCAATTGCGACCAAGGTCGCGGTAACTACCGGGCGCAAATACATCGGCTGGTCCTGTGGGGGTTAGTCCGGAGACGATTGATCGCGGTCGGCGAAATCGCGTGTAGTGGATAGAGAGTCCTCGGCGTCGATACCGGTAATCGTGCAATCGAGGCGGCCGTCGCGCAGTCGCACGCCGATCTCGGCACCGACGTGGGTGGCACTCACCTGGCCGATGCTGCGGCCGTTGCGGTCGAGGACGATGGCGTACCCGCGCTCGAGTGTACTCAGCGGGCTGACGGCGTGCAGCACGGCGGCGCGCGCCTCCAGATGCTCGCGGGCCTGGGCGAGCCGCTGGCGCATGTGCGCAAGCAGGCCCGCGTCCAGTTGTTCAACGCGTATGCGAGTCTGCGCCAGCCGCTGGCGCGGATCGTGGCGCTCCCGCCGTACCTCCAGGTGGTGCAGCCGCGCGGCGGCGGTCGCGAGGCGCGCGCGCATCGCGCTGGCAAGACGGATTTCCAGATGATCCAGATGCTGGGCCCGACGTTCGAGGCGCTCGCGGGGATGGCGCAGGCGGCGGCGCAGCGCTTCCAGGTGCGTGCCCAAGCGTTGCAATTGCGTCCCGAGGCTGCGTTCCAGCCGGCGCTGATAGCCGGCCAGCGCCGCCAGCAGTTTGTTCTGATCGGGGCTGGCCAGCTCGGCGGCCGCCGAGGGCGTCGGGGCGCGGAGATCGGCGGCGAAATCGGCGATGGTCACATCGGTTTCGTGCCCCACGCCGCAGATGACGGGAATGATGCTCGCCGCCACGGCGCGCGCCACGGTCTCTTCGTTGAAGGGCCACAGATCCTCCAGCGAGCCGCCGCCGCGGGTGAGGATCAACAGGTCACAGGCGCCGTGGCGGTTGGCGAAGTCGAGTGCGGCGACGATAGCGGCCGCGGCATCGCTGCCCTGCACGGGCGTCGGGTAGATCAGTACCGGCAGCGCCGGAAAGCGCCGCCGCAGCACACGCAGTACGTCCTGAACGGCCGCGCCGGTCGGCGATGTCACCACACCCAGACAGCGCGGCAGCGTCGGCAGGGCGCGCTTGCGCGCGGCGCCGAACAATCCCTCCGCGGCCAGGCGGGCCTTGAGTTCGTCGAAGCGGCGTTGCAGCAGACCCTGGCCTGCCGGCTCCATGTGATCGACGATCAGTTGATAGTCGCCGCGTGGCTCGTACAGGCCGATGCGTCCACGCACCAGAACTTGCTGACCGGACACGGGGCGCAGGTTGAGCAGCCGGTTGCGGGTGCGAAACATGGCTGCCCGCACCTGCGCGTGCTCGTCCTTGAGGGTGAAATACCAGTGTCCGGATGCCGGGCAGGAAAAATTGGTGAGTTCGCCTTCTACCCAGAGCAGCGGCAGATGGGTTTCGAGCAACTGGCGCGCGCGGCGGTTGAGCGCCGAGACGCTGAGTACCTGGCGAGCGGTAGCGGTCAATTCGATGGGGTCCGGGAGCTCAGCCATGGCGGCATTGTAACCTTCGTGTTCGCGGCATCGTCCCGGCGGTTTCGGTTTACCGGCTGCCGGGGCACCGATATAATCGGGCGCCTTCCGGGACCGGCCCGCCGGCACAGGCCATGCTCAGAATCGATCAGGAAGCCCTCACCTTCGACGATGTCCTGCTGCTGCCGGGTTATTCCGATGTAATGCCGCGCGACGTCAGCCTGCATACCCGCCTCACCCGCTCCATCAAGCTCAATATCCCGCTGGTGTCCGCCGCCATGGACACCGTCACCGAGGCACGCCTGGCGATTGCCCTGGCCCAGGAAGGCGGCATCGGGATCATCCACAAGAGCATGAGCATCGAGCAGCAGGCCGCGGAAGTGCGTGCCGTGAAGAAGTTCGAGAGCGGGGTCGTCAAGGATCCGATCACCATCGAAGCCGATACGCCGATTCGCGATCTGCTCGCGCTCACCCGGGAGCACAACATCTCCGGCGTGCCCGTATTGCGCGGCGGTGATCTGGTGGGAATCGTTACCCGGCGCGACGTACGCTTTGAAACCAACCCCGACGCGCCGGTTTCCGCGGTGATGACGCCGCGCGAGCGTCTGGTGACGGTGCGCGAGGGCGCGAGCCCGGAGGAAGTCAAACGCTTGCTGCACACCCATCGCATCGAAAAGGTGCTGGTGGTGAACGAGCGTTTCGAGCTGCGCGGTCTGGTGACCGTCAAGGACATCGACAAGGCCGAGCGCTATCCGGATTCCTGCAAGGATGAGTTCGGCCGTCTGCGCGTGGGCGCTTCGGTCGGCACCGGTCCCGAGACCGACGAGCGTGTCGAGGCGCTGGTGGCGGCGGGGGTCGACGTGCTGGTGGTAGATACCGCGCACGGCCATTCCAGTGGTGTGCTGGCCCGTGTCGACTGGATCAAGCGTCGGTTTCCGGCGGTCCAGGTGATCGGCGGCAATATCGCGACCGGGGAAGCGGCGCTCGCCCTGGTCGAAGCGGGCGCCGATGCCGTCAAGGTGGGGATCGGGCCCGGCTCAATCTGTACCACCCGGGTTGTCACCGGCGTTGGCGTGCCCCAGATCAGCGCCATCGCCAACGTGGTGAAGGCGCTCGAGCACCTCGAAATCCCGGTCATCGCCGACGGCGGGATACGCTTTTCCGGCGACATCGCCAAAGCCATTGCCGCCGGCGCCGACGTGGTCATGGTGGGCTCGCTGCTCGCCGGTACCGAGGAAGCGCCCGGCGAGATCGAGCTGTATCAGGGCCGCACCTACAAGGCCTATCGCGGCATGGGATCCATCGGTGCCATGGCGCAGACCCAGGGTTCCAGCGATCGCTATTTTCAGGATGTCCGCGTCGGCGCCGACAAGCTGGTTCCGGAAGGCATCGAGGGGCGGGTTCCCTACAAGGGACCGGTCTCCACCATCATTCATCAACTGATGGGCGGTCTGCGCTCGGCCATGGGTTACACCGGCTGTCGCGACATCGAGCTGTTGCGCAACAAACCGCGGTTTGTGCGCATCACCGGCGCCGGCATGCAAGAGAGCCACGTCCACGACGTGGGGATCACCAAGGAAACCCCCAATTACCCGGTGAGCGGCAACTGACCCACGCCCAATCGCCACCGCTACTTTGCCGGCTGCGCCGGAGGGAGATGTCATGACCACCGACCTTCATGCCGCCCGTATCCTGATTCTGGATTTTGGTTCCCAGTACACCCAGTTGATCGCGCGCCGGGTGCGCGAGATTGGCGTCTATTCCGAAATCCGTCCCTACGATCTGCCGGCCGCCGAACTGCGCGCGTTGCGTCCCCGGGGTGTGATCCTGTCCGGCGGGCCGGAGTCGGTCACCGCCGCGCAGGCGCCGCGCGTGCCGGCCGCGGTGTTCGAGCTGGGCGTGCCGGTGCTCGGCATCTGCTACGGCATGCAGGGCATGGCCGCGCATTTCGGCGGGCGCGTGGAGAGTTCCGAGCAGCGCGAGTTCGGCTACGCCCAGGTCGCCGTGCGCAATGCCGATCCCCTGTTGCACGACATCAAGGATCATGTGGACGCGGTGACCGGGGATGCCCTCCTCGACGTCTGGATGAGTCACGGCGATCAGGTTGTGGCACTGCCCGAGGGCTTCGAGGTGATGGCGTCCACGCCGTCCTGTCGGATCGCCGGCATGTACCACCGGGGCCGGCCTTTCTTCGGCCTTCAGTTCCATCCGGAAGTGACCCATACCACGCAGGGCGGACGCATCTTCGAACACTTCGTGCGTTCGATCTGCGGTTGCGAAGCGCTCTGGACCCCGGCCAATATCGCCGACGATGCCGTGGCCCGGGCGCACGCGCTGGTGGGTGAAGACGAGGTGCTGCTCGGCCTCTCCGGCGGTGTGGACTCCTCGGTGGTAGCGGCCCTGCTGCACCGCGCCATCGGCTCCCGGCTCACCTGCGTGTTTGTCGACAACGGGCTGCTGCGCAAGGGCGAGGGCGATCAGGTCATGGACACCTTCGCCCGCAACATGGGCGTGAAAGTGATCCGCGCCGATGCGGAAGATTTGTTCCTGGAACGCCTGCGCGGCGTCGTCGATCCCGAAGCCAAGCGCAAGCTCATCGGCGCGGCCTTCATCGATGTGTTCGAGCGCGAAGCCGCGCGTCTGCCCCAGGTCAAATGGCTGGCCCAGGGCACGATTTATCCCGATGTCATCGAATCCGCCGCAGCCGGTACCGGCAAGGCCCATGTGATCAAATCGCACCACAACGTCGGTGGCCTCCCGGACACCATGAAATTGCAGCTCATCGAACCGCTGCGGGAACTGTTCAAGGACGAGGTCCGGCGCGTCGGACTGGAGCTCGGCCTGCCTCGCGACATGGTCTACCGGCATCCCTTTCCCGGTCCGGGTCTCGGGGTGCGGATCCTGGGCGAAGTGAAACACGACTATGCCGTGGTGCTGCGCGAAGCCGATGCGATCTTTATCGAG
>JBKHWK010000046.1:0-12410 GCA_046566625.1 Gammaproteobacteria bacterium
CGGTTAAGGTACGAACTCGAAGACGGCATTCTGTGGCGCCGGGATCGCGCGCCGACCATCACGGTGCGCGCCGACATCAACGCCGACCGGCAGCCGCCTGAAGTGGTAGCGGAACTCGCTCCGGCAATCGCCGGCATCGAGGCGCAGTTGCCACCGGGTTACCGCATCGAGATCGGCGGCACCGTCGAGGACTCGGGCAAGGGTCAAGCCAGCGTCATGGTCGGCATGCCGCTGTTTGCGCTCGCCGTCGTCACGGTGCTGATGTTGCAGCTCAAGAGCCTGTCCCAGACCCTGATGGTGGTGCTCTCCGCGCCGCTTGGCATCGTCGGTGTCGCACTTGGCTTGCTCGTCTCGGGCAAGCCGTTTGGTTTCGTGGCCATGCTCAGCACCATCGCGCTGCTCGGCATGGTCATGCGCAACAGCGTGATTCTGGTCGATCAGATCCGCCAGGATCTGGAGCAGGGGCGCGCGCCGTTCGATGCGGTCGTCGAAGCGACAGTGCGCCGCTTCCGCCCGATCGTGCTGACCGCGCTGGCGACAGTGCTGGCGATGATTCCCCTGACGGGCAGCGTATTTTTCGGGCCCATGGCGGTATCGATCATGGGTGGGCTGATCGCCGCCACCGGCCTGACGGTGATCTTCGTGCCCGCGCTGTACGCCGCTTGGTACCGCGTGCCGCGCCGCTACAGCTCCGAAGCCAGGAACTCCACCGTCGCGTCGTGATCGCCGACCCCGAGAACGGCGCAGTTGAGATCGGTCACACCGATATCCCGCAGCCGCTGAATCTGTTTGCGCAGATCCGCTTCGCTACCCACCATGGCGATGCCGGAAGGCCCTTCGGCACCTTCGCGGTCGAGCATGCCGCGATAGGACGCCAGCTTGCCGTACATGGCCATGCCCTTGTCGATGCGCGCCCTGGCGGCATCCAGATCGGTGACGATCGCGGTCGGCACGCCGGCCACGATACGCGGCTCCGGGCGTCCGGCGCGGGCGGCGGCGGCGCGAATTTTCGGGATGATGTGTTCTTCCAGCGTCTTCGGTCCGGTCATCCAGGTGATAGTGCCGTCGGCGTGGGTGCCGGCCAGCTCCAGCATGCGCTCGCCCAGTGCGGCAACCACCAGCGACACGGACTCTGATTCCGGTACCTGGATCTGGCCGTGGGCGCCGTAAAGCTCGCCCTGGTAGTCGACTTTTTCGTTGCGCAACGCCGGGGCCAGCACTTCCAGATATTCCTTCATGTGGCGCGCCGGGTGCGCGTAGGACATCCCGAACATGCCCTCGATGATGGGCTTGTGGGACAGCCCGATGCCGAGCGTAAAGCGGCCGCCGGACGCGGCATTGGTGGTCGCCGCCTGTTGCGCCATCACCAGCGGGTGGCGGGGATAGGAGGGCACCACCGCGGTGCCGAGCTTGATGCGCTGGGTGGCTTGCCCGACGAGGGCGAGCGCGGTCATGGCGTCGAGCCCGAACATGTTCGCCATCCAGAAGGTATCGAAGCCGAGTTCTTCCATTTTCTGCGCGCGGGCGATCAGGCCGGCGACGGTCGTCTCGGGTCCGGAAGCGGCGCCTGAATTTATTCCGATTCTCATGATTGACACCTAATAATTTGATTTATAAGGAAGTTAAAGTGATTTGTTAAGCTGGTCGCTGCGACTCAGCCGAAATTCAGATCCGCCACGAAGGGGTTCATCTTGCGTTCCGCGCCAAAGGTGGACATGGGGCCGTGGCCGGGAATGAAGCCCACATCGTCCCCCAGGGGAAACAGCTTTTCGCGAATCGAATGCACGAGGGTATCGAAGTTTCCCTTGGGGAAATCCGTGCGGCCCACGGAACCCTGGAACAGCACGTCGCCCACCATGGCGATCCGGGTGACCGGGTCGAAGAACACCAGGTGCCCGGGGGTGTGCCCGGGGCAGTGCAGCACCTGCAAGTTCTGGTTGCCGACGGTCACGGTATCGCCGTCCTCGAGCCAGCGGTCGGGGGTGAAGCTGTCGGTGGGCGGAAAGCCGAACATGCGGCACTGCTCCGCCAGTTTGTCGATCCAGAAACTGTCCTCGCGCTGCGGCCCTTCGATGGGCAGGTGCTGCTGGCGCGCCAGCGCTGCCACGCCGCCCACATGGTCGAGGTGCCCGTGGGTGCAGAGGATTTTTTCGAGAGTCACGCCCTGTTCGGCGACGGCGGTCAGGAGTTCATCCAGGTCGCCGCCGGGGTCGACCAGCGCGCCCTTCATGGTTTCTTCGCACCAGATGAGGCTGCAATTCTGCTGGTAGGGAGTGACGGGAATGATCAGAAATTTCATCGTGGCCTGCGTGCTGTTTCGGTCAGCACCACAGAATACCACCTCGGAGCGGATTTAACGGTCGGGCGCCGAGCGGCAAGGTACGCCCAGGCGACCTGCCCCTGTTAGTCTTGCCAGTTATTCGACAGGGCTTGACGGAGTTTTCTACTTTCCGTTGGTACGGCTAGGCGGGGGCAAGTCAATCTTGCTGCAATAGAACGGCCGCATGGAACATCACGCTCATGGCGATATGGGAAGCGAGCCAGCGCAGACGTCTCCCTCCGGCGTGCCGTCAAGCCACCGCCGAAGTTCTTTTGTGCGTTGCGCCGTAAGACTCTTCGAGAATACAGGCAGGCACATAGGGTAAACGCTTCCATAGGTGAGCTGCTTATCTTCTTCCGGGTAGAGCGCTTCAGCTTCCGCGTCTCGCCATTTCACCCACGCCCGTTGAGCCTCACGAAATTTCCCAACAAATGTCTTATCGTCTTTGTGCTTTAAAAGTACGGCTTGGTAAACCTCATTCAGCTGCTTGTCTGCCCGATCTCTATCCGACAATGCGCAGGAATTCATATCGAGTTGAGTTGCAGAACTGGATTCGCACGATCTTCCATCCTCGCTGGCCGAACTTACGCTTGAAATTAGTAGCGCCGAAACGAGAGCAATTGAAATTTTGATACGCAGACGACCTCATATAGGGGGCTAATTTTTGAGCTCAGGCAGCGGCCCGTCAGGCACGTCGGCCGGCAGCAAATGGTTGAGCCGCAACATTCATGTGTATTGGCACCACCAGTAAATAACATCCGTCTGTATCAGCGCGAAACCCATTCTTCCACTGCCGGCTTCTTCCTCTGGGCCGCACGGTCCTGAATATAGGTCGGATGAAATTGGATTGTCGATCATGCTCTTTGCAAACCACCTGAACCGTCCCTGGTTTTTAGGAGGCTTCAACTCTTTAGGGATCCTTTGAATTTCGAGTGGGTTAAGCGGCATGCGCTTGTACCCTATGCGCCGCACGGCATCACCCATTGGACGGCTATCGGATCACTCGTTTGGCAATCGCGCGATAAATAGTTTGATCATACCCGGTCGTTGCTCGGGCCGCTCAAGGCAGTACGGTGATTTCCCGGCAGCCGCGCGCGGACAGAGCCGGATGCAGGATGTCGCTGCCGGCGGCGCCGGTAAACAGGGCGCGAAAGCCCAGGTCGGGTCCATCCGTGGGGCCGGATAGCAAGGTGAGTACGCGCCGGGCGATGGCATCGCCGGAATCCACCCAGTGCACCGGGCGCGGGGCGGCCAGGGCGAGTGCCTCGGCGAGCAGCGGGAAATGCGTGCAGGCGAGGACCAGGGTGTCGAGCGCGGGGTTGGCGAACAGTGGTGCGACGATGGTGCGCAGCTCGTCGCTATCCGGCGCGGTGCCCCGCAGCGCCTGTTCCGCGATATCGACCAGCCGCGAACTGCCCAGACAGACCACCTCGCAGTCGGCGGCGAAGTCGGCGATCAGCTGTCGGGTGTAGGGACGGCTGACGGTGCCGGGGGTGCCCAGCAGGCCGATCACCTTGGTGGCGGACAGCGCGGCGGCGGGCTTGATGGCCGGCACCACACCGACCACCGGAGTCGGGATGCGCTCGCGCAAGCGCGGCAGCGCCACGGTGCTCGCGGTGTTGCAGGCCACCACCAGAATGTCGGGTTGCTCCCGGCGGACGAGCTGGTGCAGAACCTTGTCCACCCGTTCGACCAGCTCGGCTTCCCCTTTGGTGCCGTAGGGGAAGGCGGCGTTATCGCAGGCGAAGACGAAATCGCAGCCCGGCGCGCGGGCGCACACGGCGGCGAGCACGCTGAGACCGCCGACGCCGGAATCGAATACCAATACTTTGGGAGCACGCGCCATGGCGCGGAATTCTACCGCAGCGGCGTGATCCCGGCTGGTAGACTTGCGCCCGGTACACTTGCGCCCGGGGAACTGGTGCCCTGTGCCGACGGCATTGTCTGCCGGCCCGTTGCCGCTGTGCTCTGATTGAAGCTGATGGCCGTTGCGCGCTGACCGGCTGCGGTCGCACCCGATGGTCTTTCCACACTTGCCCGTATTGGTTTCCACGTCGCGATGAATTATCTGGACATCGTCTGGTTCGCTTTGGGCACCGTCACGCCCATCTATCTGGTGACCGCCCTGGGCGCGGTGTTGCGTCGCGCCGGGGCGCTGAGCGATGGCTTTCTGCGCGATGCCTCGCGGCTTGTCTTCAATCTGGGCGCGCCGGCGATGCTGTTTCTGTCGCTGGCCGGCGCCGAGATCGAATTCACCCGCGCGCCGCGCTTTCTGCTGGTCAGTACGGCGCTGGTGATGGGGTTCGCGCTGCTGGCCTGGCCGCTGGCGAGCTTGCTGGTCAAGGAGCGGGAGCAGCGCGGCGTGTTCCTGCAAGGTGCGGCGCGCGGCAATTTGCTGATCGCGGGACTCGCCATGGCGCAGAGTGTCTACGGCGTCGAGGGCGTGGCGCTCGCATCCCTGCCCATGGCGGTGTTTATCGTGTTCGGCAATGTGTTCTCCATTGCCATGCTGCGCCGCTACGGTGACGCGGGTTCGGGGCGCGGGCTGGGCCGCGATGCGCTCAAGAATCCGGTCATCATCGGCATTGTGCTGGGCGTGGTGGTGGGCGCGATGCGCGTGCCCCTGCCGGGGATTCTGGTGGATACCGGCAAAATTCTCGGGCAGCTCACGGTGCCGTTGGTGTTGTTCACGCTGGGTGCGTCGCTGGATTTTCGCGAGCTGCGCAAGCCCACACTGGTGAGCTGGGGCGCGGCGTTCTACAAATGCCTGTGGATGCCGCTGATCGGCGTACCGCTGGGCTATTGGGCCGGGGTGCGCGGCATGGAGCTTGGCATCCTGTTTCTGGTGCTGGCCTCGCCGACCGCCACCATCAGCGTGATATTCGCCGAGATGTTCGGCGGCAGTCGCCGACTCGCCGCCAATATCGTGCTGGTGAGCGGGCTGCTGTCGTTCGTGGTCAACTGCGGCGGTCTTATTTTGCTGCGGGTGTTGGGTCTCGCCTGACCCTTTTTTTGATGAAGATACGGGCCCCGGTCCGGTTTCAGCGCTGCACCAGCAGGGCGCCGCATTCCAGATGGCGGGTACCCGGGAACTGATCGAACACCGCGAACTCGGCGACGCGGTGGGTCGCGTTCAGCTCCGTCAGGTTGTTTTTCAGCGTCTGCGGATTACAGGAAATATAAAAAATATTGCGGAAGGTTTTGGCGAGAGCGAGGGTGGTTGCGTCTAGGCCGGCGCGCGGTGGGTCCACCAGCAGAGTCGAGAACCGATAGGCGCCGAGATCGATGTCCCGCAGGCGCCGGAACGGGCGTACTCCGGCCAGCGCCTGGCCCACTTCCTCGCTGGACATCCGTACCAATGCGACATTGTCGATGCCGTTCGCCGCCAGATTGTGGTGCGCGGCGCGTACCGACAGCTTTGCCACCTCGGTCGCGAGCACGCGCTCGAACTGGCCGGCCAGCACCAGGGTGAAATTGCCGTTGCCGCAGTAGAGCTCCAGCAGATCGCCGCCGAGATTGCGGGCCTGTTCTGCGGTCCAGGTGAGCATCTCCCGATTGATGACGGCATTGGGCTGGGTGAAGCTGGATTCGATCTGCTGCCAGCAATAGCTGCGACCGGCGACGTTCAGGGTCTCGATCACATGGTCGCGCCCGATCACGATTTTTTGCTTGCGGCTGCGGCCGATCAGGCTGCAACCCAGCTGGTTGGCCAGCGCCAGGGCCGCTTCCTGCCAGGCGGCATCCAGCCCGCGGTGGTAGATGAGGGTGATCAGGGCGTCGCCCGCCATTGTGGTGAGGAACTCCGCCGCAAACAGGCGCCGCCGCAGTTCCGGTGTGGCATTCAGCGCGCCGAGTAAGGGCGGCATCAGGCGAGTGATGGCGGCGGCGCCGGGCGGGTAGTCGTCGATGACATAGGGCGTGCCGGATTCTCCCGGCCGGTACATGGCGTAGTGGCAGCGTTCGTCCTGATGCCAGATGCGGAACTCGGCGCGCATGCGGTAGCCGGTGGGTGGCGACGAATGCACCGCGATGGCTGCCGGCAGCAGGGCGCCGAAGTCCTGGCGCAAGGCGCGGATCTTGGCCTCCAGCGACAGATCGGCGGTGGCCGCAGGCAGCGAGCCGGACGGGTCCGTGGGCGCGGGTGACGTCATGGTGCGGAACCCCAAAAGCAGCAGATTATAGCGGTCGATGCCCCCGCGTTCGCCGTGGCCGGGGGCGGCACCCGTACTTGGCTTGCGCCCGTGAGGGTGCGCGCCGATAATCGAAGCGGGCCGGATGCGCGTGCGGTTCGGCATCCCGGCGACCACCTGCCTCGTTCCTGCGCGGCTCTCCACCACATAACCACAATCATCGGGAGGTGACGGATGACATTTCAACGTCCACAGTTCAAACCCCAGTACGAGAACTACATCGGCGGGCGCTGGGTGGCTCCCATCGACGGCCAATATTTCGAGGACACCTCGCCCATCGATGGCAAGCTGGTGACGCGCATTCCCCAGTCCAACGCCAAGGACATCGACCTAGCGGTGAAAAAGGCTTGGGAGACTTTCCCCGCGTGGGGCAAGACTGCGGCCGCCGCGCGCAGCGGGATCTTGAACAAGATCGCCGACACCATCGAAGCCAACATCCAGCACCTGGCGATGGTGGAGACCTGCGATAATGGCAAGGGCATTCGCGAGACCCTGGGCGCGGATCTGCCGTTGGTGATCGACCAGTTTCGCTACTTTGCCGCGGCAATTCGCACCGAGTCGGGTTCGGTCAGCGATATCGACTCCACGCTGGTGTCGATGGAAATCCACGAACCCCTGGGCGTTGTCGGCCAGATCATTCCCTGGAACTTTCCGCTGCTGATGGCGGCCTGGAAAATCGCGCCGGCGCTGGCGGCCGGCAACTGCGTGGTATTGAAACCCGCCGAGCAGACGCCGGTGTCGATTCTGGTGCTGATGGAGCTCATCGGCGACCTGCTGCCGCCCGGTGTGCTCAATGTCGTGAATGGGTTTGGCGCCGAGGCCGGTAAGCCGCTTGCCTCTCACCCCGATATCAAGAAGATCGCGTTTACCGGTGAAACCACCACCGGCCGGCTGATCATGCAGTACGCCTCCGAGAACATCATTCCGGTGTCGCTCGAACTCGGTGGCAAATCACCCAATATTTTTTGCGCGAGCGTGATGGACAAGGACGATGCCTTTCTGGACAAGGCGATCGAAGGTCTGGTGATGTTCGCGCTGAACCAGGGCCAGGTCTGTACCTGTCCGTCGCGGGCGCTGGTGCACGAAAGCATCTACGAGCGGTTCATGGAGAAATGTCTGTCTCGCGTGGCCGCGATCAATATGGGCGACCCCTACGAACTCACCACCATGATGGGTTCCCAAGCGTCCAACGACCAGTACGAAAAAATCCTGAGCTATATCGATATCGGTAAGAAAGAGGGCGCGCAACTGCTCTGCGGCGGGCAGCCGTACAAAAATGCCCAGTACCCGGGTGGCTATTACATCCAGCCCACGGTGTTCAAGGGCCACAACAAGATGCGCATTTTTCAGGAGGAAATTTTCGGGCCGGTGCTTGCGGTGACCACCTTCAAGGACGATGACGAAGCGCTCGCCATTGCCAACGATACCCTCTATGGCCTGGGCTCGGCGGTATGGTCGCGCGACATGCATCAGGTGCAAACGTTCGTGCGCGGCATCCAGGCGGGGCGGGTGTGGGTCAACTGTTACCACGTCTACCCGGCGCATGCGTCCTTTGGCGGCCACAAGAAATCCGGTTTTGGCCGCGAAAATCACCATATGATGCTGGACCATTACCGCAACACCAAGAACGTGCTGATTTCCTACGCCAAGGAGAAAATGGGCTTCTTCTGAGGTCTGTGCCGGCATGACGGAATTTTGCGAACGACTGGCCATCACCGACGCGGCGGGCGCCGTGGTGGACCAGTTGCGCGCCAAGCACGGCGCATTGCTGTTCCATCAAAGCGGCGGCTGCTGCGACGGCTCCGCTCCCATGTGCTTTGCGGTCGGCGATTTCCGTATCGGCAGCCGCGATGTCTGTCTGGGCGCCATCCAGGGCTGCAAGTTCTACATGTCGCCCGAGCAGTTCCAGTACTACGAAAACTGCCATACCACCATCGACGTGGTACCGGGGCGCGGCGCCAGTTTTTCCCTGGAAATTCCGCTCGGGGTGCGCTTTCTGATTCGCTCTCGGTTGTTGACCGACGCGGAGCTGGCCAGCGTACGGCCGGTCGTGATCGGTGCCGAGGCCTGAATCCGGGTCAACACTGGCTTAACTGCCGGTGGAGACTGTGGTTTCATGCACCATGCGCGTCGATTACGCCATTGAACCCGGAACTGCCCTCGCGAATGAACTGAATCGCATCCTGCGACGCCAGATCGCCATCGCCATGGATGCGCTCGCCACGGTCTCCCGCAAGCGGCTTCAGGGCGTGCCCGAGGCGCTCGCAGCACTTGAGCGCATGGCCGCGATCGGACATCTGCTGGCCGCCACCGACCCCGATCTTGCCGGGCGTGCGGTGGCGCAGGTGGAGGCGATTTCCGATAGCCTTGCGCCGTTGCGGGAGTACATCGCGCAGCGCGCGCTGTTCGCGGAATTATTCGGCGGCCTGGATACCTGCACTGTGTTCGAGCAAGTGCGGGAGATAAGCGTCGCACCTCCGGTGCTGGTTATCGAGGGGCGCGAGCTGTCCCCGAAACGCCTGGCGGCGGCGGTATCCCGCCGGCTGGAGCTCCTGGTCGCGGCATTGCACCCCGGACTGCTGGGCACCTTTGATCCCGCCGATATTCGGGCCGGACTGGCGGGTTCCCGGGCCGATTGCCGCCGCCATGCCTTTCAGGCACTGAAGTCGGGAGAGGGCGCCGACTTCCGCCACTGGGCACGTTATGCGCGGTTTTACAGTTGCCAGCTGGAGCTTCTGGGCGTGGCGGAGAAGCTGGATCCGCTCAGGACTGCGCAAGCCGTGCAACTGGCTGATTTGCTTTCCCACGAACCAGAGCTCGCGACACTGCACGAGCGGTTGCGGTACCTGGTGCGGTCCCGCACGGAAGTGGCGTACCAACCCTTCATCGATGCGATCGCGGATCGGCGCCAGATCCTGCGTCTGGAAATCGAAACGCTGGCGGAATTGTTGCTGGATTTCGGTGCTGGGGACGCCCAGGGTGAAGCGGGATTTTCTCCGGCCACGTTACCTCAGGCTTAGCCATCTGCCCCGCCTTCCGGCGGTGCGCAACCGTTGTCGAGCGTAAGGCTGTCGAGCCGCTCGTACCGGCGGTGTGCCGGTGTCGAAATGCTCTGAAACAGACAGAGTTCGTTGAACGAAAGATCCAGTTCCATCGTCGCCGCGCGGAGCTTTCCGGCGCCGCGAGCGAGGCTGATATGAGGGCGAAACACCGATCCTTCGCAAAGAATTCCGGTTGCGGCCACGCAGCCTGCCACCGCAGCGTGCAAGGCCCGCAGGGCCGTATCCGGTACAAGCTCCAGCGCAAGAAGTGGTGCCGTAGACGTGGGGAAAGGTGCGAGCGCCAAGGCATGGCCGCGGCAGGGGCGGCGCGGGACTGCGGTGCGCAGACGCTCGACCAGTGCGGAAAGGGTGGCGGGCAACTGGTCGCCCAGAAAGCACAGGGTCAAATGGTAGTTCGCGGCGGGAATCAGCCGCCAGCCCGCACCGGCTCGCGACTGGATCAGCGCATCCAGCGCGGACTGGTCGCTCGGGGATACCGAACAGCCGATAAAGCACCGCATCCGGTCAGTGCAGATATTCACGGGAGCTGTGCGTCACCAGCGCATCGACCGACTGGCTGACGTAGGTCTGAATCAGCTCCTGCTGCGATGCGATGACGCGCTGGTTTTCCCCGACGATGACAAAGGTCCAGCGCGCCCGATCGTGCACGTCGTGCCAATCCGATTCGCTGACCGCGATGTTGGGCTTGCTGCCGAACTTGTCCCGCAAGCCACCGAGTCGGCGCCGCTTGTCTTTCAGCGAATGGCAGGCCGGCAATTGAAACTCGATGGTGAGACGGAGGATATGCACGGTCGGCTAGTCGTTTTCTACAGCGCGCATCCAGCGTTGCACATCAATCCCCGCGATACAGGCAGCCGCTGGTGCAGGTCTCTCGCACCGCGACCCCGGACAGGCCGGCGACCACTGGCTTCAGACGTTGCCAGATCCAACGCGCAATATGTTCGCTGGTCGGGTTTTCGAGGCCGTCGATTTCGTTGAGATAACGGTGATCGAGTTGGTCGTGGAGGGGCCGGCAGGCGGACTTCAGATCGGCAAAATCCATCACCCAGCCGGTGTCGGCTCCGATGGGGCCTTCCACATGCACGGTGACATGAAAGGAGTGCCCGTGCAGGCGGCGGCATTTGTGATCGAGCGGCACATTGGGCAGATGATGTGCCGCTTCGAAAGTAAAGGATTTGTTGATTTCCATCGGAATTTGGCGGCACCAGTGAGCGCGCCCATGGTAGTTATCCTGCGTCGCCAAGTACAGCGGACCAACTTTTGGCCTCCATGTTTTGGCTTCGCTGCCCGCCGTTGACAGAGGAGAGCGTTCGGGTAGAATGCGCCCTCCCTCGCAGGGTGGTTAGCTCAGTTGGGAGAGCGACGGCCTTACAAGCCGTAGGTCACAGGTTCGACCCCTGTACCACCCACCAAAGCAAAGCATCAACGGACCGGTAGTTCAGTCGGTTAGAATGCCGGCCTGTCACGCCGGAGGTCGCGGGTTCGAGTCCCGTCCGGTCCGCCATGCATTCTATGAAATCAGTCGGTTACAAGGCTGTTTCTGATTCGTCCCTCAACCCGCCCACCATCCCGGGAAGTGGTTTTCCCGGGATCGACTCAGAATGCCATTCTCCGCTGAATCCAGAACACCACAAGTAGTGGGCGCACCTAAAAGGCGCTGGCACTACCAGCAATGCCACCGCGAAGGCGTACCTTCAGGGGAAGCTGGACTCAGTCTTTATCCATCCCGGGTTGAGCCTTTTTTAAAGGCATCCGCAATGTGTGGTCTATACCACCAATGCCATCCAGTTCCTGAACTACAACCTGCGCAAGGGGATCAAGGGGCCTGGAGCACTCCCACACGACGACGCCGTCCGCAAGCTGCTCTATCTGGGGTTACGCAACGTCACGAAGAAACGGACCATACCGATTCACGACTGCCGATCCGCGACTGGAAAACCGCGCTCCACCAGCGCATTATCCTGTACGGCGACAGGGTGCCTGCCTGACATGAACAAGCCAGTTACACAGTTATTTTTGTACCCTCACTCTGCCTCAAGTTTTAAACCATCAACAATCGAAAGGGACCGATATGAAACTGAAAATTGGCGCATTCTTATTCTTCTTTGCTCCCGCACTCGCCTTCGCCCAAGGCTATCTTGAGAATCCCCAGCCATCCGCGACCGAATCCGGCATCGGCGTCGTATCAGGCTGGCACTGCACCGCGACAAACATCACCGCTACTATTGATGGCACTAGCCTGGGGAAAGCTGGCAGCGGTACCTATCGAGGGGACACCGCCGGTGTATGTGGACACACCGCTACCGGCTACTCTCTTTTGTATAATTACAACCGTTTAGCTCCAGGCCCGCATACGATTCGAGTCTATGCAGATGGCGTTCTGCTTGAGGAGCGGCCGTTCAATTCTGTTAAATCTGGGGGTGTAGATTTCCTAACTGGCGTGACCAAGTCGGTAGATGTGCCTGATTTTCCGTCAGCCGGCTCTACTGCAAGCCTGACCTGGAGCCAAGCAAAGCAAAGCTTTGTGGTTACAAACATATCACTATCGGGTACCGGTCAAATTTCAGATCTTTATGGCTTGATGACGCTAAATTATCAGTTCGCCGGGGACGCCGAGGTCTATTCTGATTCAGCACAATTTTCTAGTGCTGACCTCGACGGCCCGGACCAAGTGTCAGATCTTGTTATTGGCAGTGTTACTAGAGCGATTTCATGCGTCCTGATTAACGGAGAGCGCTATGAATTTTTCTGCGCAATTCTTGACCCGGCGGAGGGGCGCGAATTCTTTGCATTCAACGTAAGCGACGCTGGAAGCATTTCAGGCGTATATGAGTATTG
>JBKHWK010000047.1:0-12168 GCA_046566625.1 Gammaproteobacteria bacterium
CTTGGCTGCTTGGCTGCTTGGCTGCTTGGCTGCTTGGCTGCTTGGCTGCTTGGCTGCTTGGCTGCTTGGCTGCTTGGCTGCTTGGGTTGGAAGCGGTTTGAAAAGGGAGTTCGTCGCCATGGCCGAAAAGCAACCCGCTGTGTATATCCTCGCGAGCAAACGAAACAGCACCCTGTACATCGGCGTCACATCCTTTCTGATCGAGCGCATTTATCAGCACAAAAACGACCTTGCGGAAGGCTTTAGCCGGAAGTACCGCGTTCACTCGCTGGTGTACTACGAACTGCATACCACCATGGCTGCGGCCATTACGCGGGAAAAGCAGCTCAAAAAATGGAACCGCGCCTGGAAGTTGCAGTTGATCGAGGCAGAAAACCCTCGCTGGATAGATCTCTGGCCAAATCTGCTGGGGTAGGTTCCGGCATCGTGGTACGGTTTTTGGTCGCCCGGGAATGACGGCAGGTGTGTCGTCCTCTTCCCGTCACCCCCGCGTCCCTTCCCGTCACCCCCGCGCTCTCCCGTCACCCCCGCGAAAGCGGGGGCCCAGGCGCCACCGCACCCGGAAGCACCGCGGTACTGGATTCCCGCTTGCGCGGGAATGACGGCAGGTATGTCGCCCCCCACCTTCGCCCCCTTCCCTCGTCCTCCCGTCACCCCCGCGGAAGCGGGGGCCCAGGCGCCGCTGACAACCGGGTGGAAGCGCAGCGCCTATCCACCCTACACTGACGCCCCCAAAAAGCTGGCGCGGACGCTATGTACATCATCGGACTCACGGGCGGTATCGGCAGCGGCAAGAGCGCGGTGGCAGAACAGTTTCGCGCCCTGGGCATCCGCGTGGTGGACGCCGATCAAGCGGCCCGCGCAGTCGTGGAACCGGGCACGCCGGCGTTGGCGGCGATCGCCGAGCACTTTGGCCCCGGTGTGATCCAGACCGACGGCAGCCTCGACCGGGCCGCCCTGCGCCAACTGGTGTTCGACAATGCCGACCAGCGGCGCTGGCTGGAGCAACTGCTGCATCCCCAGATCGGCACCTGGCTCAGCGCGCAGCTCAATGCGGCGCCCGGACCCTACGCGATACTGGAGTCGCCACTGCTGTTCGAGAGCAGCCAGCACCGCATGATCGGCCGCGCGCTGCTGGTGGATGTCCCCGAGGACGTGCAGGTAACCCGCGCGGCGGCGCGGGATGGTAACAGCGCTGAACAGATTCGCGCCATCATGGCCGCCCAGATGAGCCGCGCGGACCGTCTGGAGCGCGCGGACGACTGCATCGACAACTCGGGTCCGCCCGAAGCGTTGGTGGCCCAGGTCGCGGCCCTGCACCAGACCTACCTGGCACTGGCGGCGGAATTTGCCCAACGAGCCCGGCCTTCGGCAGCAAAGGAAAGCGCACCATGAGCGAAACCGCGCTGATCGTGCGCTGCCCGACGTGCCGCAAGGCGGTCGCCTGGGGACCGCGCAGCCCGGAGCGGCCCTTTTGTTCCGCCCGCTGTCGGCAAATCGATCTGGGCGAATGGGCGGCGGAACGTCACCGCATCCCCGCCGAACCGGTGGCGGAATGGGATGCGCTGGAGGACGACCTCAGCCCGGAATAAGCGCGGGATCGGCGCCACACAGCGCCGCGATGATCCGCTGATTCGCGGCGGGGAAAGGTCGCTGCGCGAGCTCACCAATCGGCACCCAGGCAATCTCCTGCCCCTCGTTACCGACGGCGACGCCGGTGAACGCCAGCACCCGCCACACATCGAGCACCACCAGCCGGTCGGGGTAGCGATGCTCGATCACCAGCAATGGTTCGCTGCGGTCCACCGCGATCGCCAGTTCCTCGGCCAGCTCGCGCGCCAGCGCCGCAGCCGGCGCTTCGCCCGGATCGATTTTTCCACCCGGAAACTCCCAGAGTCCACCCTGATGCTTTCCGGTTGGCCGGCGCGCGATCAGGACCCGATTACCGCTGCGGGAATGGATCACCCCCGCCACCACCCGCACCGGGGGCAACCCCATGTCAGGTGCGGTACTCGGCATTGATGCGCACGTAATCGTAGGAGAGGTCCGTGGTCCAGAGCGTCTCGGCACAAGTGCCGCGCCCGAGCTCGATACGGATGGTAATTTCAGCGCGCGCCATGACCTCCTGCCCGGCGGCTTCGGTATAACTGGCGGCACGGGCACCGCGCTCGGCAATCAGCACCTCGTCGAGCCAGACACTGATGCGCTCGACATCGAGCGCAGCCACCCGGGCGCGCCCGATGGCGGCGAGAATCCGCCCCCAGTTCGGATCGCAGGCAAAGAGCGCGGTCTTGACCAGGGGCGATTCGGCGACCGCGTAGCCCACCGCCAGGCATTCGTCACTGCTGCCGCCACCCGCCACGACGATGGTGACAAACTTGGTGGCGCCCTCGCCGTCGCGCACCACGGCCTGGGCCAGTTCCATGCAGACTTCGGTGACGGCTTCACCGAGCGCAGCCAGCGCCGCGCCATCGAGTTCGGTGGCGACGGCGCCCGTCGCGGCCAGCATCAGGGCGTCGTTGGTGGAGGTGTCGCCATCGATGGTGATGCGGTTGAAGGATTTTGCGGCGGCGGCAACCAGTATTTGCTTGAGCACCGGCGCGTCGACCCGCGCGTCCGTCGCCACGAACGCCAGCATGGTCGCCATGTCGGGCCGGATCATGCCGGCGCCCTTGGCGATCCCGGTGACCCTCAGGGTCGTGCCGTCCGCCAGACGCACCTGGCGGCTCGCACCCTTGGCCCGGGTGTCGGTGGTGAGAATCCCCTCCGCCGCCAGCGCCCAGCCATCCGCGTCCAGCGCCGCAACCGCGGCCGGCAGCGCGGCGACGATACGCTCCGCAGGCAGGGGTTCACCGATAACGCCGGTGGAGAACGGCAGGACCTTTTCGGTCGCAACGCCGATGTGCGCCGCCAGTGCCGCGCACACGGCCTCGGCGCGCGCCAGCCCGTCGGGACCCGTCCCCGCGTTGGCGTTACCTGTGTTGATCACCCAGTAGCGAGGCGCGGCCTGGGCCAGATGGCTGCGCGCCACCTGTACCGGCGCGGCGCAGAAGGCGTTGCGGGTGAACAGTCCGGCGCTGGTGGCGCCGGCGACCAGCTCGATCACCACCAGATCGCGGCGGCCCGGTTTTTTGACCCCGGCGCTGGCGGTACCCAGACGCACACCCGCAATCGGGTGGAGTGGCGGTAAAACGTCTTCACCCACGGCCATGACGGACTCCCGCAACCCCTCCGGCGGCGTTCATAGCCGGCCGTGACACTGCTTGAATTTTTTGCCGGAGCCGCACGGGCAGGACTCGTTGCGTCCCACCTTGATGTCTTCGCGCACGAAGGGTGTCGGTGCGCGCGCACCACCGGCGTCGGCGGGAAGCTCTTCCAGTGCTTCACCCATGCCGGTCGCCTCGGGGTGCTGGAAGGCCAGCCGCTGCCGCGCTTCCTCCTCGCGCCGGCGCTGCTCCAGGGCATTGATGTCCTCTTCGCTGCGGACCTGGAGCCGCACCAGAAAGCGCACCGTGTCGTGCTTGATGCGCGACAGCAGGCTCTGAAACATCTCGAAGGCTTCGCGCTTGTATTCCTGCTTGGGGTTCTTCTGGGCGTAGGCGCGCAGCCCGATACCCTGGCGCAGCTGATCCATGGCCGCGAGGTGCTCCTTCCAGTGGTTGTCGAGCACCTGCAACATCACCTGTTTTTCGATCTGGTGAATGTCGGGGCCGATCTCAGCCACCTTGGCGGCATAGGCGGCGTCGGCGGCGGCCTGGATACGTTCCCGCAACCCTGGTTCGGCGAGCCGGTCATCGGCTTCCAGCCACTGCCCAACCGGTAGCTCCAGGTTCATCTCGCGCTGCAACTCCTCTTCCAGCCCGGGGATATTCCACTGCTCGGGCAGGCTCTCCGGCGGGATGAAGCGGTCGACCAGTTCCCTGACCACGTCCCGGCGCAGGTTCTCAATGATGTCGGTGATGTGGTCTGCGGCCAGCAGCTCGTCGCGCTGCTGGTAGACGACCTGGCGCTGGTCGTTGGCGACATCGTCGTACTCAAGCAACTGCTTGCGGATGTCAAAATTGCGACCTTCCACCTTGCGCTGCGCCTTCTCCACCGCGTTGGTGACCATGCGATGCTCGATGGCCTCGCCCTGGTCCATGCCCAGCGCACCCATCATGCCCTTGACGCGATCGGTGATGAACAGCCGCATCAGGCTGTCTTCCATCGCCAGATAGAACCGGCTGAGGCCGGGATCGCCCTGGCGTCCGGCACGACCGCGCAACTGGTTGTCGATACGCCGCGATTCGTGGCGTTCGGTGCCGAGGATGTGCAGACCACCGGCCGCGATCACCTGCGCATGGCGTTCTTCCCACGCAGCTTTGACGCTTGCGATCTGGTCCGCGCTGGGGTTTGCCAGCGCGGCAAGCTCGGCTTGCAGGCTGCCGCCCAGGACTATGTCGGTGCCGCGACCGGCCATGTTGGTGGCAATGGTCACGGTCCCGGGCCGCCCCGCCTGGGCGATGATTTGGGCTTCCTTTTCGTGAAACTTGGCGTTCAGTACCTGATGCTCGATGCCGCGCGCCTGAAGTTCCGCAGACAACAGCTCGGAACTCTCGATGGACGCGGTACCCACCAGAACCGGAGCCCCCGTGTCACGACAGGAGACGATGTCGTCCGCGACGGCGTTGTATTTCTCGGCCTGGGTCATGAAGACCAGGTCGTTGAGGTCCTTGCGGATCACCGGCCTGTTGGGCGGAATGACCACGACCTGCAGGCCGTAGATCTGCTGGAACTCGTAGGCCTCGGTATCTGCGGTACCCGTCATGCCGGCGAGCTTGGCGTAGAGCCGAAAATAATTCTGGAAGGTGGTGGACGCGAGGGTCTGGCTTTCGCTGTGGATCTTGACGCCTTCCTTGGCTTCGATGGCCTGGTGCAAGCCCTCAGAGAGCCGGCGTCCCTGCATGGTGCGCCCGGTGTGCTCGTCGATCAGCACCACGTCGCCGTCGCGGACGATGTATTCGACATCGCGGTGAAACAGGTGGCGCGCGCGCAGCGCGTTATGGACGTGGTGCAGCAGGCCCAGGTTGACGGCCTGGTAGAGGCTGTCCTCGGGTCCGAGCAGCCCCGCGTTGGCGAGCAATCCCTCGATTTTTTCGTGGCCGTCCTCGGAGAGCTCTACCTGGCGGGTTTTTTCGTCCAGCGTAAAGTCGCCCGGCTGCTCGTCGCTGTGGGGATTGAGCACCTGCACCAGCTTGTCGATGCGCTGATAGAGCGCCGAACTATCGCGGGCGACCCCGGAAATAATGAGCGGAGTGCGCGCTTCGTCGATCAGGATGGAGTCGACCTCGTCGACAATCGCGTAGGCCTGACCGCGCTGACTCTTGTCCTCCAGCCGCAGCGCCATGTTGTCGCGCAGGTAGTCGAAACCGAATTCGTTATTGGTGCCGTAGAGGATGTCGGCGGCGTAGGCTTCGCGCCGACTCACCGGCAGCAGCTCGTCGCTGGCGTCGGACAGCAGAAAAGAATTGGGCTCCCCGGGGCCGGCAAAGGACTGGATCACGCCGACCGACAACCCCAGGTATCGATACACCGGACCCATCCAGGTCGCATCGCGACGCGCCAGATAGTCGTTGACGGTAACGATATGAACGCCCTCGCCGGTGAGGGCGTTGAGATAGGCCGGCAGCGTCGCCACCAGCGTCTTGCCTTCGCCGGTACGCATCTCCGCGATCCGGCCCTGGTGCAGAACGGCACCACCGATCAGTTGTGCATCGAAGTGGCGCAAACCCAGGGTGCGATCGGCAGCCTCGCGCACCACCGCAAAGGCTTCCGGCAGCAACGCGTCCAGGGTCGCGCCGTCCGCGAGACGCCGGCGAAATTCGCCGGTCTTGGCCTGCAAGGCCGCGTCGTCGAGGTCGCTCAGACCGGCCTGGCTGTTGACCGCCCGCACCACCTTGCGCAACGCGCGCAACGCGCGATCATTCTGAGTGCCAATGAGTTTCTTGAGTAAACCGACCACGTGGGTGTCCCTGGGCTTGCGTAGGGGCGAATGGCGGCAGCGCGCAGGCCCTGCCGAAAATGGGGCTGTATGTTATTTCACTGAATGACGCGGTGTATATAAGGTGCCGCATTCATGCTGCGGCCGTGGAATACCACGCACGCACCCGGACACCGAGGTACGCGATGCCGGTGCCGGACTCAACTCGCCAACAGCGGGCGGGAATAGGACACGGGAACGGCCTCTCCCTCGCCTTCGAAGGTAACGATCTCCCAAGCGTCCGGTCGACTCAGCAGCTTGCGCAGCAGCGCAGTGTTGAGCGCGTGGCCGGATTTTTCAGCGTCGAACTCGCCGATCAGACCGTAGCCGAGCAGATAAAGATCGCCGATCGCGTCCAGGACTTTATGCTTGACGAACTCATCCTTGTAGCGCAGCCCGCCTTCGTTCAACACGCCGGTATCGTCAACCACGATCGCATTGTCCATGCTGCCGCCCAGTACGAGCCCCTTGGAGCGCAGGTAGCCGATTTCGTGCATGAAACCGAAGGTTCGGGCGCGACTCACGTCCTTGACAAAGGACGTACTGGAAAAATCGACGGTCACCCGCAGCCCGTCCGCCGCGAACAGCGGATGGTCGAACGCAATCGCGAATGTCACACGGAAACCCTCGTAGGGGCGAAAGGTGGCTTTTTTGCCATCCTGTTCGACCGAGACTTCCTTGCGAATGCGCAGAAATTTTTTGGGCCGCGCCTGCTCGACGATGCCGGCGGACTGGATCAGGAACACGAAATGTCCGGCGCTGCCGTCCATGATCGGCACTTCCGGTGCCGTGACCTCGACAATCGCATTGTCGATGCCCAGCCCCGCCAGTGCGGAGAGCAGGTGCTCTACCGTCGAGACCCGTACATCGCCGTTGACCAGCGTGGTGGAGAGCGTGGTGTCGCCCACGTTCTCGGCACAGGCACGGATGTCAACCGGCGGATTCAGATCGGTGCGCCGGAACCAGATTCCGGTATCGGGCTCGGCAGGGAGCAGGGTAAGAAATACCTTTTGCCCGGTGTGCAAGCCCACGCCGGTCGCGCGGATCGCATTCTTGAGTGTGCGCTGCTGGATCAAACGGATGCCTCACCGAACCCCAAGGCGCCCCATGGTAGCAAAACCGGCCATCCTGCCGCCAGCGAGCCGCGCCATCGTCCGTACGCGGCGCACAACGCGCGGCCTTGACTGGGGACACATTCAAGGCGCGGGACAGCACAGCCCCCGGGAGGGAATCAGGGGCTGTACGTCAGCAGCATGGCATCAATCCGCCTGGCGGCGCAGAAACGCCGGAATGTCCAGGTAATCCAGATCGGCATCCTGGCGCAGATCCAGCCTGCGCGCAGTCGCCTCGGTTGACGGCCGGCGCGTGATCGTAGGCTTGTCCAGTGCGCCGTAGTCGATGTCGCCGTTGGGGTGAACCGCCTTGGGCGTTCGCGCAGGCGTCACCACCTGCCGGAGCTCTTGCGGCCGGCCGAGCCCGGTGGCCACCACGGTGACGCGGATTTCGCTACCCATGTCGGGATCGATCACGGTACCCACCACCACGGTGGCGTTGTCAGACGAGAACTCCTCGATGGTGTCGCCAACCTCGGCGAACTCCCCCAGCGACAGGTCGGGACCCGCAGTGATATTGACCAGAATACCGCGCGCGCCCTGCAGGTCGATGTCTTCGAGCAGTGGGCTGTGGACCGCCGCTTCAGCCGCGATGCGGGCACGGCCTTCCCCCGATGCCCTTCCCGAGCCCATCATCGCCACGCCCATCTCCGACATCACGGTGCGCACGTCGGCGAAATCGACGTTGATCATGCCGGGCCGGATGATGAGATCGGCGATGCCCTGTACCGCGCCCAGCAATACATCGTTGGCGGCACGGAAAGCATCCAGCAGACTGGTGGACTTGCCCAGCACCGACAACAATTTTTCGTTGGGCACGGTGATCAACGAGTCCACCCGATCCTTGAGTTGCCGGATGCCCTCGTCGGCGATTTCCCGCCGCTTGCTGCGCTCGAAATGAAACGGGCGAGTCACCACCGCCACGGTGAGAATACCCAGCTCCCGGGCCACGTCGGCGACGACGGGCGCGGCCCCAGTGCCGGTGCCGCCACCCATGCCGGCGGTGATGAAGACCATGTCCGCGCCCTGCAGAACCTCGGCGATGCGGTCGCGATCCTCAAGCGCGGCCTGGCGTCCGACTTCCGGATTGGCGCCCGCGCCCAGCCCTTTGGTGATGCCGTTGCCCAGCTGCAGCAGGGTCGCGCCCTGGATATCCTTAAGGGCCTGGGAGTCGGTATTGGCGCAGATGAATTCCACGCCCTCGACTTTGCAATCGATCATGTGGCGCACGGCATTGCCACCACCTCCGCCTACCCCAATGACCTTGATTTCAGCAGTTTCCGGAATGCTGTCCACGATCTGAAACATGTGTTTACCCCTCACTCAAGCTGCCAGTTGAACGTGCCTACAAATTGTTTTGAAACCACTGCCGGATGCGTCCGACGAAGCCGCTTGCGGCCCCCTTCTTCGGCACATTCCGGTTTTCCTGCTGCTGTTGCAGCCCGTAAAGCAACAACCCGACACCAGTGGAGTAGATCGGGTTGTTAACAATGTCAGCGAGACCCTGGATGTTTTGGGGCATCCCGAGCCGCACCGGCATATGAAAGATTTCCTCGGCGAGATCCACCACACCCTCCATCTTGGAGGTGCCGCCGGTGAGGACGATGCCGGCGGCGAGCAGATCCTCGAGACCGCTGCGCCGCAACTCTGACTGCACCAGGGTGAACAGCTCGTCGTAGCGCGGCTCCACCACTTCGGCCAGCGCCTGGCGCGACAGACTGCGCGGCGCCCGATCGCCCACACTCGGAACCTTGATGGTCTCGTCGGGGCCGGCGAGCTGGGCCAGCGCGCAGGCATATTTGATCTTGAGCTCCTCGGCATGCGCGGTGGGGGTGCGCAGCGCCATGGCGATGTCGTTGGTGACCTGGTCACCGGCGATGGGGATCACCCCGGTGTGGCGGATGGCGCCTTCGGTGAACACGGCGATATCCGTGGTGCCGCCGCCGATATCCACGAGACAGACACCGAGCTGCTTCTCGTCCTCGGTGAGCACGGCGTAGCTGGACGCCAGCTGCTCCAGGATGATGTCGTCGACCTCCAGCCCACAGCGGCGAATGCACTTCTTGATGTTCTGGGCGGCATTGGCGGCACAGGTCACCAGATGCACCTTGGCTTCCAGGCGCACGCCCGACATGCCCAGGGGCTCGCGCACGCCCTCCTGGTTGTCGATGATGAATTCCTGGGGCAGCACGTGGAGGATCTCCTGATCGGCCGGAATGGCCACCGCACGGGCGGCATCGATCACCCGATCGATATCCGTCTGGTGCACCTCGCGGTCGCGGATCGCCACGATGCCGTGGGAATTGAGGCTGCGAATGTGGCTGCCCGCGATGCCGGCGTAGACCGAATGGATCTGACAACCGGCCATCAGTTCGACTTCCTCGATGGCGCGCTGAATCGCGTGCACCGTGGATTCGATGTTGACCACCACGCCCTTCTTGATCCCGGAGGACGGATGCATGCCCGTCCCGACGATCTCGAGCTGTCCGTTGGGGCCCGCAACGCCAATGATCGCCACCACCTTGGAGGTGCCAATATCCAGTCCGACGATCATCTGTTCGCCGCTAATGCCTGCCATACCCTCTCCCCATACAATGTCCTCGCCTCAGCCTGCGGGGTCCGCCGCGGCTGGCGCCGCGCGCCAGCGCACGGCAATGCCGTTGTCGTAACGCGCATCGACGCGCGCCAATTCGTCACGCCGTGCCGCCAGCCCTTTGCGCCACAGCACCAGAAAGCGCGCCAGACGCGCATCCGTGTCGGCGCGTCCCAGGATCAGCTCGGCGCCACCGGCCAGCCGCAGGCTGAGCCCGGTGTCATCGCGGACGCAGCGCTTGATGCGTAGGTCGTCGCGGGCCAGGCGCTCCGCCGCAGCGCGATACGCAGCCATCACTTCCGCCTCCGAACCTTCGCTGCCCATCAGCTCCGGCAGATCCGCAAAATCGTCCGCCGACACGCCCGGCAACACTTCGCCCCGGCTATTGAGGAATTCACCCGCGCGCCACCGTGCGATCGGCGCCTCTTCGTCGAGATGGAGGTAGAGACCGTTGGGCCATTCACGCCGCGCGCGCACGCGGGCAATCCAGGGATGGGCTTCCAGACCGCGCTGCAACGCCCGCATATCCAGAGTGAGAAAGCCGCCATCGAGGTACTGGCTGACCAAATCCTCGATTTCGGTGCGGCCCAGGTGGCGGATGTCGCCGTCCACCGCAACGACGCGCAGCGGCGCATCCAGATAGCGGTACAACACCAGGCTGGCGGCCGCCAGCACCGTCAGCGCTGCGGTCAGCACCAGCGTGAAACCAGCCACTCGTAGCAGGCGCCCGATATCGACACGAGGTGCCCGGTCGCGCGGTCGCGCGCCCTGAAAGCGCCGCGTCGCACTCATGGCGCGCGCCCCTTATCGCCACGGATGCCATCGCCACAGGCGGCACCGGCGAGAATTTCCAGTACCAGCTCCGAAAACGACAACCCGGCAGCAGCGGCGGCCATGGGCACCAGGCTGTGATCGGTCATCCCGGGGACCGCGTTGATTTCCAGCACGCACCACTGGCCGTCAGCAGTGGCCATCACATCGACCCGCCCCCAGCCGCGTGCGTCCAGGCTTGCGAAAGCGCGCAAGGCCAGCGCCTGGAGTTCGGCCTCGCGCTCCGCAGGCAGGCCGCACGGGCAGAGATAGCGGGTGTCGTCGCGCAGGTATTTGGCTTCGTAGTCGTAGAATTCGCGCTCGGTCTCGAGCCGGATCACGGGCAGCGCGCGCGCACCGAGAATCGCGATCGTGTACTCGGCGCCGGCGATCCAGGACTCGGCGATCACGCAGGCGTCATAGGCGTGCGCGGCGCGCCACGCCTGCTCCAGTTCCGTCGCGCTGCGCGCGCGCGCCATGCCGAGACTGGAGCCCTCATGGGCCGGCTTGACCATCACGTCGCCACCGAGCTCGGCGAGTACCGCCGCCCAGTCGCAACCGGCCTCCAGCACGGCAAAGCGCGCGGTGGGCAATCCGGCGCCCTGCCACAGCTGCTTGCAGCGCAGCTTGTCCATGGCGAGCGCCGCGGCCTTGACGCCGCTGCCGGTATAGGGAATTCCCAGCCATTCGAGCGCGCCCTGGACGGTGCCATCCTCGCCGCCGCGTCCGTGGAGCGCGATGAACACCCGGTCGGGCCGAGCGGCCAGCAACTGTTGCAGCAGATCCGTTCCAGCATCGATCCCATAGGCATCGACGCCGGCTTCCAACAGCCCGCGCAGCACCGCGGCGCCGCTCTTGAGGGACACTTCGCGCTCGGCGGAGCGCCCACCGTAGAGCACCGCGACCCGGCCAAAGCTGCGCGGATCCGCACGCATCGCGGTCATCGGCCCAGACCTCCTTCCGCCAGCAGGCGGCTGAGCCGGCTGACATTGCCCGCGCCCTGGGTGATCACGATGTCACCGGGCCGTACCAGGTTGCGCAGCAGGTGGGGTACCGCCTCGATGCTGTCGGCGTAGATGGGATCGAGCACACCGCGCAGACGAATGCTGCGGCACAGACTGCGGCTGTCGGCCCCGGGAATCTCGTCTTCGCCGGCGGCATAGACCGGGAGCAACACCAGCAGATCGCAACCGGACAGCACCTGCACGAAATCCTCGTAGAGATCCCGGGTGCGGCTGTAGCGGTGGGGTTGAAAGATCATCACCAGGCGCCGGTCGGGCCAGCCGTCGCGCACCGCGCGCTGGGTCGCCGCCACCTCGACGGGATGGTGGCCGTAGTCGTCCACCAGCATGGCGGTGCCGGCGTCGACCGGGTACTCGCCCTGGATCTCGAAACGACGGCCGACGCCCTGAAAACTGCCGAGCCCGGCCAGGATGGCGCTGTCGGCAACGCCCTCGTCCGTCGCGATGGCAATGGCTGCCGCCGCATTCAGCACATTGTGTACGCCGGGAACATTGAGCTCGATCGCGAGCGGCGCGCGGGCAGGCCGATGCAGCGAAAAACGGGAGCGAGAAGCGGCGAAGGTAACGTCCGTAACCCGGAAATCCGCGTCTTCGGCAAAGCCGTAAGTGAGT
>JBKHWK010000048.1:0-11965 GCA_046566625.1 Gammaproteobacteria bacterium
CCTTGCCGACTTCGCCCAAGACGTCGTCGGGGCCGAGATCGACGTCGTCGAAAAACACCTGATACTGCACTTCCGGCAGTGGCACGCTCACCGGGATCGGGTGCATTTCGATGCCCTTGGCCTTGAGGTCCACCAGAAACAGCGTGAAACCGTCGGTCTTGCGTTTGACTTCGGTGTGGGCGGTGGTGCGCGCGACCACCAGTGCAAAATCGGACTCCCCGGCGTCGGTGATATAGGTCTTGCGGCCGGAGAGACTGAACCGCCCATTGGCCTGGGGTTTGGCCAGGGTCGAAATACGGATGGTGTTGGTGCCAGCGTCCGGCTCGGTGATGGCGAAGCAGAAACGGATCTCGCCCTTGCAGGCGGCGGGCAGAAACCGCTGTTTTTGCGCTTCGGTGCCATGCTCGGCCAGTGGCCCCATGGACATGGTGGCGCCGATCACCAGGCTCAGGAGCGGGATACCCTGATTGGCCAGGCCCTCCTGAAACAGCAGCATCTCGGTCATGCCGAGCCCGGAACCGCCGTATTCTTCCGGCACCATGGTGCCGAGAAAGCCGTCGGCGGCAATCTGCTGGTACATCGCCTCGGGAAAGCGGTGGGCGCGCGCGTGTTCCATCCAGTAGGCGCGATCATAGGTTTTGGCGAGCTCCGCGCCATAGCCGTAAATCATTTTTTGTTCTTCGGAAATATCAAAATTCATGACGGATTCCTCCGGAAAGCCATTGCTTGGGAACCCGTCCGGGACAGAAAGTCCGGCGGGGTGCCAACCTTAGAAGCCGGCGCGCGAGCGGACAATGGCGATGCCTGACTCCGAAGTCACGTCCGCGCAGAAATCACGTCCGCGCAAGCCACACTCACCGCTGGTGCGCGCCGTCGCGGCGCTCAGTTCACGAGACCCTTCAACAATACACCCGCGCCATAGGCCATCGCCGCCGCGATCCCGCCGATACCGAGGGTTTCGCCCCCGGACAGCAGCCAGGATTGATTGACGAAGCGGCCCTTGAGCGCGCCCACCCAGAAAAAAGCCACGCTGGTCAGCACCGAGCTCCAGAAAAAGGGATTCGGGATCGCTTCCATCCCGCACCACCGTGGCAGCCCGCACCAGTTCAGGAGATAGGGCAGCAGCGGAACCAGCCCTACCAGCAGGAATGCGCCAAAGGTCGCCAGACCGGCGCGGGTCGCGTCGTGGCCGCCCAGAGTCATGCCGTGTTCTTCCTGGATCATCACGTCGACCCAGCGCTCCTTGTCGCTGGTGAGCACGCGCACGACCTCATCCAGCAATGGGCCTTCGAAGCCCTTGCGCGCATAGATCTGCCGGACTTCTTCGCGCTCGCCCTCGGGCCACTTGTTGACCTCATCGAGCTCGCGCCGCCGGGCCTGATCGCGATACTGGTTTTCGGCGCGCGTACCCAAAAAATTGCTGGCCGCCATGCTGAATCCGTCGGCCAGCAGATTGGCAACACCCATGACGATGATGATTCCCGGTGCCAGACCCGCACCCGCAACCCCCGCCACCACGGCAAAAGTGGTCACCGCGCCATCGATAGCGCCGTAGACGAAATCCTTCAGATAAACGGACTCGGGTCCGCTTTCGAGACGCGCCGCGATCTTCTCGGGGGCATGCTGGTGCTGGTATGCCTCGCGACTTTCCGGACGGGTACTGGCCATGAGCAGCTCGTGAGTGGACGACGCGGGCGGCGGATTTTACCGGATTGCACCGCCGATCAGGGTTTCAGGTTCAGGCTTGCGGGTTAAAAGTCGCGGGTTCATGGCGGCGGGGACTGGGCCGAATCCGGAGCTGGCGCAACGGCCGCGCCGACCACCCGGTCGATGACCAGATCGGCCCCGATCACCTGGGCACTGCGGTCGAAAGGCCCCGCGCGTCCTTCGATATCGCCAGGGCTGGGTGTGGGTGTCCCACCCAAAGCCAGGCGCGCGACGACCTCGATCTGGCCGATCGACGACAGCGGACGCGCCGGCGCCAGCGCGGTGCTGTCATCGAATTCCAGCGTGGCCGGCAGATCCGCGAACCGCAACCGCCGCGCCGCCACCGGCATGGGCGGCCCCTGCCACTCGCGCACAAACACGAACACCGGCGTATCGGGAGCAATGCCGGCAGCGGCATCGACACCGGTACCCAGCGTCACCGCAACCCGCACCAACGGGGGCGGCGGCGCTTCGCCAAGCCGGGCGCGCGCGGCGGCGACGGCGCCACGCACGGCATCCGCTTCCGGGCTGGCGGGAGCGGCGGCGATGACGGCATTCCAGGCAGCGATGGCACTGTGGTAATCGCCAGCCTGAAACGCGCTGATGCCGCGCAGCCCCAGGGCAATGGAATTGCCGGGATCCTGTACCAACACCTGTTCGGCTTCGGTACGCACGCTATCGGTAATTTGGTTACCCGCCGCCAAAAACAGCGCCTGCGCGTATTCGGCCCGCACCTGAGTGGCGTCGGGTTCGCGTTTCAATAGTTCCCGATACGCCCTGAGCGCATCGTCCGGATGACCGGCTTCCAGCTCCAGTCGGGCCAGCAAAAGTCGGTAGTAGGTGTTGTCCGGACGCTGTACCAGCCGTGCCCTGAGGTGTGTCGCCAGCTCCGCCGACGGCGTGCCACTGCCCTGCGCCAGCAGCGTGCGCAGCGCCAGATCCGGTGCCGCCCCCAGTCGGGCATAGCCCGCTACCGCGATACCCAGCACAGCCACGCCGGACAGCACCAGCAGCCAGGCGCCGCCACTGCGCTGCGGGACCGCGCTGGCCCCGGAATCGACCCCCGCATCGGCAACCAGTAACAGTTCCGCCTCGGCCAGCAGTTCCCGGTGACGCGCGGCTTCGATCTCGCCCCTTTCCTGCTGTTCGTCGAGCTCCTGCCGCTGCGCGCGAAAGGCCGCGACGTTGTTCGCGGCCTCCGGCTTCGCTCCAGGCTGTCGCGGCGCGCGTCGCCACAAGGGCAAGGCGACGGACAGCAGCGCCACGACGAGCAGGCCACCGAATCCCAGCCAGCTCATCGACGGTCATCCAGGCGGTTGTCGCCGGTTTCGTCCAGCAATCGCGAGAGGGTCGCGCGCGCGGCACTGTCCAACTCCACCTTGGAATGCGCGCGGCGCTGCCGTCTCACGACCAGGGCTACGGTGAGTCCTGCCGCGATGAGCAACCCGCCCGGCCCCAGCCAGAGCAGGTAGGTTGCGGATTGCCAGCGCGGACGGTAAAGCACGAAATCGCCATAACGCTCCACCAGAAAATCGATGATCTCCGTGTCGCTCCTGCCGTCACGCATCAGCCGCAGCACCTCCTTGCGCAGATCCGCGGCGACCGGGGCATCCGACGCGGAGAGATTCTGATTCTGGCACTGCGGACAGCGCAGCTCCTCGATCAACACCCGGTAACGCTCCTGCTCCGCCGCAGTGGCGAGGTCATGGCCCTCGATCGCTGCTGCGCCCGGCGACCACCACAGCCCCAGCGCCACCAGGAAAACCCGCCACATCGCGCTCAGGGACATCCGCTGCCCCCTCGCGCCCCGGTCACCCGGTTACGGAACACCTTCATCGGGTTTCCCACTGTCGATACACGGGCTCCATGCGTTCGCGCCACACCTGTTCGTTCAATACCCCGACGTGGCGATAGCGGATGATGCCTGCGCCATCCACCACATAGGTTTCCGGCGCGCCATAGACGCCCAGGTCCAGACTCAACCGACCTTCTTGATCGGCGATCACTTCCTGGTACGGATCGCCCCTGTCCACGAGCCAGCGGCGGGCGGCGGCGGGATCGTCCTTGTAATCCAGGCCGACGATGGACACACCCCTACCCGCCAGCTGGATCAGGAACGGATGTTCGTCGCGACAGGCGCCGCACCAGGTTCCCCAGACGTTGAGCAGGCGGGGACCGCCGCGAAACAGCGTCGCATCCAGCGGCTTGCCGTCGCGCAACGACGGCAGTGCAAAAGCCGGCATGGGCCGATCCACCAGCGCGGACGGCAATTCCCGGGGATCGCGGCCGAGTCCGAGATACAGCAGCGCCGCCAGTGCCACAAAGATCAACAGGGGTACAAACAGCTTGATGCGCGCCATGGCTCAGCGTCCGACTGCGGTTGCGGTTGCGGTTGCGGTTACGGTTGCGGGCGCGGCCGCCGCTGTCCGCATCGATGCCGACCGACGATAGCGCCGGTCGCCGACCGCGATCACCGCACCGAGCGCGATCAGCACACCTCCCAGCCAGAGCCAGCGCACCAGCGGCTTCACATCCAGCCGCACCGCCCAGGCGGTGTCGTCCAGGGATTCGCCCAGCACCACATAGAGGTCGCGGTCGAGACGGCCATCGATACCCGCCTCGGTCATCACCTGCCCAACCTGAAAGCGGCCCTGTTCGGGTTCCAGATGCGCCACCAGGGGGC
Source organism: Gammaproteobacteria bacterium (assembly GCA_046566625.1). Classification (GTDB taxonomy): domain Bacteria; phylum Pseudomonadota; class Gammaproteobacteria; order Pseudomonadales; family Porticoccaceae; genus JAGPUQ01. The sequence continues at coordinate 4,391 of JBKHWK010000048.1, forward strand.
CGTCGCGGTGCACATCGAAAGCACCGATCTGCGCGCGATAGTTGGGTCCGGCCTGTTCGGTAACGCCGGCAAAATGGAATTCATACCCCGCGACGAACAGCGAATCCCCGGGCAGCATCCGCGCTTCGTGGTGCGCGCTGTAGCTGGCGGTGACGCCGACCCCGGCAATGGCCACGGCAACACCGAGATGGGCGCAGACCATACCCCAGTAACCGCCGCGCAAGCGCCGCAGACCCTGCCAGCGATCCGGGGCGAACGCGCTTTTGCGCCACAGATCCCGGACGGTCAGGGCGGTGACCCAGGCGGCGGTTCCCAGCGCCAGCGCCGCGCCCCACTGCCAGGAACCCCAGAGCCAGGGCAGCAGTCCGGCCGCGGACACCGCCACCAGTGCGCCCAGACCGGCGGCGCGCGCCATCGGCGCCGGTGCGCTGTCCTTCCACTGCACCAGAGCGCCGATGCCCATCAACAATGCCAACACCAGCGTGAGGGGTGCAAAAAAGCTGTTGAAATACGGCGGTCCCACGGAAATCTTGCCCCACCCCATCACATCGGCGACCAGCGGGTACAGGGTACCCAGCAGAATGACCGCCGTAATGACCGCCAGCAAACCGTTGTTGGCCAGTACGAACGCCTCCCGCGAACGCCAGCCGAAGCTCGCCGGCACCCGCAGTGCGGGCGCCCGCAAACCGTAGAGCAGCAGCGACCCGCCGATCACCACGCCCAGAAACGCCAGCACGAACACGCCGCGGGTGGGATCGCTGGCAAAGGCGTGGACCGAAGTCAGCACCCCGGAGCGCACCAGAAACGTGCCCAGCAGGCTGAGCCCGAAAGCGAAGATCGCCAGCAGCAGGGTCCAGCCCCGAAACAGTCCGCGTTTTTCCGTCACCGCGAGCGAGTGGACCAGCGCGGTGGCGATCAGCCAGGGCATGAAGGACGCGTTTTCCACCGGATCCCAAAACCACCAGCCGCCCCAACCCAGCTCGTAGTAGGCCCACCAGCTGCCCAGCGTGATGCCCAGGGTCAGAAACGCCCAGGCGGTGTTGGTCCAGGGCCGGGTCCAGCGCGTCCAGGCCACGTCCATGCGCCCCCCCAACAGCGCCGCAATGGCGAAGGCAAAGGGCACCGAAAGCCCCACATAGCCCATGTACAGCAGCGGCGGATGCACGATGAGCCCGAAATCCTGCAACAGCGGGTTGAGATCGCGGCCTTCCGCGGGCGCGATCGGCAGCACGCGCTCGAAGGGATTGGAAGTGAGCAACAGGAACAGGTGAAAACCCACCGCGATCAGGCCCATCACCGCGAGCACCCGCGCCACCAGCGTGGGCGGCAGCTCCCGGCTGAATGCCGCCACCGCGGCGGTCCAGCCCGCCAGCACCAGCACCCAGAGCAGCAGGGAGCCCTCATGGGCACCCCACACCGCACTGAATTTGTAATGGGCGGGCAACAGGCTGTTCGCGTTCTGGGCCACATAACGCACGCTGAAGTCATCGCCCAGAAACGCCGCCGCCAGACAGCCGAAACTGATTGCCACCAACACCAGCTGCCCGAACGCGAGCGGTCGCGCGCAGGCCATCCACAGCGGCCGGCGCAGGGCCGCGCCCAGCATGGGCACCACCGCCAGCACCAGGCTCAGGCAGAACGCCAGAATCAACGCGAAATGTCCGTACTCCGGGATCAAGGTGCAGAACTCCTCGCAGCGCCGGCCGGGGGGGCGTCGGCGTCGCGCGCGGCGCGGGCGGCATGGCCGGCTTTCATGGCATCGGCCACTTCGGGCGGAGTGTAGTTCTCATCGTGCTTGGCCAGCACCTGATCCGCTTCCAGCACCCGTCCGGAACGCAGGTAACCGGCGGCGACCGCCGCTTCGCCTTCGCCAAAGAGGTCGGGCAGAATCCCGGTGTAGCGCACCAACAACTCGGCGTTGCCGTCGGTGAGGCGAAAATTCACACCGAGATCTCCCGGCGTCCGCGTCAGGCTGCCGCGCACCACCATACCGCCGACCCGGATGCGCACATCGCCCGGGACGGAGTCGGCCTCAACCTGACTCGGCGTGTAAAAAAAATTCATGTTCTGGCGCAATGCATAGGTCGCCAGCGCAACGCCGATCGAACTCACCACCAGAATAAAGACGACCACCAGCAGGCGGCGTTTGCGCAGGGGATGCATCAGCGCTTTTGCTCCCGTGCCACGGCCTGGCGCACCGCTTCGAGGACGGCCCTGCGCCGGCGCAGCGGCTGCGCGACCAGCCCGACCAGCACCAGCAGGGCCATGCCGTAGGCGCTCCAGACATAGGTTCCGTGTCCGCCCATGGCCAGAAATTCGGTAATGCTGTGAAACTGCGGACTCAACCTTGCTGCCTCCCCGCGACCAGATCCCGAACCCAGCCGCTGCGACGCTCGCGTGCCAGGATCTCCGCGCGGGTGTTGAGGATCAGCACCAGCGCGTAAAACACATAGAAGGCCAGAATCATCACGAGCAGCGGCTTGAACATGTCCGGATGCATGCTGGGGGCCGACGTGAGCCGGATGGTCGCCGGCTGATGCAGGCTGTACCACCAGTCCACCGACTTGTAGATGATGGGAATGTTCACCGTGCCCACCAGCGCCAGCACCGCGCACGCGCGGCCGGCGGCTTCCCGACTCGAAAATGCCTGACGCAGCGCCACCATACCCAGATAGAGAAACAGCAGCACCAACATGGAGGTGATGCGGGCATCCCACACCCAATAGGTGCCCCAGGTGGGCTTGCCCCAGACCGCGCCGCTGAACAGCGCGAGGAAGGTAAGCGCCGCACCGAGCGGGGCCGCCGCCGTCATCACCATATCGGCCAGCTTCATCCGCCAGATCAGATGCACGGCGCCGGCCGCCGCCATCACGTAATAGCCCGCGAGCGCCAGAAACGACACCGGCACATGGATGTAGATGATCCGGAAACTGTTGCCCTGGCGCGCATCGGCTGGCGCGTAGGCCAGCCCCCACACCAAACCCACCCCCAGCAGCAGCGCCGCGGCTACCGCCAACCAGGGCAGCCAGTAGCCGCTCGCCCGGTAAAATCCCGGTGGTGATCCCAACCGATGGAACCACTGCCATCTTCTAGCCATCGATCCCCACCCGCAATGCGGCTGCCGCCGCGAAAGGTGCCACCGCCAGCGCCAGCGCGGCCATGGCGCCCAACAGCGCCAGTGGTCCCCCGATGCCACCACCGGCGACCGCCTGGGTCACCGCACTGGTGCCGAAAATCAACACCGGCACATAGAGCGGCAGCACCAGCAGCGACAACAGCACACTGCGCCCCCCCAGTGCCACCGTCAACGCACCGCCCACCGCGCCCAGCAGACTGAACACCAGGGTTCCCAGCGCCAGCCCGGCCAGCAACGGCAGGAAACCGGGCTCCGGTAACGCAAGCATCAAGCCTAGCAGTGGCGACAGCAGGGTAATGGGCAATCCGATCACCAGCCAGTGCGCCGTCACTTTGGCCAGCACCAGCAACCACAGCGGCTGCGGCGACAACACCAGATGTTCCAGTGCGCCATCGACAAAATCCTCGTGAAACAGCGCATCCGCCGCCAGCAGCGTGCCGAGCAGCGCCATGATCCAGACCATCCCGGGCGCGAGCCGCGTCAACAACGACGGTTCTGGTCCCACCGCCAGGGGCACCAGCGCGGTCACCATGACGAAAAAAATCAGCGGGTTCACCGCCTGTCCGCGCTGGCGCCAGGCGAGTTGCAGGTCGCGGCGCAGCAGCGCGCCAAATCCCGCGGCCAGCCCTGGCAGTGCCGGTGTTTCCACGGCCTACCCCGCCAGCGCCAACTGGCGCACCCCGGGCAACGCCAGCGGTTGATGGCTGCTGAACACCACCGCGCCACCGTCCGCCTGGTGTTGCCGCAGCAATTCCTCGACCCGGGCGGTTCCGTCCCGGTCGATGGCGGTCAGGGGTTCATCCAGAATCCACAGCGTCGCACCGGACAGCGGCAAACGCGCCAACGCGACGCGCCGCAACAGTCCGGCCGAAAGTTGCGCGCAGGGAATATCGGCCCACTCGGCGAGTCCGAGCCGTGCGAGGGCCGCATCCACCCGCTCCCGGTACTGGGGAAAGAGTCCACCCAGCCAGCGCAGATTCTCGCGCGGCGACAGCGCCCGTTTCAGCCCCGGGGTATGACCGATGAACGCCAGTTCCGCGAGATAGCTGCTGCGTTGCCGAGACAGTGGCGCGCCGCGCCAACTGAGACTGCCCGCCGCAGGCGTCAGTGCGGTGGAAAGGACTCGCAACAGGGTGGTCTTGCCGGCACCGTTGGCGCCAAGAATCTGGAGGATGTCGCCGCTGCGTACCGCGCCGCACAGACCCGCGAACAGCGGCACATCATTGCGCTCGAAAGTCAGGTCCCGGAATTCGAGTAGGGGCGCCGGTGACACAGGGTACTCCCGATAAAACCGGGCGCATTATGCCGGAATCGGTGCACGCGGAAAAACGCGGCCCCGCAACGAAGCGGAACAGGCCGATTCGCCACCTCAGGGTGGCGAATCGGGGCGTCGACGTCAGTCGAGATCTCTTTCGAGGTCGAAATCGTAATCCCGGATCAGCTTTTCAAGACGACGCTGCTCCAGTTTTTCTTCCAGACGCTTGCGCGCTTCCATATCGATGATGATCCGCCGCTTGTCCAGAACGCCATGAAACGAATCGCTCTGGCTCTCGACAAGCTCCGGCTCGATGTCTGTTTCAATCATGCGTCAAAATCCCTCATGCGATGTTCCGGTCGGATAGGAGTCCAGCCGGTCCGGGAGACACGTGTGGTGACGTGCCATGCGCGCACGGTAATTCCAATCAACCCCATGGTCAAGACTTTTTATATCAATAAAATCATATAGTTATAATAACAACCTCAAAAAATACCCAAGTCTCTTACCAATTCCAGGTCGGCGGGCTCATCAATATCGGCCAGCGCCGGCAGCTCGCGCCAGCGCCAGCCCAGTTGTCGCAACCGGTCGCGAGTCTGTTCCAGCACCTGCCCGGTACCCCAATCGACATCCATGAACAATTGCGGGTGGTTGCGTTTGAGCCCCAGCAGCACATAGCCACCATCCTCGGCCGGCCCGAGTACGGCATCCACATCGGGGGCAAGCAACAGATGAAATGCCTGCAACAGATAGCGCGCCGAAAAAAACGGGCAGTCGCTGCCGACCAGCACCACCGGACGGGCGCGTGGCAGCGCCGTCTCGAACGCGTGCCACATGCGCTCACCGAGATCGTAGCCGGCCTGCATTACCGAGGGTGCCAAATCGGCCAGCGCGGTGAAAAACGGATGGGGCGCGCTGATCCACAGCTCCACCGGCGCCAACTGCGCCAACGCCAGCTTGCCGAGCGTATGGCGAACCAGGGTCCGATGCAGCGCGGCACTCTGTTCGCCGGAGAGGACCGGATGCATGCGCGACTTGACCTGCCCCGGCACCGGCGCCTTGGCGAACTGGATCAACAATCCTCTCGGGTAGCGAAAAACGATATCCATAGCCGGCTCCCGCGTCGAATGCCCACCGCGCCAGCAGAGGGCGTAGGCGCTGATTGTGCCGCAGTACGACCGGGTTCTGCTGCGATCGTTACCTATCAAATAGGCAGGCCGTAACGAACCCCAGGGCACCCGACCGTTTTTCGGCAACCGGTTAGGTACCATGGCAAGGTCCAGCAGCGGAGTGCTCCATTGGCCATGCATCACCCTCGGTCCATCGTCGTCCTCACCGGCGCCGGCATTTCGGCGGAATCGGGTATTCGCACCTTCCGCGACAGCGGCGGCCTGTGGGAGGACCACGACATTGAGGAGGTCGCCACCTACGAAGCCTATGTGCGCAATCCCGGCAAGGTGCTGGAGTTCTACAACGCCCGTCGCCGCGATCTGCAGCGCCCGGACATCGCGCCCAACGCCGCCCATCTGGCGCTCGCCGAGTTCGAGCGCGACTTCCCCGGCGACTTCCTCCTGATCACCCAGAACGTCGACGACCTGCACGAGCGCGCCGGCAGCCAGCGCCTCCTGCACATGCACGGCGAACTGCACAAGCTACGCTGCCAGCGCTGCCACCAGATCTACGAAAGCCGTGAAGATATTGCGCTGACCACTCAGTGCCCTTGGTGCATGGCGGCAGGCAGGGTGCGCCCCCATATCGTCTGGTTCGGCGAGATGCCCCTGCACATGGACGAAATCCATGTCCGGCTGTCGGAGTGTGATCTGTTCATCTCTATCGGAACTTCGGGCAACGTCTACCCGGCCGCGGGCTTCGTGGAACTCGTCCACAAGCGTGGCGCCACCACCGTCGAACTGAATCTGGAACCCTCGCTCGGCGAAACCCTGTTCCGGGAGCGTTACTATGGTCCGGCGAGCCGGGTGGTACCCGAGTTCCTTGATCGCCTGCGCGGGAACTGATCGCGCTGCGCCGCCTCCAACAGGCTTCACCAGATCAAGGCAGTGGACCCATGAACAGGCGCATCGCACGGATGATCTCCCTCGCGCTGGCGCTCGCCGCCGGCGTCATCGCCAGCAGCGCACAAGTCGCCGCGGCTGCGGAGCCCGGGCGGGCCATCTTTGCCGGCGGCTGTTTCTGGTGCGTGGAAGCGGCGTTCGATGACGTCCCGGGCGTCATCGCCACCAACCCGGGCTATATCGGCGGGACGGTGCCCACGCCCACTTACGAACAGGTATCCGCCGGCGGCACCGGCCACACCGAAGCGGTGGAGGTGCGCTACGACCCGCAACGGATCAGTTATCGGCAACTGCTCGCGGTATTCTGGCGCAACATCGACCCCCACGATGCCGACGGCCAGTTCTGCGACCGCGGTAACCAGTACCGCAGCGCCATTTTTGTCGTCGATGCCGAACAGCGCCGGCTTGCCGAGGAAAGCCTGCGCGCGCTGGCGACCAGCGGCCTGCTGCGCGCGCCCATCACCACCCAAATCACCGACGCTGGCCCCTTCTACGCGGCCGAGGAATACCACCGCGATTACCATCAAAAGAATTCCGCGCGCTACAAGTTTTACCGCTGGAACTGCGGGCGCGACCAGCGCCTCAATGCGGTGTGGGACGGCATCGAGACGCTGCCGTTCGAGGTCAATTGACCACCAGCATCTCGGTCGTCATGCGGTGCAGGATGCGCTCCGCGGTATTGCCCAGCACCATGCCTTTAAGGCCTTTGTTGGCGGCGCTGCCGATGACCAGCAGGCCATCCGCCGCCAGTTCGGTGACGACGTCCTCCACCCGCCCCGTCTCCACGCGGCCGGCGTCGGCGTGCAATCCTATGCGCGCCAACAGCGCGTGTTGGGCGACGCGGGCACGCTCGGTCAACTCGGTGATAATCTGCTCACTCATGGGCACGGCGACCGGGGTCGCGTAGAGCAACGCGGGATCGGGCACCACGGTGACCACGGTCAAAGGGACCGCGTGGGCGTGCGCAAAAGCCGCCGCCGCATCGAGCACCCGCTCCGATAACAATTCCTGCTCCGTCCCTTCACTCAGCGCGTCCACCGCCGCGATCACGCTCAGGATCGGTTTCGGCACCTGCGGCAGCAGGAGCACCGGACAGGGCGCCTCGCGCAACA
>JBKHWK010000049.1:0-11641 GCA_046566625.1 Gammaproteobacteria bacterium
AGAAGCTGATCCCTACCCGACAGGATATTGCGACCCATGCTCGATCCCAGACTGCTCCGCTCGGACCTTGCCGCCGTGACGGCAACCCTGGCCCGACGCCGCTTTCAGTTCGACGCCGCGACCTTCACGGCGCTGGAAACGGAGCGCAAGGCGCTCCAGATCGAGACCGAGCAGTTGCAGGCCGAGCGCAATGCGAGTGCCAAGGCCATCGGCAAGGCCAAGGCTGCGGGCGCCGACATCGCGCCCTTGCTGGCGGCCGTGGAAGCGGGCAAGGGCAGGCTCGATACGCTGGCCGCCGAGCTACAGGGAATCCAGGCGCGGCTCGACGATTTCCTGAGCCGGATTCCCAATCTGCCCGACGCCGATGTGCCCGAAGGAACTTCGGAAGCCGACAATCGCGAAGTCCATCGCTGGGGCAGCCCGCGCGAATTCACTTTTCCGGTGCGCGACCACGTGGACCTCGGCGAGGCGCTCGGTCAGCTCGATTTCGACGCGGCGATCCGCATTACCGGCGCGCGCTTCATGGTGCTCAGCGGTCCGCTGGCGCGGCTGCACCGGGGGCTGATCCAGTTCATGCTGGACATCCACACCAGGCAGCACGGCTATCGAGAGGTTTATGTTCCCTATCTGGTCAATGCGCAGTCGCTGTTCGGCACCGGCCAGTTGCCCAAATTTGCGGAAGATTTGTTCCGCCTCGATACCGACCCACCCTGGTATCTGATTCCCACCGCCGAGGTACCGGTCACCAATCTGGCGCGGGATCAGATTCTCCCGGCCGAGCAGCTGCCCCTGAAGTTCGTCTGTCACAGCCCCTGTTTCCGCAGCGAGGCGGGCAGTCATGGCCGCGATACCCGGGGCATGATTCGCCAGCACCAGTTCGAGAAAGTGGAACTGGTGCAGCTGGTGGCTCCCGCTGAATCGACGGTCGCGCTGGAAACCCTGCGCCGCCACGCCGAAACCATTCTGGAGCTGCTCGAACTGCCGTACCGCACGGTCGCTCTGTGTGGCGGCGATCTCGGTTTTTCAGCGGCGAAGACCTACGATCTTGAAGTCTGGCTGCCGTCGCAGCAGACCTATCGCGAAATCTCCTCGTGCAGCAATTTTCGCGATTTCCAGGCGCGCCGCCTCCAGGCGCGCTGGCGCAATCCCGGGACCGGGAAGCCGGAACTCTTGCACACGCTGAACGGCTCTGGCCTGGCGGTGGGCCGCACCCTGGTTGCGCTGCTCGAAAATCACCAGCAGGCGGATGGCAGTATCGCGGTGCCCGGTGCGCTGCGACCCTACCTCGGCGGGCTCGAGCGCATCACCTGACCATGGACGCGCTGCCGCTGTTTCACCGGGTGCGCGGCGAGCGCTGTGTACTGGTGGGCGGCGGCGAGGTGGCCCGACGCAAACTGGAACTGCTGCTCGCCGCCGGAGCGGCCGTGACCATGGTTGCGCCGGAATGCGACGCCGGCATCGCAGCGCTCGCGGACGAGGGCAGGGTGGCGCTGACCCGCCGCCGCTTTCGTGCCGCGGATCTCGACGGTGCCGTGCTGGCGGTGGCGGCGACCGATGATCCCGTCACCAACCGCGCCGTGTCGCGGGCGGCCAAAACCCGCGGCATTCCGGTCAATGTAGTGGATCAGCCCGAACTCTGTACCGTGACCTTTCCCGCCGTCATCGACCGCAATCCGGTCTGTATCGCGGTCGGTACCGGCGGCACCGCGCCGGTACTGGCGCGTCTGCTGCGCACCCGCCTGGAGGCCCTGCTGCCCGCCCGCACCGGGGAGCTGGCGCGGCTCGCGGGTGAATTCCGCTCCCGGGTCAAGGCCGCCATCGGTTCCGCAACCGGACGGCGCGCATTCTGGGAACGGATCTTCGAGGGCGAGGTGGCGGAGCTGGTCCACAGCGGCCGCCCGCGCCAGGCCCGGGAGCGGCTGGAGGCCTTGCTCGCAAACCCTCGTGCGACCAATGTCGGCGAGGTCTATCTGGTCGGCGGCGGCCCTGGCGATCCGGATCTGCTGACCTTTCGCGCCCTGCGCCTGATGCAGCAGGCGGATATCGTCCTCTACGACCGGCTGATTTCGGCGGAGGTGCTGAACCTGGTGCGCCGCGATGCCGAGCGCGTCTATGTGGGCAAGAAGGCCGGACACCATCCGGTGACCCAGGACAACATCAATCAGAAGCTGGTCGAGTATGCGCGCGCCGGCCAGCGGGTACTGCGCCTCAAGGGCGGCGATCCTTTTATCTTCGGGCGCGGTGGCGAGGAGATCGAGCACCTCGCCGAACAGGGTATTCCGTTTCAGGTGGTGCCCGGCATCACCGCCGCCTCGGGTTGCGCCAGTTATGCCGGTATTCCCCTGACCCACCGGGATCATGCCCAGACCGTGCGGTTTCAGGCTGGGCATCGCCGGGGGGATACCGTCGAGCAGGATTGGGAATCCCTGGCAAAGCCCGGTCAGACGCTGGTGTTCTATATGCCAATCAATGGATTGCAGGTCATTTGCGAGAAGCTGATTGAGTATGGAGTAAGTTCTGCCACACCGGCGGCGCTGGTGGAAAACGGCACCCGGCCCGGGCAGCGGGTGCTGGCCGGAACCCTGGCGACGCTGCCGGCCATCGTGGCACAGGCCAATGTCGGCGCGCCGACCCTGTTGATTGTCGGCCAAGTCGTTGCCTTGCGGGAACGGCTGGCCTGGTTTGAAACGCCCTCTACAGAGACGGATAAATCGACATGACCAGTTTCGATTACGATTTTTTTGTCATCGGTGCCGGCTCCGGCGGCGTGCGCGCGGCGCGCCGGGCGGCGCACCATGGTGTGCGGGTGGCGGTGGCCGAGGACAAGGCCCTGGGAGGTACCTGCGTCAATGTGGGCTGTGTGCCCAAAAAGCTGTTCGTCTACGCCGCCGAGTTCTCCCATGCCCTGGCAGATGCCCGGGGCTACGGCTGGACACCGGACCAGCCCGGTTTCGACTGGGCCACCCTGCGCGACAACAAAACCAAAGAAATCAGCCGGCTGAACGGAATCTACGGGAAGTTACTGGCGGATTCCGGCGCCCTGGTCCTTACCGGCAGGGCACGCCTGATCGACTCGCACACCGTCGCCGTGGGCGACACGCATTACCGCGCCCGCCACATCCTGATCGCCACCGGAGGCCGCCCCTTCATACCGGACTTCCCCGGTCGCGAGCACACGATCTGTTCGGATGAGGCGTTTTACCTGCCGAAGCTGCCGGAGACCATCGTCATCGTCGGCGGCGGTTATATCGCCGTGGAGTTTGCGGGCATCTTCAGCGGCCTGGGCGTGAAGACGCATCTGGTCTATCGGGGCGATCTGTTCCTGCGCGGTTTCGATCAGGATGTGCGCGAGGCGCTGGCGACCGAAATGGGCGAGCGGGGCATAGAGCTGCACTTCAACGAGGACATCGAGCGCATCGACGCGCTGGCGGACGGCTTTCGCGCTCGCCTCAAAAGCGGCGGCAACCTGGATGCGGGCCTGTTCATGTACGCCACCGGACGCCGCGCCAACACCGATGGCCTGGGGCTGGAGCACACGAAGGTGCGGCTCGACGCGCGCGGTGCGATCGAAGTCGATGCGGATTTTCGCACCGCCGAACCCTCGATCTACGCGCTGGGCGATGTCATCGGACGAGTCGAACTGACCCCGGTCGCCATCCGTGAAGCCATGGTGCTCACCGAAAACCTGTTCGGCGCGGGCGGGGCGACGTTGAGCTACGACAATATCCCGAGCGCGGTTTTCAGCCAGCCCAGCATCGGCACCGTCGGCCTCAGCGAGGCCCAGGCGCGCGAGCGTTTCTCCAATGTCCGGGTATACCGCACCGACTTCCGGCCGCTGAAGGCAACCCTCGGCGGCGGCGACGAGCGCGCCCTGATGAAGCTGGTGGTCAACGGCGATGACGACCGTGTGCTGGGCTGCCACATGCTGGGCGATCACGCCGGCGAAATCATCCAGGGCTTTGCCGTGGCGGTGCAGATGGGCGCTACCAAGGTGGATTTCGATCGCACCATCGGGATTCACCCGACGGCCGCCGAGGAGTTTGTGACACTCAAATAATTAGCTGCAAAAGAAAGCGGCAAGCACTTAACAGAATAAGCTCTTGACCAGAGGTGGAGCTTACAGAGCAATGACAGCAAAAAGAGCAGTGAAGAAGACGCGGGCCAGGCGCCCGGCCTGGTTGTAGGTGAAGGCCTGCCCATTCTTCGGGCGAGAACTGGCCCCATTCTCCGCAGACCCTGTCGGGCGCGGCCACGTCGAACTGCCGATCCAGCAGGTTGGGCGCCACGGGCAAGCCGTGCTTGCTGTCCGTGGTGACCTTGAAGCGGCGTTTGCCTTTGGCCAGGATGCCGTGCAGTTGCATGAGCCTCTGGACGCGCTCCTTGCCTACCCGGATTCCCCTGGCCAGCAGTTCCTTCCACGTCCTGGGCCAGCCGTAGCCGCCATGGGTCTGGGCGTGGATGGCCTTGATGTGCGCCCGCAGCGCGTCGTTGCTGAGGTGGCGACGCCGGACGGCAATCTGTCCAAGGGTATGCGTCAGTTGAATGGGGTGTACACGCAATCCAGCGACCGCCGGCATCGACGGGTGGGCACCTGTTCCAGGGGCGGTACAAGGCCATTCTTGTGGATCGGGACAGTTATCTGTTGGAACTGACGCGGTACGTGGTGCTGAATCCGGTGCGGGCGGGCGGGCGGGGATGGTGAAGGAACCCGGGGCATGGCCGTGGAGTAGTAGCCACTTGGCGATGATCGGCGCGCAGCCGGCGGCGCCCTGGCTGGCGAAGGACGGCCTGCTGGCGGCTTTCGGCAAGTGGCGAGCGGCGAGCGGATGCGGTGCGTCGATACATGGCGTTCGTTGCGGAGGGGGTGGATGCGGAGCCGATCTGGCAGCACCTGAAATCACAGGTGTTCCTGGGTAACGAAGACTTCGTGGCCCGGAGTCTGAAGCAGATCAAGGCCGGCGAGGATATGAACATCCCGCGGGCGCAGCGTCGTCCGCCGCCGCTGAAGGACGTCGAACGGCAGTATGGGGAGCGCGACGCGGTGATGGTGGCGGCGCACGCCAGCGGGGATTACAGCTACCAGCAGATCGACGCCCACTTTGGCGTGCACTTCACCACGGTGGCGAAAGAGGTGCGGCGAGCGAAGGGGAGAGGGGGAGCCCAAACGGCAACTCAGCATCAATCGCACCTGCCACGCAAGCTTCGAGTCCGCGTCGCGCACCGAATTGCGCGCATGCCCACGACTGACGCACCATAACGGCCGCTCGCCGCCAGCTTCCCCTCTGATTGCGTGCGGAATTGCCGCGTCTAACACCATGTCGCCGCATGGTTCACTTATTGCAGGCCCAAGCTTGGAACCCTCGTCATCCAATCAAGGACCCCCGCTATGGCCAGCTATTCCGCGCGCTCCGAGGCTGTTCACGACATCACCAATCGCAAGCCCATGGCGGTCACTCCGCCGGAACCGCTCAGCAGTTTGTGGGCGAACGATGTGTTCACGCTCGCCAAGATGAAAGAGAGTCTGCCCAAGGACGTCTTCAAGTCCGTGCAGAAAACCATCGAGGCCGGCGCAGAACTGGATGTCTCGGTAGCGGACGTAGTGGCGCTGGCGATGAAGGACTGGGCATTGTCGAAAGGCGCCCTCTATTACGCCCACGTTTTCTATCCGCTGACCAATGCCACAGCCGAGAAGCATGACGGCTTCATCTCGGTACAGAATGATGGCTCGGTGATCTCGGAGTTCGGCGGCAAAGTGCTGGTGCAGGGCGAACCGGACGGCTCGTCCTTCCCCAACGGCGGCATCCGTTCGACCTTCGAGGCGCGTGGCTATACCGCCTGGGACGTCACCAGTCCCGCCTTCATCATGAACACCGACAACGGCGCGACTCTGTGTATACCGACGGTGTTCGTGTCCTGGACCGGCGAGGCCCTCGACAAGAAGACACCGCTGCTGCGTGCCAACGCGGCGATGAACAAGGCCGCCAGGCGCGTGCTGAGCCTGCTCGGCCACAGCGATATTGCACCGGTCAATTCGAGTTGCGGTGCCGAGCAGGAGTACTTTCTGGTTGATGCCAACTTCGTCAACAACCGTCCCGACTTATTGTTGGCCGGCCGCACCCTGTTTGGCGCGTCCGCCGCCAAGGGCCAGCAGTTCGACGACCATTACTTCGGCGCGATCCCGGAACGCGTGCAGGTCTATATGCAGGATGTCGAGCAGCAGTTGTATCGGCTCGCGATCCCGGCCAAGACCCGTCACAACGAGGTGGCGCCTGGCCAGTTCGAGATTGCACCCTTCTTCGAATCGGCCAATGTCGCGACCGATCACCAGCAACTGTTGATGACGGTCTTGAAGAACACCGCCAAGAAACACGGACTGGTGTGCCTGCTACACGAGAAGCCGTTCAAGGGCATCAATGGCTCGGGCAAGCACGTCAACTGGTCAGTCGGCAATGCGACCCAGGGCAATCTCCTCGACCCCGGAAACACGCCCCATTCAAACTTGCAGTTCCTGCTGTTCTGTGGCGCCGCCATCCGCGGCGTGCACAAGTTCGGGCCTTTGTTGCGCGCGGTGATTGCCACGGCCAGCAACGATCATCGCCTCGGCGCAAACGAAGCACCGCCAGCGATCATGTCGGTGTACCTGGGTTCACAGATCGAGAACGTGTTTGAACAGATCAGCAGTGGCAAGCTTACTGAGTCCCTGAGTGCAGGCATGATGGATCTCGGCATCAATACCCTGCCGGTATTCAAGAAAGACGCCGGCGATCGCAACCGCACTTCACCGTTCGCATTCACTGGCAATCGCTTTGAGTTCCGCGCGGTCGGTTCCGCTCAGTCAGTGGCAGGCCCGTTGGTGGCGATGAATACTATCCTCGCCGACTCACTGAACTGCGTGGCCGATCATCTCGAGACGCAGTTGAAGGCCGGTACCGAGCTCGATACCGCGATCCTCGCTACCCTCAAGTTCTTGATCGACGAGCACGGCGCGGTGGTATTCGGCGGCAATGGTTATTCCGCCGAGTGGCACAAGGAAGCGGTCGAGAAGCGTGGGCTGGCCAATCTCAAAACTGCCGCCGACGCTCTGCCGGTCTTGAAGGCGCCGCATATCGAAGCCCTGTTTGAAGGTCTCGGCGTGCTGTCGCCGGTCGAACTCGCGAGTCGCTTCGAGATCTATGCTGAGCAGTACATCCTCGCCATCGAAGTCGAGGCCAAGCTGGTGGTGAGCATGGCCAAGACCGGCATCTATCCGGTCGCGATCAAGTATCTGGCAGAATTGTCTGACTGTCTGAGCGGGCTTAAATCCCACAATATCCAGCTCGACGACTCAAATCTCACCATCATCACCTCGCAACTGGCCGGCATGACCGAGAAGACCAAGCAATTGGATCTCGCCTTGAAGAAGCATGACTTCGGCTCGATTGAAGATCACATGCAGTTCTGCGCGCAGACCATCAGGCCGCTGATGGATGAAGTGCGTCAGTACGCCGACGCGCTGGAAGGCGAGGTGGCCAATGATCTGTGGCCCTATCCGACCTATCAGGAAATGCTGTTTATCAAGTAAGGCGTGCGCAAAGGATGAAGAGAGCCCCGGCTTGCGCTGGGGCCAACCCTTGGGAGAGGGAGGGAGACACCGGTTAGCTCATGAGGCTCAAGCAAGCTTCATCGCGGTAAAGAACAGTTGGTCGCCGCAGCGTATCAGCACTACCATCGGGCGCTTATCGTCGCGGGCTGAGCCGAGCGCATGCTTGGCGGATTTGGCGTCGGCAACATCAGCGTTGTTGACGCGCACGATCACATCGCCGCAAGGTACGGGGTCAAAGGGGTCAAGAAGGGTCAAAGGGGTCTGCCATCGAATTTGCAGGGTGGCGGGCTCCCTTGACGCCGGTTAGGGTTGACCCTGGCGGGGGCGTGGCTCCTGGGGTCGGTGGCCGGGTTTTCTCGGCTCGCTCGAACCTGAAATGCTGCTCCCGCCACCTTGCATGGCGTTCCTGCTCAGCGGCAGACGATCCGCTACCGCGCTCATCGACGCCACTTTCAGCCAGTTGATCACCAGTGCTTCAAATAGCGCCGTGAAGCCGCTGCCCGACTCGGCCCAGGGAACCCGGATCGTGACCACACCGTGCTCCGGGCACTGCACCCGCGGCACCTCCGCCACCAGCACGGTCTTGAGCTGGCAGGTGTCCAGATGGCGCCAGCGTCGCACGCGTTTGTCGTAGCCGGGGCACCGCTGGTTGCACTGGCGGCAAACCAACGGGCCGCCTCCGTGCGCGACGGTCACTTCCACTTCATCGTCAGCCAGCGAGACCTGCACTGCGGTCACTTTCCACGGCTTGGCGATGCCCAATACCTGACTGTACAGCTGTGTATCTCTCATGGGCGATCAGGCTAAAGTACCCACCATGATTGGGGAAGACCCCCACTAATAAACTTGCCGAAAAGTCTGTACTATGTCGCCCAATTTTCGCACTAGCTTATAATCGAGTACCGCAATGACTGACTTAGCAAAATATAGAAACATTGGTATTTTCGCGCATGTGGATGCGGGTAAAACCACCACCACAGAACGTATCCTGAAACTGACCGGCCGTATTCACCGTTTAGGTGAAGTACACGACGGCGCCTCTACCATGGACTTCATGGATCAGGAAGCTGAGCGCGGTATTACCATCCAATCCGCCGCCACCACCTGTTTTTGGAACGACCACCGTTTCAACATCATTGATACCCCAGGACACGTGGACTTCACCATCGAAGTGTACCGTTCACTGAAGGTGCTGGATGGCGGTATCGGTGTATTTTGTGGCTCAGGTGGTGTTGAGCCACAGTCTGAAACCAACTGGCGCTATGCCAACGACTCAGAGGTAGCTCGGGTTATCTTCGTCAACAAGTTAGACCGTATCGGTGCCGACTTCTTCCGCGTAATCGAGCAAATCAAGAAAGTATTGGGTGCTCGACCGCTGGTAATGACTCTACCCATTGGCCGCGAAGATGAATTTGTGGGCGTGGTAGACGTATTGACCAAAAAAGCTTACATCTGGGATGATTCTGGCCTGCCAGAGAATTACTCCGTACAAGACGTGCCAGCCGACATGGTTGACGACGTTGAAATGTACCACCAAGAGCTGGTCGAAAGCGCTCTTGAGGAAGACGATGACTTGTTGATGGCGTACATGGAGGGCGAGCAACCTTCAGTCGCAGACGTACAGCGCTGTATCCGCCAAGGCACGATCAAATTGAACTGGTTCCCTACTTACTGTGGTTCTGCATTCAAGAACAAAGGTATTCAGTTGGTATTGAACGCCGTTGTTGACTACCTGCCAGATCCAACTGAGGCGACTCAGGTACCACTTACCGATGAAGAAGGTGTTGAAACCGGCGAATTCGCTAAAGTGTCGATCGAAGAGCCCTTCAAGGCTTTGGCGTTTAAGATCATGGACGACCGTTTCGGCGCCCTGACCTTTATCCGCATTTATTCTGGTACGTTGAGCAAGGGTGACAGCATCCTCAACTCCTTTACCGGTAAAACCGAACGTATTGGCCGCATGGTAGAGATGCACGCCAATGACCGTAAAGAAATCGACAGCGCGCAAGCCGGTGACATTATTGCCATCGTGGGTATGAAGGTTGTGCAAACGGGCCACACCCTGTGTGATCCAAAGCACCCCTGTACACTAGAAGCCATGGTGTTCCCAGATCCCGTTATCTCTATTTCGGTGACCCCAAAAGACAAAGCCGGTATGGAAAAGCTGGGTATTGCCTTGGGTAAAATGATTTCTGAAGATCCATCGTTCCGCGTTGAAACCGACATCGATTCTGGCGAAACCATCCTTAAAGGTATGGGCGAATTGCACTTGGATATCAAGGTCGACATTCTTAAGCGCACCCACGGCATCGAGCTGATTGTAGGTAAGCCTCAGGTTGCCTACCGCGAAACCATTACCCGCGAAATCGACGACAGCTACACCCACAAGAAGCAATCTGGTGGTTCTGGTCAATACGGCAAGATCGATTACCGCATCCGTCCGGGTGAAGTTGGCACCGGCTACACATTTAAGTCTGTGGTTGTCGGTGGTAACGTTCCGAAGGAATTCTTCCCAGCGATTGAGAAGGGTTTCCGGAGTTTGATGGGCACCGGACCATTGGCTGGCTTCCCGGTACTGGACGTTGAAATTGAATTGTATGACGGTGGTTTCCACGCCGTCGACTCCTCGGCCATCGCGTTTGAAATTGCTGCCAAAGGCGCTTTCCGTCAGTCCATGCCTAAAGCGGGCCCACAGCTGCTAGAGCCCATCATGAAAGTTGATGTGTTCACCCCGGACGATCACGTCGGTGATGTTATCGGTGACTTGAACCGTCGCCGCGGCATGATCAGAGATCAGGAAAAAGGTATCACCGGCGTTCGTGTTAAAGCCGATGTACCTTTGGCGGAAATGTTTGGCTACATTGGTACCCTGCGTACCATGACCTCAGGCCGTGGCCAGTTCTCTATGGAGTTCTCACACTACCTACCTTGTCCAAACAACGTTTCTGAAGAAGTTATCGCCCTCGAAAAAGAAAAGAAAGCCAGGAAGTAAGATATTTCGAGGTGGTAAAAAGGCCCGAGAATGCAAATTCTCGGGCCTTTTTTTTAAAAAGGAATGGGGCCAGTTCTCGCGTTGTAGCACCAGGTGCTACGAGTACGACGCCAACCGACGTCCCCCTGGCTGTGAGTAGCAGGCTGATTTGGATTCCAATCCCACCTGACCTGACCCCTATGGCTGTGGATCCTGACCCCCGCCCAGGCATCGAGCCGTTCAAGGGGATCGCCCGCTTCGCTCAGGCTGGCGTAGCGGTTCTCAAGGTCAAAGAGGCTCGTTTGCATGACGGAAACGTAGCGGGATCAGAGGATTTATAGAAGTGCCCTTTAAATGCAGAAGGCCACCCGAGGGTGGCCTTCTTTTGTGCTGTGCCTTCCGACAGTGTCGGCAACCATCATTTACCGTGCAGGATGACCCCGCGGATGTTGCGGCCCGCGACCATGTCGTCGAAGCCCTGTTGCACTTCTTCGATCGTGTAGGTGCGCGATTGCATGCGGTCGAGATCGAGTTGTCCGGTCTCGTAAAAGCCGAGCAGGGTCTCGAAGTCCACCTTGGCGTTGGTGCTGCCGTAGATACAGCCACAGACTTTCTTGGCGGACAGCGCCATTTCGAGGCCGCTGAACTTGTACTCTTCGGTCGCGCCGGGAGCGCCCACCAGGCAGCAGGTGCCGCCGCGCCGGGTCGCCGCATAGGCCTGGGCGACAACCGACGGAATGCCGATGACTTCAAAAGCGTAGTCGACGCCGATGCCGCCGGTGATCTCCATGATCTGGGCTACCGGATCCTTGCCGGCGTTGACCGTGTGGGTGGCACCGAAATCGCGCGCGGCTTCCAGCTTGGCATCGTTGAGATCGACCGCGATCAGCGGATTGGCACCGGCGATCTTGGCGCCCTGCAACGCGGACAGGCCAACGCCGCCGCAACCGAATACCGCAACGCTGCTGCCCGGCTGTACCTTGGCGGTGTTGAGCGCGGCGCCAGCGCCGGTCATCACGCCGCAGCCCACCAGGGCGGCCGCGCTGAGGCTGTATTTCTTCTTGATCGGCACCACGCACATGGCGGGG
>JBKHWK010000050.1:0-11488 GCA_046566625.1 Gammaproteobacteria bacterium
CGTGGTGACCGCCATGCGCGAACGCTACCAGGGCGCAGAGCTGGTGCTGCTGGCCGATCTGGTCAAGACGACGGGCCTACCCGATCCGCACGCGGTAAAGACGGCGCGTGCCGTCGGCGCAAGGCTGGCGATTCCCGACTTCGGGCCTCAGCGCGATCCGGGCGACAAGGACATGAACGACCTCTACGTGCGCTGCGGCGCTGAGGCGCTGCGGAAGGCTGTCGCGTGCGCTAGCGCACCGTCGGCGCAGCAGCCGGAACCGGACGCTGACGCCTGGGGCGAGCCGCTGCCGGTGCCGACGATGCTGCTGCCGGTGGAGCCATTCGACACTGAACTCCTGCCTGCTGCGCTGCGCGCCTGGGTGGCGGACATTGCCGACCGGATGCAGTGTCCGCCTGACTTCCCTGCTGTGGGCGCGATGGTGGCGCTTTCATCCGTCATCGGCAGAAAGGCGAGCATCGCACCGAAGCGGCACGACGACTGGCGCGTGATCCCGAACCTGTGGGGCGTGGTAGTGGGCAGGCCGGGTGTAATGAAGTCGCCTGCGCTGTCCGAGGTGCTGAAGCCTATCGACCGACTGGAGATGCTGGCAAACGATCTGCACCAGGAGGCGATGCGCGACTTCGAGATCAGCGCAAAGCTGCGGGCGATGACGGAGAAGAAAGTCGCGGGTGAAGCTGAGAAGGCGGTCAAGAAGGGCGACATCGAGAAAGCCCGGCACCTGATAATGGAGGCCGCCGACGCGAGTGACGACGATCCGCCCGAGCCGCGCCGGTACAAGGTGACGGACGCATCGGTGGAAGCCCTTGGCGAAATCCTGATGAGCAACCCCTGGGGCGTGCTTGCCTACCGCGACGAGCTGAACGGGCTGCTGCGCGCTCTCGACAAGGAAGGTCAGGAGGGCGCGAGAGCCTTCTACTTGCAAGGCTACGAAGGAAACCAGGGCTACACCTTCGACCGCATCGGGCGCGGCATGAACCGGCGCATTCCTGCCGTGTGCATCGCGCTCCTGGGCGGCATCCAGCCGGGCAAGCTGCAAGCCTACATCCATGATGCGGTGAGCGGCGGCGCGGGCGACGATGGACTCCTGCAACGCTTTGGCCTGATGGTGTGGCCTGACGTGGGCGGGCAGTGGAAGAACGTCGACCGATTCCCCGACACCCCTGCTCGACGTGCTGCCTTCGAGACGTTCCAGCGGCTCGATGCGATGCCTCCCGGCGCCGATCCTGAAACCGGCGAACCTGGGCCTGCCGTCTACCGTTTCACGCCAGAGGCGCAAGCAGAGTTCGATGCGTGGCGGCGCGACTTCGAGACGGCGCTCCGATCCGGCGAGCATCACCCGGCGATGGAGTCGCACCTGTCCAAGTACCGCAAGCTGGTCCCTGCGCTGGCGCTGGTGTGTGCGCTGGCCGACGGCGAAGAAGCGGTGAGCCGCAATTCCCTTCTGCGGGCGCTGGCCTGGGCCGTGTATCTGCAAAGCCATGCTGCGCGAGCTTACGGGGCGGGCACCGGGCCGCAGACCGACGCGGCACTGGCGCTGCTCGACAAGATCAAGGGCGGCGCGGTGCAGGATGGTTTCGCGGTACGCGACGTGTATGTCAAGGGGTGGGCGTACCTGAACACTCCCGAGTCCGTGAAGCAGGCGGCGGCGATGCTCTGCGACCTGGGGCACCTGCGGCGCTTCGACGTGAAGCCGGGATCGAGCGGCGGCAGGCCGACGGCGACCTATCGCATCAACCCGGCGAGTCTGCCGAAGGGGGCGCGATGAACCGCTACCTCGACCTGCTCAAGAGGGCCGACCAGGGCAGCGCTGGTGGGGGCGCGTGTGTGCAAGAGCGCCAGATGACGAACCATCAGAACCTACAAAACCCGGTTGAAGGGGGTTTTGATGGTTTTGTCGGTAGGTCAGATGGCACCCGTGCAC
This sequence comes from Gammaproteobacteria bacterium, assembly GCA_046566625.1. Taxonomy (GTDB): domain Bacteria; phylum Pseudomonadota; class Gammaproteobacteria; order Pseudomonadales; family Porticoccaceae; genus JAGPUQ01. The sequence goes on from JBKHWK010000050.1 coordinate 1,925, forward strand.
ATTCACATCCTGCCGCGAGCGAGACGCAGACCGACACCGCGCCACCCGTCCGGGCGACCCGCTGGCTGATCCACTTCCTCGACCGCGAGCCGATGGAGGTGTGGTTCGCGCCTGCTGCCGACCATGCCGAGGCGCTGGTGGGCTATCCCGATGCCGTGGCGGCTGAACCTCTGGCGGAGGTGCGCAAGACTGAGGTACGCAAGCCGGTACGCACAGAACACCAAGTGTCCAGCGCAGTTGTCGCGCAAAGTCCGGCTATTGGCTGCTCGACATGCCGCCACCGCAAACGGCCAGGCCGGGCTGAACCGGGCTACTGCGGCGGTGGGCGGGATGATCTACCTGACGCGTATGGCCGGCATCACCCGCTGCGCAAACTCCCCGACGACGACGGCGCAACCTGCGCCAACTACATTTCTAACGAGGGTTGACGCATTGACCACGAAGAAGTCACCTACGATCCCGACGCCGCGCAAGGCTATTCCTTGCACGGTTTCGCCAGACCCAGACGAGACGGGCCGCAACTATGCGAGGCTGATCACCGCCCCGGAGGTGGCGGCGTACCGCATCACCATGGCCTGCGAGCCGTCGGACTTGTCTGAACAGGTCGACGCGCCCGGAATGCTGGCTATGTTGAAGCACCAAGCAGAAGCTTTTAGCAGCGGCGAAATGCAGCACGCCGAAGCGATGCTCTCGGCGCAGGCTACGGCGCTGCAAACCTTGTTCGCCCGGCTGACCGAGCGGGCGATGGGGCAGACCCAGATGCAGCACATCGAAGGCTTCATGCGGCTGGCGCTGCGCGCGCAGTCGCAAAGCCGGGCGACGCTTGAAACTCTGGCGACGATCAGAAATCCGCCGATTGTCTATGCCCGGCAGGCGAACGTGACGACCGGGCCGCAGCAAATCAACAACGGCGCGGCCGCGCCCTCGCGGGCGCAAAAAGTCGAAGGTGAGCAGAACAAACTATTGGAGGTCATCGATGGCAAACGGCTGGACACCGGAGCGACGAGCACGTCAGGCGATGCTGATCCGCGCATGGCGACCATGGGAACACTCGACCGGACCGCGCTCGGATGAGGGCAAGGAGAACGTTTCCCGAAATGCCGATAAGGGCGGATTGCGCGACGAGCTCCGAGATCTGGCGCGCGCGTTGAGGGAGCAGAAGGAAGCGCTGAAGCGACTTCAGGATAATTAGCCCGCCGCGTGGTGACACCGCCTCAGTCCTTGCGAACCACTTTGGTGCTAGGTCGACTGAGCCAACTGGCACACTGCGGGAGGCGGCAGCCACGGCGGGTTCCACGAGCCGTTGGCGGGGGTTGCGATCGGTATAATGCAGGGCGCCTCACCTGCCCGAAACTACGCGATCCCGCCCCTCTCATGCTCAAGCTCGAACAGATTACCCCGAACACTGCGCTGGTTGGTATCGAGCTGGGCCAGATCGTGCGTGTCGTCGCCACCGAGCCGGTCGGCCCCGACGCGCTCACCGTGGTCTACAAGACGGCCGACGGCCGCTTCGGCGAACGCATGGTGTTCCGCAGCGACGAGGCCAACCTGTCCGTCGCCGAAGAAGGCCGCCCGTGGGCCTTCGATGCGCCCGGCGAAGCGTTCAAGCTCGCGGCAGAGGCGTGGCGGATCAACCTCGCGCATCTGTTCGACCCGATGATGGCGGTGCATACCTCCAACGTCGAACCGCTGCCGCACCAGATTACTGCGGTCTACGAATCCATGTTGCCGCGCCAGCCGCTGCGATACGTTCTCGCGGACGATCCAGGCGCGGGCAAGACGATCATGGCGGGCCTCTTCATCCGCGAGCTCCTGATGCGCGCTGACGCCCGCCGCGTGCTCATCGTCGCCCCGGGCAGCTTGGTCGAGCAGTGGCAGGACGAGATGCGCGAGAAGTTCGGGCTGGAGTTCCGCATCTTCGGTCGCGATCTCGTCGAGAACAGCGCCAGCGGCAACCCGTTCGAGGACACCGATCTGCTGGTGGCACGGGTCGATCAGCTCTCGCGCAACGACGACCTGCTGCAGAAGCTGCAGCTCACGCGCTGGGATCTGGTGGTGGTCGATGAGGCGCACAAGCTCTCGGCCAACTACTTCGGCAACAAGATCAACAAGACCAAGCGCTTTCAGCTCGGCGAACTGCTCGGCAGCATCACCCGGCATTTCCTGCTGATGACCGCGACACCGCACAACGGCAAGGAAGAGGATTTCCAGCTCTTCCTGTCGCTGCTCGATTCCGACCGCTTCTACGGCAAGTTCCGCGACGGCGCGCACAAGGTGGATGTGTCCGACCTCATGCGCCGCATGGTCAAGGAGGAGATGCTGCGTTTCGACGGCAGCAAGCTATTCCCGGAGCGCCGCGCCTACACGGTCAATTACCGCCTCTCGGATCTCGAAGCCGCGCTGTACGGCGCCGTTACCGACTACGTGAAGACGGAGATGAACCGCGCTGACCAGCTCGAAGATGGTGCGCGCCGCGGCACGGTCGGTTTCGCGCTCACCGCGCTGCAGCGCCGGCTGGCGTCCAGCCCCGAGGCGATCTATCAGTCGCTGCGTCGTCGCCGGACCAAGCTGCAACGCCGGGTCGAAGAAGAGAAGCTGCGCCAGCGCGGCGAAGTGCTCGCCAACAGCGTGTTCGCCAACGGCGCCGGCGAGGACATCTGGGATGCCCCCGACAACCTCGCTCCGGAAGACTACGAGGCGTTCGAGGAATCGGTCGTCGATCAGGCCACCGCCGCGCGCACCATCGTCGAACTGCAAGCCGAGATCGTCATCCTCGAAGGGCTGGAAGAGCAGGCCCGCCAAGTGGTGCATTCCGGCCAGGACCGCAAGTGGGACGAGCTCTCGCGCCTGCTGCAGGACACGCCCGAGATGCGCGATGCCGACGGCTGTCAGCGCAAGCTCATCGTCTTCACCGAGCACCGCGACACCCTGAACTACCTCGCCGTGAAGATCCGCGGCGTGCTGGGTAGCGAAGAGGCGGTGGTGGTCATCCACGGTGGCGTCAAGCGCGAGGACAGGCGCAAGGTGCAGGAGCTTTTCCGCAACGACCCGGTTGTGCGCGTGCTCATCGCCACCGATGCGGCCGGCGAAGGCGTGAACCTGCAAAACGCCAACCTCATGGTCAATTACGACCTGCCCTGGAACCCCAACCGCATCGAGCAGCGCTTCGGCCGCATCCACCGTATCGGTCAGACCGAGATCTGCCACCTGTGGAACATGGTCGCCAGCGAGACCCGCGAAGGCGACGTCTTCCAGCGCCTGTTCGACAAGCTCGAAGTCGAGCGCAAGGCTCTGGGCGGGCGGGTGTTCGACATCCTGGGCGAAGTGTTCGAGGAAAAGAGCCTGCGCGAGCTGCTCATTGACGCCATCAAATATGGCGAAGACCCCGCACGCAAGGCCGAGCTCTTCCGCAAGATCGAAGGCGCCCTCGACACCGACCACCTGCAGACCATCATCCGCCGCAACGCGCTGTGCGAAGAGGTCATGGACCCGCAGCGCCTCTACGCGGTGAAGGAAGAGATGGAGAAGGCCGAAGCCCGCAAGCTGCAGCCGTACTTTATCCGTGCCTTTTTCAACCAAGCATTCGAATCACTCGGGGGCGAACTGCGTCCCCGCGAAGCCGGCCGCGCCGAGATCACCCATGTGCCGGCCATCATCCGCGAACGCGACCGCCAGATCGCCGGCAGGGACAGGCGCTACAACGAGCCGGTGCTGCGCCGCTACGAGCGCGTCTGCTTCGAGAAGGACCACGTTCGCGTGCCCGGCCGGGTGGAGGCCAAGATGGCGAGCCTCCTCCACCCTGGCCACCCGCTCATGCAGTCCGTCACCGACATCGTGCTGGAACAGCATCGCAACAAGCTCAAGCAAGGTGCGGTGCTGGTCGATCCGGCAGACATGGGGCTCACGCCGCGGCTGATGTTCATCGTCGATCACGCGGTGAAGGAAGGCGCGGACCAAAACCGTATCGTGTCGCGCCGCATGCAGTTCGTGGAGATCGACCCTGCAGGCGAGGCCATCCATGCCGGCTGGGCGCCACACCTCGATCTTGAACCCATCGCCGCCGACGATCTCGCCCGCATCCGCGACGTGCTCGATGCCCCCTGGGTCGCCACCGGCCACGCCAACCAGCTCGAACAGCGGGCACTCGCCCACGCCTCCACCCATCTCGTGCCCGAGCACTTCGAGGAAGTCCGCGCCCGCCGCGTGCAGCAGGTCGACAAGACGCTCGCCGCGGTGCATGAGCGGTTGGTCAAGGAGATCAACTACTGGCAGGATCGCTCGATCAAGCTCAAGGACGACGTCGCCGCTGGCAAGCAGCCGCGCCTCAACTACGACAACGCACTGCGCACCCTGGACGAGCTCTCCGCCCGGCTGCAGACTCGCACCGCCGAGCTGCAGGCCATGCGCCATGTCATTTCCAGCACACCCACCGTGGTTGGCGGCGCGCTGGTCATCCCGCAGGGGCTGCTGTTGCAACGCCGCGGCGAATCCGGCTGGAGCGCAGACGCCGCCGCCCGCGCCCGCATCGAGGCCATCGCCATGCGGGCCGTCATGGATGCCGAGCGCGCCCTTGGCCATGAGGTCATCGACGTGTCCGCGCAGAAGTGCGGCTGGGACGTCACCAGTCTGCCGGGGCCGATCGACGGCCGCCTGCCGCCCGCGCGCCACATCGAGGTCAAGGGACGCGCCAAGGGCGCCACCACCCTCACGGTCACGCGCAACGAGATCCTCTACGGGCTCAATCAAGCGGACAAGTTCATCCTGGCAGTGGTGCTGGTCGACGGCGATGATGTCGAAGGCCCTTATTACATTCGTCGCCCCTTCGCGCAGGAGCCTGACTGGGCCGTCACCAGCATCAATCTCGACCTTGATCGCATGCTTGCTGTCGCCGAGCCTCGGCTATGATGCTCGATGGTTTGGACATTTTTCCGGACAAGAATTGTTTTTCAAACGACGTAGCCATATGAAAAGCAAGGGGAAAAAGATTTTTCTTGCCGGACATTCAGAAAGACATGATCGCTGCCGACATCCCTGAGATCCGCCTGCGGATCGAGACCGACCGCTTTGGTCCCTTCGTGTTCCAGGTCGGCGTCGATTCGCAAGGTCTTCTGCTGCCCATGCAGCGCGTCGAAGACGCGCATATGCGCTTTGCCGCCTCGCCGCTCGCTCAGGTGGCCAACCAGCTCGAACGCGAGGTCATCGCCAGCAGCATCTACGGCACCAACACCATAGAGGGCGGCGCGCTGACCGAGGACGAAACCCTTGCCGCGATGGATCTTGACCCGGCCCAGGTGCAGCAGATCGAGCAACGGCGTGTGCTCAACATCAAGGCCGCCTACGCGCGGGCGCGCGAGGCTGCGCTCGAACCCGGCTGGACGCTGTCCGTCGACTTCATCACACAAGTTCATGGCCTGATCACGCGCGACCTTCCGCACGCCGACAATCGCCCAGGTCTCATCCGCGACAATCCCAAAGGGCGGATTACCCAGGTTGGTAGTCCGCAACACGGCGGACGCTACAAGCCGCCACAGTACGAGCGCGACATCTGGCGCCTGCTCGAAGCCTTGGTCGTCTGGCACGGTCAGCTGACCGAGGCGGGTGTCCACCCGCTGATCCGCGCACCGCTGGTGCATTACTACTACGAGCTCATCCACCCCTTCTGGGATGGCAACGGCCGCGTCGGGCGGGTCATCGAGGCCACCTTGCTGCAGGCCGCCGGCTACGAATACGCGCCGTTCGCCCTGGCACGCTACTACCTCGAGCACATCGACCGCTACTTCGCGCTGTTCAACGCCTGCCGGAAGGCCGCCGAAAAGCACCAGCCTCACCCGAACACCGCCTTCGTGCTGTTTCATCAGGAAGGCATGCTCAAGACCATCAACGCGCTGCACGACCGGGTCAATCGCCTTGTCGGCGTGCTGCTCTTCCAGAGCCGTTGCCGCGAGCTGTTCGAAGACAAAACCCTCAACGCTCGCCAATACACCATCGTCTCGCAGTTGCTGTCGCAGGGGCGGCCGCAGGGTATGGACGAGCTGCGCCACGCCCCGTGGTACGCCAGCCTCTACCTCAAGCTGAACGACAAGACGCGCAGCCGCGACCTGAAAAAGCTGCGCGAACTCGAACTCCTCTTCCTCGACACCGACAACCGGCTGTGGCCCGGTTGCGTGCGACCCCAGAACATCAAGGCGCCCTGACGTGACCCCCATCAAGACCCCCAAGAAACTCATCGAAGTCGCCCTCCCGCTCGACGCCATCAACGTCGCCGCGGCGCGTGAGAAGTCGATCCGCCACGGTCACCCCAGCACCCTGCACCTGTGGTGGGCGCGTCGGCCCTTGGCTGCTGCGCGGGCGGTGATCTTTGCGCAGATGGTCAATGACCCCGGCTACGAGCGCCACCTGGGGCGCGGGGTGAACAAGGAAAAGGCCGCCATCGAGCGCGAGCGCCTGTTCAAGATCATCGAAGACCTGGTGCAGTGGGAGAACACCAACAACGAGGAAGTGCTCGCCCGCGCCCGCGAGGAGATCTGGAAGAGCTGGCGCGAGACCTGCGCGCTCAACAAGGGCCATCCGCAGGCGGCCGAGCTCTTCAATCCGGACAAGCTGCCCGCCTTCCACGACCCCTTCGCGGGCGGGGGTGCGCTGCCGCTGGAGGCGCAGCGCCTGGGGCTGGAGAGCTACGCCAGCGACCTCAACCCGGTGGCGGTGACCATCAACAAGGCGATGATCGAGATCCCACCGCGCTTTGCCGGCCGCGCGCCGGTGGGGCCGCGCCTCGCCGGCGACAAGCAGGGCAAGCTGGCTGAAGACTGGTCCGGCGCCAAGGGTCTGGCCGAGGACGTGCGCCGCTACGGCGCCTGGATGCGGGCGGAAGCGGAAAAGCGCATCGGCCACCTTTACCCGAAGATCGAGGTCACCGCCGAAATGGTCGCCGAGCGCCCGGACCTGAAACCGCTGCTCGGGCAGAAGCTCACCGTGATCGCGTGGCTGTGGGCGCGCACGGTGAAAAGCCCCAACCCGGCCTTCAGCCATGCCGAGGTGCCGCTGGCCTCGACCTTCGTGCTGTCGAGCAAGGCGGGCAAGGAGGCGTATGTGGAACCTGTGGTCGAGGGGGATGGCTACCGCTTTACGGTGAAGGTGGGGACGCCGCCGGAGAGCGCAAAGGGCGGCACGACGGCGGGCAAGCGCGCGGCTTTCATCTGCCTGCTCTCGAAGTCGCCTATCGATTACAACCACATCCGGGCAGAGGGTAAGGCGGGACGTATGGGCCAGCGCTTGATGGCGGTCGTTGCCGAAGGCGTGCGCGGCCGTGTCTATCTTTCACCGACGCCAGAGCAAATCGCCATCGCCGGAAGCGCCAAGCCTGAGTGGTCGCCGGAGATGGAACTGCCCAACAATCCGCGCGACTTCAAAACGCCGAACTATGGCCTGACCAGATTCGGCGACCTCTTTACCCCCCGCCAACTGGTGGCGCTGACCACCTTTTCCGATCTGGTGCAGGAGGCCATCGAAAAGTGCCGTCAAGACGCGTTGGCCGCAGGATTGGCCGATGACGGCACCAGGCTGGATGCCGGCGGCAGCGGGGCGACCGCTTACGCTCAGGCAACTGGTGTGTATTTATCATTTGCCCTAGATAAGATGGCTGATCTAGGTAATAGCTTGTGTGCTTGGGAGCCAATTGCTCAATGTCCGCGCCATCTTTTTGGGCGCCAGGCAATACCGATGGTTTGGGACTTCGCTGAAGGTAACGTTCTTGGGTCAAGCTCCGGATCATGGGACGTTTTTGTAGACGGTGTCTTCAAGGCCTTCGTCAAAGCATTTGAGTTTGTACCTGCTTGGTTCAAAGGGTCTGTGGTGCAAGCTGATGCACAAACCCAGACTGTCAGCACAAATAAAGTTGTATCGACTGACCCCCCGTATTACGACAACATCGGGTACGCCGATCTTTCTGATTTCTTCTACGTCTGGCTTCGCCGTGCTCTTCGAACCACCTACCCGAACCTATTCGCGACGCTGGCAGTCCCCAAAGCCGAGGAGTTAGTCGCCACGCCATACCGACACGGAGGTAAGGAAGAGGCGGAAATGTTCTTCATGGATGGCATGACCTCTGCCATGCATAACGTTGCGAGTAGGGCGCATCCGGCATTCCCTGTCACAATCTATTACGCCTTCAAGCAGAGCGAGACTCAAAGCGTTAGTGGCACATCCAGCACCGGATGGGAAACCTTCCTGGAGGCCGTACTCAAGGCGGGCTTCTCAGTCGTCGGGACTTGGCCAATGCGTACAGAAAATGCGTCACGCATGATTGGTCAGGGTACAAACGCCCTCGCCTCCAGCATCGTCCTCGTCTGCCGCAAGCGCGACGCCGATGCAGCCACCGTCAGCCGCCGCGAGTTCATCCGCGAACTCAACGCGGTGCTGCCCGAGGCGCTGATGGACATGACCCGTGGCGGCATCAACAGCCCGGTGGCGCCGGTCGATCTGTCCCAGGCCATCATCGGTCCCGGCATGGCGATCTTCAGCCAGTACGCGGCGGTGCTGGAAGCCGACGGCAAGCCGATGAGCGTGCGCACCGCGCTGCAACTCATCAACCGCTTCCTCGCCGAGGACGACTTCGACCACGACACCCAGTTCTGCCTGCACTGGTTCGAGGGCCAGGGCTGGGCCACCGGCAAATATGGCGAGGCCGACGTGCTCGCCCGCGCCAAGGGCACCAGCGTGACCGGCCTGACGGAGGCCGGCGTGGTCGAGTCCGGCAAGGGCGACCTGCGCCTCTTGAAATGGGCCGAGATGCCGCGCGACTGGAACCCGGAAACCGATACCCGCGTACCGGTGTGGGAAGCCCTGCACCAGATGATTCGCGCCCTGAACCAGGACGGCGAAACTGCCGCAGGCAGCCTGCTTGCCCGCATGCCCGCCCGCGCCGAGCCCATCCGCGCGCTGGCCTACCGCCTCTACACCCTGTGCGAGCGCAAAGGCTGGGCCGAAGACGCCCGCGCCTACAACGAGCTGATCACGGCCTGGAGCGGTGTGGAGCGCGGGGCGAGCGAGGCGGGGCATGTGGGGTCGCAGGGCAGTCTGGATATCTGATTTAGGAATCGAGAACGATGCAGAACAAGAAACTGCCGATCCGGAAGATCGTCAGCTACCTGAACGACGACGAGGCGGAAGGCGGCGGTTTCTGGCTGCCGAACATCCAACGCCCCTTCGTGTGGAGTGAGGAGCAGATTGCGCGCCTGTTCGATTCGATCATGCGCGAGTACCCGATTAGCACACTGCTGGTGTGGAAGACGAAGGAGGCGGTGAAGCACCGCAAGTTCATCGATAACTACCGGCGCGACATCAAGCTGACCGACTTCTACGTCCCGGACAACACGCGCTCGAAGATGATGGTGCTCGATGGGCAGCAGCGCCTGCAGAGCCTGTTCATCGGCTTGCGCGGCAGCTACGAGGGGCGCGAACTTTACTTCGACGTGCTCAGCGGCGGCGTGGCGGCCGCGCCGGAGGACATTCGTTTTCGCTTCGCCTTCAAGACCGCGAATCCGGGCTGGCCCTGGGTGCGGTTCA
>JBKHWK010000051.1:0-11472 GCA_046566625.1 Gammaproteobacteria bacterium
GCCAGAAACAAAGCCCGCCGTATTCACCCCCGCCGCCGCATCGCGCCAGCGTTGCAGCAGCAGCAGTCGCACCAGGGCATCAATGCCACTGAGGTACGCGCGGCCCTGGGTCAGGATGTATTTGTCGTCAAGGGAAACCGGCATGGGGGTACATCGCAGAACGGTCTTGGTGGCCAGCATAGAGGCTGCGACAAGAGGCGTCGAGGCATGCCTTGGCGCCTTTTGACCGGCACAGGGCTCCGTCACGATCCGCCATGCTCGGGCCGGGTGCGCTATCCGGTGCTTGTGCGCTGCGGTTGCCGTCTGCACGTTCCCACCAGCGTTGACGACCCTGGCGGGAACGGCTTTAATACGCGCCTTCGCACGCCTGCCCAGGTAGCTCAGTCGGTAGAGCAGAGGATTGAAAATCCTCGTGTCGGTGGTTCGATTCCGCCCCTGGGCACCATGAAAATTCCCAAGAAAAACAAATAATTACAAGGCATTTACACCCGCGAACGCAGGCCACAGTTTCCGGCCAATTCCGAGAATGACTGCTCCGTGACTATTTCGCAGACCGCAAAGTTAGCACCAAGCACCTGCCAACCCCAACGCGCCGCACCAGCCCGCTCCCTGGATCTGCCTCCCCCATCGAGCTGCTGCCCACTTCCAATGGTCTCTTCACCCTCACCGCATCCGCCTCTGGAATGCTGACCGTGCCACCCGAGAAGGCTCGCCCAGCCAAGGGCATGCTGGATCAGTGTTAACAGCGCGCTGAAAAGCGTCGCGCAGGGGCCTGCTGCCAAGCGTTTGAAACCACATTAGCAAGTTATTTTGGCTGTGCCTTTATTGCGAGAGTTAATACTCTTTCTACACGTCTCCATCTGATGGAATGGCGAGCACCTTGCCACAATGCTTGCAATGCACCGCATCGCTTTCATGCAGGAACAATCCGCACGCATCACAGGTAAAACGCACTTTGGAAGGGCGAAACATGGTTTGAATCAATCGCAAGAACAGTGACACGCCAAAAATCATGATGGCGATAGAAAGTGCGCGCCCCGAATCGCCTTGCAACGTGACATCCCCGAATCCCGTGGTGGTGAGCGCGGCGATGGTGAAATACATCGCATCCAGAAAGTTACCGACGTTGGGGTTGTCGCCAACCTGCGTCACAAACACCAGTTCCGTCATGATAAAAATGAAGATGAATAGATTGGTGGAACTCATGATGACATCTTCGTGCTGGCGGAAGTACAGAAAGTCTTTGCGCAAGCTGTCTTGCAAACGATAAGAGCGCAGCAGCCTCAGCACGCGCAAGCCGCGCAGGAAAGCAAGATTTTCGCCCAAGAGTGGCGCCAGGAAGGAAACCATCGCCACCATATCGGCAAGGTTCAGCGGACTGATAAGAAAAGCGGTTTTCTTGTTCGCAATCCAAAATCGTGATAAGACGTCGAGCGCAATATAAAGCCCGAATAGCATATCCACCCATTCTACGATCGTGTGGCCAAAGAAAAAGGTTGACCCAATCAAGAACAGGACGGTAACGACATCAAGCGCCAGCAATGTATAGCGAAACCGATATGCAGTTGGGGAATCACCCTCATAAAGGTCGGTGACTTTTTGCTTAAGGGATGGTGAGGGTATTTTGATCTCTCAGTTTTTTGATAATTTTTTCTATTGTCCCGTCTTCCGTGCCAACCTGCTGCATGAGCAACCGAGCAACGCTTAGGCTCGATTCCAGCGTTTCTGCTACCACATATTTTGCGCCCATATCGTAAAGCGCTGCCATGTCAGCGGTGTCCTTAGCGCGAACGATCACGGGTAGCAGCGGCCACTGAGCGCGTATGGATTTCAAAATGTTGTAGGTAGCGGTGTGGTCGTCAATCGCAATCACCGCTGCGATCACATTGTCAGAATGAAGATGGAGCCGATGCCAGAGGTCTAGTTTTTTGGCATCGCCATAGATTATTCGGAATCCATCGCGTTTTAGCGCTTGTACGCGCTCGGCATTATGGTCAAAGCCGATATAGGCAATCTGCTGTTCGGTCAGTGCATTCCCAAGCAGTTTTCCGACACGACCAAAACCCGCGATAATCACGACACGCTCGCCAAGTTGCGGAATATCCTGCTCTAACGCTGGTGTTTTAGAGAGATAGCCTGACAGCTTGGCGGCCAGAGGCGCACATCGAAACAGCAGTGGCGTTAACATCATGGCAAGGGCCGTCACCAGCAAAAAGAATTGCACATCGTGAGCAGGCATGAGATTACCGGCCAGTGCTACGCCCAAAATGAGCAGCGCAAACTCGCCCGGCTGCGCCAGATACACTGATGCCTCGGCTGCCTGCCGGTGCGGGACTTTGAACCACAGGCAGAGCGGAAAGATAATCGCCGCTTTCAGCGTGAATATCCCCACCACAGAAAGTGCCAGCAGGAAGGGTTGGCGCAGGATTTCCTCGACATTGATCATCATGCCGATGGACAGGAAGAAAATACCCAGCAGCAAGCCTTTAAGCGGGCTGACGATGACCTCTACCTCATGTTTGAACTCGGTTTCAGCAATCAGCAACCCTGCCAGAAACGCGCCGAGTGCCAAGGAAAGACCCGCTGCTTCGGTGATGGCCGCGCAGGCAATCACCACGAACACGATAAACGCCGCCAGCCACTCCGCATTGCGTGAGGCACTTACGGATTGTAGCAATGGCGCGAGGATACGCTTGCCGAGGAACATCATGGCAAGCACGGTAAACAGGCCAATACCCAAGGAAGACAGTAACGTAATACTAATGCTACCTTCGGATGTGCCGGTGAAGGATGCCGCCAGCACCAGAATTGGTACCACCGCCAGATCCTGCATCAACAGGATCGAAAAACACAAAATACCGATAGGGCGATTGCTCAGGCGACGCTCTTCCAGCAGTTTCATGACGATGGCCGTGGAAGAAAGCGCAAAGGACGCACCCAGCAAGATGGCTGCTTCCAGCGCGTTACCAAACCAGAAGGCAATCAGGAAAATCGCCAGTGCCGTCACCACAATCTGTGCGGAACCGAGGCCAAAAATAAAGCGTCGAAGCTCCTTCAGCCGGTCAAGCGAAAGCTCTAGCCCGATCATGAACATCAGCGTGATGATGCCCAGCTCGCCAAGCCTCTGCACCGTGCTCAGGTCGTCGATGGTGATGACCGAAAGCCACGGATAGCTATCCGCCAGTGCCGCCAATCCGTAAGGACCAATGAACACACCGCACAAGAGATACGCCAGCACCGGTGACATGCGAAGCCGTTGCAGAAGTGGCACAGCAATCCCGGCGATCCCGAAGAACAGCAGAATGTTCGAGAGTATTAGTGCCAGATGATGTGCAGCGGGCGCAGCATGTTCCATAAATTATCCCAGATCCCGAGAATGCAGCTCGGCCATGATGACTGAACTTAGGGAGGCGCTGAATTACTCATAAGTCAGCAATACAGGCTACAGATGGATGCTTGAAGAACGCCCGCACCAATTTGGGATCGTTGGCGATCGCTTGCAACTGGTCATGCACGCGTTCTTCCAGTTTCCCGCCCTTTTGCAACGGGCGTCGCGCCACACCGGTACGCTTGGCATAGCTCCAGACCAGTTCATCCGGATTCAGATCCGACGCATAGCCGGGCAGGAAACGCAGCGTCAGTCGCCCGTCAGACGAGGCCACATAGTCCTTCACGACTTTGTTCTTGTGCGCAGGCAGACCATCGACCACCAAGTGCAACGGTTTCTTGCGCCGGTACATCAACCGCTTGAGCAGGTCGACAAACAACGCGCCATTCAGCCCACCCTGATAGCAGGCTGCTGAAAAACTACCTGCGTTGCGTCTGCGGTGTTGAGAATGACCTCAAAATGCTCATTTACTATCGGTAAACTCCGCTTTTTCGGCCATTCTCGCCTTGCATCCGCTGCCTCGCCAACGTTTTTCAGCAGCCTGATAGGTCGCGAACCAGAACGCCCCCTTTGATTTTCGTTCATAGCAGCACCAAAAAGGGGGCAGTGTAAGGTCCCAATAAAAGGGGTGTCAGCTGGCACGATCTCCGCGCCCGCGACTACCCCACCTGTCGATTGCGTCCCGCCCAATGCTTTTCCCGCAGTGTTTTCTTCAATATCTTGCCGGCGCCTGACATTGGGAGCGACTCCATGATCTCCAGGCTGCGCGGCACCTTGTAGTTTGCGATCATGGATTTACAGTGCTGCTGCAGCTCGTCCAGGGTCACGCTCGCCCCGCTGTACGGCACCACGCACGCATGTACCAGCTCTCCCCACTGGTCGTCCGGAATGCCGATGACCGCGCACTGCATCACCGCTGCGTGCTTGGCGACCGCGTTCTCGACTTCCACGGAGTAGACGTTCTCACCGCCGGTGACAATCATGTCCTTGATGCGATCGACGATGTAGACAAACCCCTCTTCGTCCATGTATCCACCGTCGCCCGTGTGCATCCAGCCGTCCCTGACGGCTTCGGCGGTCGCCTCGGGTTTGTTCCAGTAGCCCAGCATCACGCCGGGGCCGCGCGCGGCAACCTCACCGATGGTGCCGCGCGGTACCTCAGCGCCCTCGGCATCGACGATGCGCACATCGCAGATCATGGTCGGTCGCCCGGCGGAGCGGGTCTTACCCTGCCGACGGCCCTCGCCGACGTGGAATTCGTGCGGTAACGTCGTTGCTACCGGCGCCAACTCCGTCATGCCGTAGATCTGCAGCATTTTTACCTGCGGCATCACGGCCAGCGCACGGTCAATCACCGCTTCGGCGATAGGCGAGCCGCCATAGGCGAGGAATTCCAGACTGGAAAGATCGTGCTCTCGGATCACCGGTGAATCGACCAGCATCTGGATCATGGTCGGAACGAGCAACGTCGCGCGAACTTTCTCGCGTTCAATCGTCTCAGCAACGGCCTGCGGGTTGAACGCCGGCAATATCACATGCGTGGCGCCGCCCATCGCGAGCCCGTTGACCAGGGCGTGGTCTGCCAGATGAAACATTGGCGCAGCATGCAGGCCGATCACTCCGCGCGGATCGAAGCCGTCGGCAGCCAAGGACAGACCATTGGCGTACAACGCCCGATGCGGGAGCATGACGCCCTTGGGAAAGCCCGTGGTGCCACCGGTATAGAAAATTCCCGCGAGGTCCTCGCCGCTGCGCATGGCATCTTCGACCGGTGCGTTTTCCGCGACCAACGCCTCGTAGTTCAGCATGCCCTCAGGCGTCGCGGAATCGCCGCAATGGATGACGGTGCGCACGCAGGGCGCATGCTCGCGTATGGCCGCCAGCATCGGCAGGAACTGGTCGTCGACAAACAAAACCCGCGTGTCACAGTCCTCGAACGAATAGGCGATTTCGCTCGCGCTCCAGCGGATATTCGCGGCGTTGACGACGCCGCCTGCCCAGTACACGCCGAAGAAATATTCGAGGTAGCGATCCGAGTTGAGTGACAGCATACCCACGCGGTCACCAGGAGCAACGCCGAGCGCCCTCAGTGCGCCGGCGAGGCGGCTGACGCGGTCCTGCAGGCTGGCATAACTGGTGCGGCGGTCACCGCAGATGGTGGCGAGTCTGTCCGGATGCACACGCGCGGCACGATGCAGGGTCTGGGTCAGGTACATAATTTACCTCCTGTTGTTTTTTGCCTGTTTGCAGCTACCGAGATAAGGAGCCAGTGTAAGAAGATGACCGAAAAAGGAAGCCGGGGTCAGTGTACAACGCCCCCGTAGAGGCTACATCGCTTGAAAGGTAGACAGGCCCCTACCTTGGAATCCAAGGATGGATTATGCCCAGAAAGCCGCGCCGGCCGAGTTCATTACCCACTGCGGCGACAGAGTACCTACCTGACATGAGCCAGCCAGTTACGCGGCTATTTTTACCCCATCACCGCGTAATGGGCGTAAGCCCGCACCACCTTGCGCTCCGGACCAAAGAAAAACACTTCGGCCGCCATGCCGCGCGCACCCTTGTAATAGAGCGTGATGCTGTCCGCGCCCAGCAGTGTGGTCACCAGCTCGAAATGCAGTTGCGGAATCAGCGCCAGCGCTTTTGCCCAGTAGGCACCCACCGCCGGCTTGCCCTGGAGCCGACCCGAGGGCTCACCCACAACCTGCACGATCACCGGCGAGGACATTTCGAAGTCATCGCTGTAGTGCGCCAGGATGCGTTCGAGATCGTGACTGTTCCAAGCCGCGATCCAGTCGGCCGCGAAGTGCGCCGCGAATTCCTGATCGATCATGAAATCCTCCCTGCACCCCGCAGTACCGGGTACGGCAAGTGCGGGGAATCACCCCCGATCCAGACGCTGTGCAATCTCCCAGGCGCGGTCCACCCGATTGCGGCATTCGTCCTTGTATTCCAGCGCGTTGGTGGAACTGGCGTTGCCATCGAGACCGCGCTTGTAGACGCCCTGCACGATGGCGGCGGAGCGAAACAGGTTGTAGGCGACGTAGAACTCCCAGTCGTCGATGCGTTCGCGACCGGAGAACTCGCAGTACCAGCGCACGACTTCCTCCTGGGAGGGAATGCCGAGCTCGGCCAGTTCGGCGGCCGGCCGGCGCAGGCTCACCTCGCCATAGAAGTCGGCGTTGTGCTCCATGCACAGGTAGCCCAGATCGGCGAACGGATGGCCCAGGGTCGAGAGCTCCCAGTCGAGCACCGCGACCACGCGCGGCTCGGTGGGATGAAACATGATGTTCTGTACGCGGTAGTCGCCGTGGGCGATGCAGACGTCCTCGGACGGCGGAATATGGGCCGGCACCCATTCGAGCAGCTGCTCCATGCTCTCGATATGCGCGGTCTTGGCGGCGCCGTACTGCTTGGTCCAGCGCGCCACCTGGCGCTCGTAATAGTTGCCCGGGCGGCCGTAGTCCTCCAGCCCAACAGCCTTGTAGTCCACCGCATGCAACGCGGCCAGCACCCGCACGAGATCGCGCCACAGTTCGCGGCGCTGTTCCGGCGGCGCCTCTTCCATCAGCGGCCGCGCGAAGATGCGCCCTTCCACCGCTTCCATGATGTAGAACTTGGTGCCGATGACGCTGGTGTCCTCGCACAGCGCGTGCATTTTGGGGACCGGCACCGCGGTGTCCTGCAGCGCTTTCATCACCCGGTATTCGCGATCGACCTGATGGGCGGAGGGCAGCAGTTGCCCGGGCGGCTGTTTGCGCAGCACATAGCGCCCGGAGGCGGCTTCGAGCATGAAGGTGGGGTTGCTCTGGCCACCGTCGAACTGGCGCACGCGCAGCGGCCCGACGAAGCCTTTCACCTGCTCCGCCATGAAGCGGGCGAGCGCCGCCTCGTCGAATTCGTGGCCCTGCCGGACCGCTGTCAGTTCCGCCATGATTTTTATCCTCTGAAAGGGTACGAAGCTTACCGGTTGAGTCGAGGCCCGGCAAAATGCCAGACTGCGGCTTTCCCGGGAAAAGCGCCATGACACTCCGCAAACGCATCGCCGTCACCCTGCCCGCCGGCCCACGTGTAGCCGACACCCTGGAGCGGGTGCGCTGGGCCGAACAGCACGGCTACGACGACGCCTGGTTCGCCGATGCCGGCGCCCCCGACGCGCTGACCACTGCGGCGGCACTTGCGGGCATCACCCAGCATATCCGCATCGGCGTCGCGGTGACGCCCGTCTTCACCCGCACCCCGGCGGTGCTGGCCGCGACTGCCAATACCCTCGGCCAGTTACTGCCCGGGCGCTTCGTGCTGGGTCTGGGCACTTCCAGCCAGACCATGATGATCGACTGGCACGGGGTCGCGTTCGACAAGCCCCTGACCCGCGTCAGCAACACCGCGCAGCTGGTGCGCTCGATGTTGCGCGGTGAGAAATCGGATTTCGACCGCGACGGCCTGCGCAGCCGCAACTACCGTCAGGAAGCGCTGGAGAATCCACCGCCGATCTACCTCGCCGCGCTGCGCCCCAAGATGATCGAGACCGCCGCCGAAGTGGGCGACGGCGTGATCATCAATCTGTGGCCACGCTCGGCGCTGCCCAAAATACTGGAACATGTGCGGATCGGCGCCGAGCGCGCCGGCAAGGACTGGCGCACGGTGGAGATCGTCAACCGCGCCATGGTGCTGGTGACCGACGACAAGCCCGCCGCGCGCGATCTGTTCCGCGCCGCCTTCGCACCCTATTACGCCAACCCTGTGTACAACCATTTTCTTGCCTGGGCCGGCTTCACGGGCGCGGCGGGCGAGATCGCCGCCGGCTGGGCGGCGCGCGACCGTGCCCGCACATCGAGCGCGCTGGACGATGCCCTGGTGGATGAGATCGCGGTGATCGGCAGCGCCGACGAATGCCGCGCGCGCATCGCCGCCGATGCCGCAGCGGGCATCCATACCCAGATCATCGCGCCCCTGGCCGGCGCCGCGCCCGCAGCGGTCGAGGCCACCTTGGCGGCCTTTGCCGCCGACCGTTTCCGGTTTTAGCCGAGGAACACCAATATGGGTATCGGCGTCGGACTGGGCATGGCGCGGTTTCCCTTCGCGGAAACCGACAATTTCTGGCGCTGGGTCGAACTGTGCGATCAGGGCGGCATCGATTCCCTGTGGCAGACCGACCGCCTGGTGTCCGACGAACCCTTTCTCGAATGCATGACTGCGCTCGCAGCCATCGCGGGTGCGTCGAAAAACCTGAAGTTCGGCATGAACGTGGCGTCGGTCGCCCTGCGCGATCCGCTGGTACTGGCCAAGCAGTGCGCGACCATCGATTTTCTGAGCGGCGGGCGCCTGCTGCCCGCCTTCGGCATCGGCGCCGACACCGCGCCGGAATGGGCTGCCACCGGGCGCGGCACCCAGGGACGCGGCCAGCGCACCGATGAGGGCCTCGACATCATCTCGAGGCTGTGGCGCGGCGAATCGGTGAGCACCGAGGGCGAGCACTACCGGTATCGCGATGCCGTGATCGCGCCACTGCCGGCGCAGAAGCCGCTGCCGCTGTGGATCGGCGGCAGCAGCGAAGCCGCGATCCGCCGCACCGTGCGCTTCGGCACCGGCTGGCAGGCGGGTCTGGAATCTCCGGCCAGTGCCGGCCGGGCGCGCCGACGCATTCAGGCGGCATTGAAGGAAAGTGATCGCGCCATCGACCCCGAACACTACGGCACCGGCTTCTTCGTGCATTTCGGTTCCGCCGACGATCCGGTCTGTCAGCGCGAACTGCGCCGCTTTCGCCGCGCGGCGCCGGATGCCGATCTGAGCCACCTGCTGGCGGTGGGCGAAGACGCCATTCTCGCCACCATCGCCGCCTATGCGCGCGAGGGCATCGCCAAGTTCATCCTGCGCCCGCTGGCCGGGACCGATGCCGAACTGCTCGACCACAGCCAGCGCCTGATCGACGTCGTGCTGCCGCGGGTCGGACAGATTGCCCTGTGTACCGACTGAGGGTCACTCTTCCTACCGGCCCGCCTGCGATCATCTACGTCACAAAAACGTCATCATCACCTCCTAGGCTGGGCCTTGGCCGGGGCAGCCTAAACAACCAGCCAATCCCGGACCGCCCTGTCCACCCGCAATCTTTCCGATCGGGTCATCTGCTGTCTACCGCACCGGAGAATGTGAACATGCAAGCCCGCACCGAAACCCTGGACAATGGCGTCGTCCTGGCGAGCCTGAACGGCCGCCTGGACATCCTGGGCGCCCAGGCCATTGAAGTGCAGTTCACCGCCCTGACCGCCATCCCCGGGGGCGCCATTCTGGTGGATCTGTCGGAGGTGACCTTTCTCGCCTCGCTCGGCATGCGCGCCCTGCTGGCCACCGCCAAGGGCGTCGGCATGCGCGGCGGCAGACTGGTGCTCTACAAGCCCCAGCCCAATGTCCGGGAGGTCCTCGACACCTCCGGGGTGTCGAACCTGATCCAGGTCCACGAAGATCTGCGCGAGGCCCTGGACACCCTGCTCGAAATCACCGGCCAGTAAGCGGCGCCGGCCTCGCCATGCCCGCCGACGCCCGGTCGACCAACGACGACCTTCTGAACCTGACCATCGCCAATCGAGCCGACGAGCTGCGACGGGTGGCCGACTGGCTGGAGCGGGCCACCGAACATTTCGGCTGGTCTGAGCGCACGGTGTTCAAACTGGATCTGGTGCTGAACGAGGCTCTGCCCAACATCATCAGCTACGCCTACGCGGATCAGGAGATTCACCACATCCGCATCCGGCTGGAGGATCAGCCGGATCAGGTCGTCTTGGAAATCCGTGACGACGGCATCGCCTTCAATCCCTTTGCCGAAGTCCGCTATCCGGAGACCGGCTCGTTGGCGAGTGCTTCCATAGGAGGCCGCGGGATCCTCCTGATTCTCGCGTTCAGCGCTGCACAGGAATACCAGCGGATCGGGCAGACCAACCTCATGCGGGTACGCCTGGACAAGCAATCGATCAACGACCAGCCGAGTCCTTGATGGATCAGGGCACTCCCGCGACCCCAGGGGTCGGCCTGGCCCCGCGCGAGGTCATCGCCAAGCACCGGGCGCAATTGACCGCCTTGCCCTTGTTTGCGGGAACCCCGTTCACCACGCTCGAACCGCTCCTGCTGCGCTGTGAATACCGGTATCTGGCCCACGGCTCGGTGCTGTTGTCGTCGGGTCAGGCCAATCACCACCTGTACCTGTTACTGTCCGGCCGACTTACCATTCATCTCGAATCCCTGGAGTCCGAGAGGGGCTTTGTCGTCGAACCCGGAGAGTTCGTCGGCGAGGTTTCGATCATCGACAGCCTGGCGCCGACCGCATCCGTCTCGGCGACTGGGGATTGCCTTGTGGTCGGTATACCCGAGACCCTCCTGTGGTCGGATTTTCTGCTGGTCCCAGGGATTGCCCGCAATCTGCTACGGCAGATCGCCGCGCGCCTGCGGTCGCGCAACGCCGCCATGCAGAAAACGCTGGAGCAGAGCCTGCGCCTGGAGTACCTGGAGAAGGAATTGCGCATCGCGCGGGATTTGCAAGTCGGCATGCTACCCATGCGGCCGTTGTTCCCGGGAATTCCCGAAATCGAAGTCGAAGGCCTGATGGTCCCGGCCAGGGAGGTCGGGGGCGATTTTTTCGACGCTTTTTCCGTCGACGCCGACCACATTTGCGTGGCCATCGGCGATGTCGCCGGCAAGGGCATTCCGGCCGCATTGTTCATGATGCGGTCCATTACGCTGCTGCGCACCGAGATGCTGAACAGCCAGGACATACTGCGCACCATCGAGACGCTCAACGTCCAACTCAGCCGGGACAATCCGCTGTGCATGTTCGTGACGCTGATGATCTGCCTCATCGATCTGCGCCGGGGCCGCCTGCACTACGCCAACGGCGGCCACAACCGCCCGCTGTTCGGCAACGCCGAGCAGGGATTCCAGTATCTCGAGCAACCCAAGGGCATCCTGGTTGGCATCGATCCAAGCGCAGTCTATGCGACGGCGACGCGAGAGCTGCGCGAGGGAGACATGCTCATCCTCTATACCGATGGCATCAACGAGGCCGAGAACACGGTAGAGGCGCAGTTCACCGA
>JBKHWK010000052.1:0-11104 GCA_046566625.1 Gammaproteobacteria bacterium
TTCTTGCTCATCGGACACCTCGGGGGTTGGGGTTATTCTTTCGAAAACCCGGTGTCCGTCAAATGGCGGGAAGATCACATACTGATTCTGCGTGGTCAACGTCGGCAGCGCTGTTGCAGGGAGTATTCATTCCAGGATTGCCGACCTGAAACGAGCAAGGCCCCGGAGCATGCCGGGGCCTTGCCGGAGAAGTGGCAGGCACCGCGCCGGGGCGCGGTGCCGTACCGGTTCAGGGCAGCAGGGAGTTGATGCCGTCACCGCCGTCGATGCAGTCGTTGCCTTGCCCCTGGTCGTGGGGCACGCAGGTCCGTACCACGCCCTCGCAGGTGCCGCCGTTGCCATCGTCGGCAGTGAAGCCGATCTGGTAGACCCGGCCATCGCCCTGGGCGCTGCGCTCTACCCGCACAGCCACGGTGCTGTCCGGGTTGATCTTCGCGTCAGGGGATTTATCACCCTTGTTGGCTTTGACCGGCTCGTCCTGGGTCACTGTGGTGATGGTCAGGCTGACGTCATCGCCATCGGGATCCATTACGCCCACGATGCCCACATTGGCGAGCTTGTGGTTCGGCGGCCACAACTGCATGGCATCGGCGGAAGCGCCGTCACACACCGGAGGATCGTTGACCGGTTCTTCGATCAGGCACTGGGCGCTACAGCCATCGCCACTGATCACGTTGCCATCGTCGCATTGCTCCACCGCGGGCAGCGGGTCGATCACCCCATTGCCGCACAGGATCGGCGCCAGGTCCTCGCCGCGGGCCATGATGTAGGGCGCGCCCGAGGTGCCGTCCGGCGCCACGAAGGGCGAGGGGACATCGGTGGAAATCACCAACGGCAGGAAATCCACCGGCCAGCTGTCGAAGCCCTCGTGCGTCGAACAGCCCCAGTTGGACAGATCGGCATCGGTCAATCCGGCCAGGGCCGGATGCGCCGCGATGATGTGCGAAGCCGCCGGGCAGCCGCCCTGCCCCACCACGCTGAAGGTGCCGAACTGGTCCAGAACCGGCACCGGGGTGCCGGCCACTGCATCGAAGTAATAGCAACTCAGGCCGATCACTGCGCCGGTGGTCGGGGCGTCCGCGGCATACTCGATGCTCTTGTTGATCAGATTGACCGCGCCGGGCAGGGACGAGTGAAGCACCGGATCGGTGCCGATGGTGATGACGTTGCCGGTCACCGCCGGCGACCAGACAGCGCGGTTGGCTTCCGCCGGGGCCAGCGAAGCAGTACCGATGGCACAATTTGGATCGCCCAGGATCAGCGCACGATAGCTAGCGAATTCAGGGCCCGTCGTGGCCGCCCAGGTGTCCGCGTCGACCACCACCGGGTTCAGGCCCAGCAGAGTGGCCTGTACGGCCTCCACGCTGGCGGCCCCGCCACTTACCGTGGTGTCGAGGATCAGGACGGAATTGGCGTCGGGGGCCGGAATCGCCCCTGCCAGCGGTGCGACGCCCAGGATGGCCGTAGCCAGCGCGGCGGCGCCGAAATGTAATGGTATTGATTTGCGAAGGTTTTTCATGATCAAAGCTCCTTTTGATATCTTTTAGTTAAGTACATTGCTTGGCAAGCTGTACTCATTTTTCTTCACTTCACTTCACTTCACTTCACTTCACTTCACGAAATCGTCTGTATCCCACGGTTGCTGCCGTTCACCTCCAGGCGCATTTGCCCGTCAAATCCAAGAATCAGCGGTTGCCACCGAATCCAGCAAGCCGTTTCAGGTTCAGTGTCGCCGACAACCATAACCGGCGCCCTGCAAGGGTGCAACATTTCAAACGGGCCGTATTGCGCAGGATCAAATGATTCCGGCGGCAGCGTAAGTGTGGAACATTTCGTGAACATGACAACAGCGGTGCTCTGCGGAGCACCGCACAAACCCGGCGATGTGCTGCGCTGCTGGCCCTCACGCCAAATCGAAGCGATCCGCGTTCATGACCTTCGTCCATGCCGCCACGAAATCCTGCACGAACTTCTCCTTGCCATCGTCCTGCGCGTAGATCTCGGCGTAGGCGCGCAGGATGGAATTGGAGCCGAACACCAGATCCACCCGCGTCGCGGTCCACTTGACCTTGCCGGTGTTGCGGTCGCGAATTTCGTAGAGGTTGTTGCCGCATGGCTTCCAGGTATTGGCCATGTCGGTGAGGTTGACGAAAAAATCATTGGTCAGCACGCCGACGCGATCGGTGAATACACCGTGCTGGGTGCCGCCGTGGTTGGTGCCGAGCACGCGCATACCCCCGACCAGTGCGGTCATCTCGTGCGCGGTGAGGCCCATCAGTTGCGTGCGATCAAGCAGCAACTCCTCGGCACTGACGGCGTAGTCCTGCTTCATCCAGTTGCGATAGCCGTCGGCGAGCGGTTCCAGCACGCCAAAGGAATCGGCATCGGTCTGCGCGTCGGTCGCATCGCCTCGGCCTGGCGCGAACGGTACGCTGATATTGAAGCCTGCCGCCTTGGAGGCCTGCTCGATACCGAGGTTGCCGGCCAGGACGATCGCATCCGCGAGGCTCGCGCCAGCGTTGTTCGCCAGCGGCTCCAGTGCGCCGAGCACCTTGGCCAGACGCGCAGGCTCGTTACCTTCCCAGTCGTGCTGCGGCGCCAGGCGAATGCGCGCGCCGTTGGCGCCGCCGCGCATGTCCGAGCCACGGAAGGTGCGCGCGCTGTCCCAGGCGGTAGCGACCATCTCGCCGACGGACAGGCCGCTTGCGGCGATCCGTGCCTTGAGCGCGGCGACGTCGTAGTCCTTGCGACCTGTGGGCACCGGGTCCTGCCAGATCAGGTCTTCCTGGGGAACTTCCGGGCCGATGTAGCGCGCCTTGGGCCCCATGTCGCGGTGCGTGAGCTTGAACCAGGCGCGGGCGAACACTTCCGAGAAATAGGCCGGATCCTGATGAAAGCGTTCGGCGATCTTGCGGTATGCGGGATCGAACTTCATCGCCATGTCGGCGTCGGTCATGATCGGCTTGCGGCGAATCGAGGGATCTTCGACATCCACCGGCATGTCTTCTTCCCTGATGTTCACCGGCTCCCACTGCCAAGCGCCGGCCGGCGATTTCTGTATCCACCAGTCGTAGCCTAGGAGCAGCTTGAAGTAGCCGTTGTCCCACCGCGTCGGATGCGTGGTCCAGGCGCCTTCGAGACCACTGGTCACGGTGTCGCGGCCGATGCCGCGGGTGTTGTGGTTATTCCAGCCGAGGCCCTGTTCCTCGATGTCCGAGCCTTCCGGCGCCGGGCCGAGGTTGGCGGCGTCGCCATTACCGTGCGCCTTGCCAACGGTGTGGCCGCCGGCCGTCAACGCCACGGTTTCCTCGTCGTTCATGGCCATGCGTGCGAAGGTCAGACGCACGTCCCGCGCGGTCTTGAGCGGATCGGGTTTGCCGTCAACGCCCTCGGGGTTTACGTAGATCAAGCCCATCTGCACGGCGGCCAGCGGATTCTCCAGCGTCTCGCGGTTCTCACCGTCGTGGCGAGCCGAGCCCAGCCATTCCTTTTCCGAGCCCCAGTAGATGTCTTTTTCTGGATGCCAGATGTCCGCGCGGCCGAAGCCAAAGCCGAAAGTCTTCAGGCCCATGGACTCGTAGGCCACATTGCCGGCAAGCACGATCAAATCGGCCCAGCTGATTTTGTTGCCGTATTTCCTCTTGATCGGCCAGAGTAGACGACGGGCCTTGTCGAGGTTGGCGTTGTCCGGCCAGGAGTTGAGCGGCGCGAAGCGCTGGTTGCCCGTGCCGGCTCCGCCACGGCCGTCGGCCGTGCGATAGGTGCCCGCCGCGTGCCAGGCCATGCGAATCATCAGCCCGCCGTAGTGGCCCCAATCCGCCGGCCACCAGGGCTGGCTGTCGGTCATCAGCGCGGTCAGATCTTGCTTGAGCGCGGCGACGTCGAGCTTCTTGAGCTCTTCACGATAATTGAAGGACTCACCCAACGGATTGGTCTTCGTATCGTGCTGGTGAAGGATGTCGAGGTTCAGCGCCTTGGGCCACCACTCCATGTTCGCGATGCCGGCCGACGTGGCGCCGCCGTGCATCACCGGGCACTTGCCGGTGCTCTGTACCCCATCTTTGCTCTGCGATGTCATCGCCGGTGTATCGCTCATAGGTCCTCCGTTCGCTTGGGTTGTGCCTTGCGGCTAAGCCATTGGGCGTCTTGCGACATCATGTATCAAATTGAATCTATAGAATGCAGTCTTTCACATTCTCTATTGCCCGACACATGACCCTTCAGGAACTGCGCTACTTCGTCGCCGTCGCCGACACGGGCCACTTCGCCAGGGCCGCGGAGCGCTGCCATGTCAGCCAGCCCACGCTCTCCACGCAACTGAAAAAACTCGAGGACTACCTTGGGGTGGCGCTGTTCGACCGCAGCCTGCGTCGGGTAACGCCCACGCCCGCAGGCCGCGAAATCCTGCGCGCGGCACGCGCCATTGTTGCGGAAGCCGAGCGCATCCGTGTGCTCGCGCACGCACAGGGCAAGGGTGGACTCGAGTCTTTGCGATTGGGAGCCATCGCGACCGTCGCGCCGTACTACCTGCCGCACGCGCTGACAGTTTTGCGTGGCAGCTTTCCGCGGATCAGGCTACTGCTACGCGAAGGGCTGACCGCCGGACTGCTGCAAGCCCTCGCGGCCGGCGATCTCGACGCCGCGCTCGTCGCCCTGCCCGTCGAGGCCGAGGATCTCGAAGTCGAACCGCTCTTTGATGAAACCTTCGTCGCCGCGCTGCCGAAGGGACACCCGCTTGCCGCCAGACGCACCGTCGACCCGAAGGCGTTGACCGCGGCGGGCGTGCTGCTGCTTGAAGAGGGGCATTGCCTGCGCGAACAGGCGCTCGAGATCTGCGGCGCAGCCGGCGCGGCATCCGAGGAACTGATGGCAACGAGCCTGGAGACGCTCGCGCACATGGTGGCGGGCGGCATCGGTTGCACGCTGCTTCCTGCCCTCGCCGCGGGGCCAAGCGGTGTGCGCGGCGCCGCCGGGCTCGAGATCCGCCGCTTCAAGCGCCCAGTCCCGCACCGGACGATCGGCCTGGTCTGGCGGCGGCGCTACCCGCACGGCGACACGCTGCACGACATGGCGCGGTGCCTGCGGCAAGGGCTGCCGGCGGACGTTTCGGCCGCACGGTCCGCATCGACCATTTCGCGCCGTCCGCCCCGCTCACCGTCGTGACCGAGGTCGCGGACCCGCCCGCTTCCGCTTGGACCGTGCCAAGCCAATCCGCGACTGGAAAGCGGCACTCAACCAGTTCATCATCCTGTACGGCGACAGGGTGCCTGTGTGCCGTGAACCAGCCACTTACACAGTTGTTTTTACACCCCCCCCGCCCGCGCGACACTCAGTAAGCGATACCGTAGTAGGCGTGAATCTCTTTCTGCCAGGTCTGATCGGCCATGTCCGGCCAATGGCTCTTGTCGAATCCGGGCGCATCCTTGAGGCGAGATTTGTCTACATTCAACGTAAAACGCTTATGTTTGGTGTCGAGCGTCAGCGCGCTCCAGGGCACGGCAAACAGTTTTTCGCCCAAGCTGAAGAAGGGCTCAAAGGAGAGCACCGCGTAACTCACGGTACCGCTGCGCATATCGAGCATGATTTCCTTGATATCACCGAGGTCCTCGCCTTTCAGGTTGTACACGTCGTTGCCAACCAAGGTGTCCGCACCCATCAGCTCGGGGCCCGGGCCTTTGCGGATTTCGGGGCCGGCGCCGTTACCGGTGGTGCGATACATGCCGAACTTATCGTTTTCTTCGTAGTTCATCGTCGTCTCCACTTATCGCAATTGCACTGTTGAGCCATGGGCGGGGTACCGGCAAGGGGTGTCGGGGACTCCATAAGTCCGCGCACCCATCCGGGAACAAATTACTTTTCGTTCTTGATGTCCTCCTTCAGATCGCCATAACCCTGCTGAATCTTGCCGACCTTCTGCTGAATCTTGCCTTTGGTAGCCATCGCCTTGTCGTCCAGAATCTTGCCGGCAGTTTCCTTGATAGCACCTGTCGCCTGTTTTATCTGACCGCTAACCTGATCTTTGTTCATGGGGAGCTCCGCGTTGAGATGGGTGAACTGAGCCCGCACGGCACTCGATGTGCGGCGCTATGCCGAACCCAGAATGACCTCTGCGCCCGTTGACGTCTGTACGCAACCACGCATAGGTAATGCGCGCGGCAGATCGTCGACCGCGGCCCGCGCCCGCCGCTGGCGCAACTGCCGCCTGCGCTCAGGCACCCAGAAATTCGCCGAAGGCTTGCAGCGGCTCGACGCGATCACAGAAGGTCTTGACCACCACGAGAATGGGCACTGCGAGCAGCGCGCCGAGCAGACCCCACATCCAGCCCCAGAACAGCACGGCCAGCACAATGACCACCGGGTTGAGGCTGAGGCGGCGCCCCAACACCAGCGGCGTGACGACATAGCCCTCGGCCGCGGTCAGCACGCAGAACACAGCGGGCACCAACAGGCCGCGCCCGAGCTCATCGAAAGTCAGCAGGCCGACAATGGTCAGCACGCTGACACTCGCCATGTCGCCCAGGTAGGGCACAAAGTTGAACAGTCCCACCATGACACCCCACAGTGCCGGGTTGGGCACATCCAGCGCGTACAACGCCAGCGCGACCGCGCCGCCCAGACCCACATTGATGACGGTGACCGTGATCAGGTAAGCCGAAACTTCGGCCTCGATCTGCCGCGTGATCTCCACCGCGCGCTTCTTGTCCCTGAGCCGCGGGGTCACCGAGACCATCTTGCGCAGGAAAAAATCGCCGGACGCCAGCAGAAAGTACAGCAGCGTCAGCGTGCTGACGGCGGTCAACGCGAATTTATTGGCCGCGGCGAGCGCGGTGGCCGTCCAGCTCGGCGCTTTCATGCTGACTTCCTGCACGCGTTTGCCATTGCCGCGACCGTTGGTCATTTCCTGCGCCAGTTGCTTGACCTGTTCGGTGGTGTCGGTGACCTCCTTGAACTGTCCGGTGATGCGTCGCAGCTTGACGCCAATCTGGCCGATGCCGAGCGGGGCCTTGTCGAGCCACACGCCAGCGGGTTCGGCCAGGTTGTAGGTCGCCGTGAAGAAAGCGACCAGCAGCGCTACCACAAGGAGCCCCGCCCCCAGTGGCGCGGGAATCCGCAGTTTCTGCAGGCCGCGCACAGCCGGACTGAACACCGCGCTCAGGATCAACGCCAGGATGACCGGGAGCACCAGGTCGCGCGCGAAATACAGCGCAGCGACGAACGCGAGCACAAAAATTCCGGTCAGCGCCCACGAGCCGGTGCGCCGATCCTCGACCGCGTGCTTGAGTTGATGGAAGTCGGGTACGGCGCTGGCGGGATCGGCGGGATCGGCACGCGAGGTGCTATCAGTCATGGCTTATATTCATCCGCGACATCGATCTCAGGCAAATGGAGTCCCGGGCAAGGTAGCCCCCAACAGCGCACCGATCAGTGCGCAGCCGCACATAGAAACGTGCCCTGTGTGCGTTAACAGACATTTTCGGCGGTTCGGCGCGCGCATACTCGTCGCATGATGAAACGCCTGGCCAGTCTGTTGTTCCTGATCGCGCTGACCGGATGCCAACCGTCGGACGCCCCCTCCGACCGGGAGATACAAGCCCTGAAAGCCCGGCTGGCGGGTGCAGCGTCGCCTGACCCGGGCGCCGCAGCCACAGGCGATAGCCAGCTTTGGGAACAGACCAGAGACTTTTACCAACGGCGACAGTACCAGCCGGTGTGGATCATCGATGGCAAGGCGCGGGATTCCGTGGCCGCTCTCAGGACTCTTCTCGCTGCCGCCGGCGACGACGGGCTGGACCCGGGGCGATACGACAGCGACAGCCTTCGGACCCAGATTCAGGCGCTGAAGGAAGGTGCTGAGCCCGCGGCCGCCACCGGGCTGGAGCTCGCCCTTACCGCCGCGCTGCTGCGCTACGGCGGCGATCTCGCGCTGGGGCGGCCGGCGATGGCGCGCCAGATCGATGCGGACTGGACCGTCAGCCCGCGCACCCTCGACGTGGTGGGCATCGTGCTGGCGGCAGTCGCCGACAATCAGCTGGCGGCGCTGCCCGTCCGCCTGGCGCCGCCCCACGCCGAATATGCGCGCCTCAAGGCGATGCTCCAGCGCTACCGGAAAATCGCCGCTGAAGGCAAGCTGCAACCTCTGGCGCCGGACATGGCGCTGAACCTGGGCCAGGCCAGTCCCGGACTGGCCGCGCTGCGCGACAACCTGCGCATCCTCGGCGATCTCGCCGATCAGCCGGCGGGTAGCGGCAATGTGTTCGCGGAAGATCTTGCCCGCGCGGATGCCGAGTTCAAGGATCGCCATGCCGCGCAGCCCGAGCGGGCGGCCGACGGCGCAGAGACCGCCGTCATCGATACTTACGACGCCGGCCTCGCCGACGCCGTGCGTCGTTTCGAATCCCGCCACGGGCTCAACCCGGATGGCCTTCCCGACCCCGCCATGATCGCGGCCATGAACCTGTCGGCGCAGGCGCGGGCGGATCAGCTCGCACTCAATCTGGAACGCTGGCGCTGGCTGCCAGCGGACTTCGGCACACCGCATATTTTCGTCAACATCCCCGGCTTCAGTCTGCAGGTACGCGGCGCGAACGCCACCATCCCGCTGAAAATGCGCGTGATCGTCGGCAAGGGCACCAACCGCACACCGATCTTCAGCGACAGCATGACCAAGCTGGTGTTCAGCCCCTACTGGAACATCCCGCAAAGTATCGAGGTCAAGGAGATGCTGCCCTTGATCAGCAAGGATTCAAACTATCTGAACAAAAATGACATCGAGGTGGTGCGCATCGTCGACGGCCGGGCGCAGGTGGTGGACCCGGTATCCATCGACTGGGCGAATGCCAAGGATGCCGGCGACTTCCAGCTTCGGCAAAGACCGGGCGGTGACAACGCACTCGGCTTTGTGAAATTTCTGTTCCCCAACCGGCACCAGGTCTATCTGCACGACACCCCCAGCGACAATCTGTTTGACAAGCTCACCCGCGACCTCAGCCACGGCTGCGTCAGGCTGGAACAGCCGGTCGAACTGGCGGCCTATGTGCTGCGCGACCAGCCTGAATGGACTGCCGCGCGCATCCAGGCGGCCATGCATGCCGGCAAGGAAGAGCATGTGGCGCTGACAACGCCGATCGCCGTGCACCTCGTGTACCTGACCGCACGGGTGGATGAGGACGGCGTGCCGCAATTCTTCGATGACGTCTACGGCTACGACGGCAAGCAGCAGGAGCTGTCCGGCGCATCTGAGCGCACCGGCGCGGGGAACGCGGAACCTGCGCACGACGTCGCGACCGGGCGCTGAGCAGTGCCTGTCGCTTCATGCCACCCCACTGGGGACCAATGTCGAAATCCAGCGGCGGCAGCGGACACCGGCTTACGTGCTCTAGCGAACAGAGAACGTCTTTCCAGCCGCCGACAATGAATTCTGCGGCGAGGTCGCCGCGCCACTGCAACAGGAGCACACATGAAGTATTCAATGACCATCGCGATTTTGGTGACGGCGCTCGGGCTGAGCGCTTGTGAACGCGGTACCGACACCACGGTGGTGGTGCCGGCTACGGGGCCAGCAGGCCCGCAAGGTGAGCCTGGCAATAAAGGCAACGAGGGCGCCACCGGGACCACCGGCGCGCAGGGCGAAACCGGACAGACTGGGGATACCGGAAAAACCGGCGAGGGCGATACCATCGTGGTATTGCCCCCGGCAGAGTAAT
Organism: Gammaproteobacteria bacterium; assembly: GCA_046566625.1. Taxonomy (GTDB): domain Bacteria; phylum Pseudomonadota; class Gammaproteobacteria; order Pseudomonadales; family Porticoccaceae; genus JAGPUQ01. Next base: position 9,705 of record JBKHWK010000052.1, read on the forward strand.
CGCGTAATAGCGCAGGCAAGCGCAGGGTATTCACCACTGCGCGATGCCGCTGCGGGCAACGCAAATCGTCGCGCGGGCGCGCGACGTCAATTCAATTGGCGTCAAGATTCATACCTCCCCAAAAAATCACTTCCGCGGCGAGCATTCACGTCGCGAAGTGTTTCTGGAACGGATGGCGCAGAAGATCGCACGCGATGACGCCAGGGTGATGGCGGACGGTCGTCCTGGTGAAGGAATCCGGGACATGGTCGTGAAGTAACTACCTGGCGATGATCGGCGCGCACTTTGGCGTGCACGTCACCCCACGGTGGCGAAAGTGGTGCGGCAAGCGCAGGCGAGAGTCTGACTGGTTAGCCTAAATTCCAGACCCCTGTCCTCCGGCTGCTTCGAATCGAAGCAGCATACGCGCGCAGATCACCCGATGTCACGGAAAGCCGGCGTCACCCTCCCCGCTACCCGCACGCGCCGATAAACAGGCCTTAGTTCAACCCGACATCTGTCTGCGTGACCTTGGCGTAACGCTGGGCGACGTCGTCCCAATTTACCAGCTCCCAGAACGCTGCCACCCAGTCCGCCTTGCGATTCTGGTATTGCAGATAGTAGGAGTGCTCCCACATATCCATCACCAGAATCGGCAGGGTGCCGTTGCCGATGTTTTCCTGGTGGTCCAGCACCTGCTCCACCATCAGCTGCTTGCCCAGGGGCTCCCAAGCCAGGGACACCCAGCCCGAGCCCTGCAGTTTTGCGGCGGCCGCCTCGAACTGGGATGAAAAGCCGGCGTAGCCGCCAAAAGTCGTCCCGATGGCGCGGGCGAGGTCGCCGCTCGGCTTGCCACCGCCGTCGGGACTCATGTTTTGCCAGAACAGTGAGTGGAGGAAATGACCGGACAGGTTGAACGCCAGATCCTTTTGCAACTGATTGATGGTGGCGAACTCTCCCTTGGCCCGTGCCTGGGACATTTTGTCCATCGCCTCGTTGGCGCCCTTCACATAAGTGGCGTGATGCTTGTCGTGATGGAGTTTCAAGGTTTCGGCGGACAGATGTGGTTCGAGTGCATCATAGGCGTAGGGCAATTCGGGCAGCGTGTAAACGGTCATTTTGGATCTCCTCTCGGTTGACGAACTTTCTCGCGCCTTTCGCTGGCCAAAGCGCGGTAGGTTCGGATACACAAGCGCTGGATCGCGAAGCGGACTGTTCGATCAGCCATGCGCCAGCGCCGCCATCGGCAGCAGTAATGTCAGAGCAGAAATCGACTCACGGCGCTCTCGGGCCCATCAGCAGCCACAGGATCAGGCCGAGCACCGGCAGTACCAGTATCAGCACGACCCACACCACTTTCGCTGTTGTACTTGCGGAGCTGCCGATGGTTTTGACGATTGCCCAGACATCGGCGATCAAGA